>CBFCWF010000094.1:0-14862 GCA_965601425.1 uncultured Chromatiaceae bacterium | reverse complement strand
TGCGGCCCTTGCAGGCTATCTGTGCGCCCTCGCCTTCAGCGCCTGACGCGGGAGCACTCGCCTTAGGGCCTGTTAACACTAATCCGGATCGCGTCGTTGCTGCCCCAAAATGGGCCAATCAAGGCGCGAGGAGTGAAGTTTGGTCATTCCAAATGAACGACGAGTAACAGCGAGTGGCCCATTTTGGGGCGCAACCCGAAGGGACGGGGCCATTTTTCCACAGCTCTGCGTTGCACCTCGCTTATGTAGCCTGCTACACAGCGCTCGTTACGCCTTGATCTGCGAAAAAATGGCCTCCGGCGACACGGTCCGGATTAGTGTTAACAGGCCCTAAAGCAGTGAGAGTGGTCAGGCAGCCGACAATGAGTGTTTACGACGCCTCGGCGATCGAGGTCTTGAGCGGACTCGAGCCGGTGCGCAAGCGTCCGGGCATGTACACCGACACGACGCGGCCGAATCATCTCGCCCAGGAGGTGATTGACAACAGTGTCGACGAGGCGATCGCCGGCTATGCAAAGAAGATCGAGGTCACGCTTCACAAAGACGGTTCGATCGAGGTCAGCGACGACGGTCGCGGCATGCCGGTCGATATCCACCCCGAGCAGGGAATCCCCGGTGTCGAGGTCATCCTGACCAAGCTGCATTCGGGCGGTAAGTTTTCGGACAAGAGCTACCAGTTCTCGGGTGGCCTGCATGGCGTCGGGGTCTCGGTCGTCAACGCGCTGTCCAAGCACCTGGAAGTCTGGGTCCGGCGGGGCGGCGCCGAGTACAACATCGCGTTCGCGAACGGCGAGAAGGTGTCCGCGCTGGAGGAAGTGGGCCGCGTGGGCCGCGGCAACACCGGCACCCGACTGCACTTCTGGCCCGACCCGGGGTTCTTCGACTCGCCGAAATTCAGCGTGCGCCAGTTGCGCCATCTGCTGCGCGCGAAGGCGGTACTGTGCCCCGGCCTGCAGATACGCTTTTTCCGCGAGGGCGAGACGGACTACGACGAGTGGTGCTACCAGGACGGGCTGAGCGATTACCTCAGCGACGCGCTGAGCGGTAGCGAGTGCCTGCCGGACAAGCCGTTCGTCGGCAGCAGCAGCGGTCACCGTGAGGCCGCGGAATGGGCGGTCGCATGGCTTCCCGAGGGCGGGGAGGGGGTGACTGAGAGTTACGTCAACCTGATCCCGACCGTGCAGGGCGGCACGCATGTCAACGGCCTGCGCAGCGGCCTGACCGAGGCCGTTCGCGAATTCTGCGAGTTTCGCAACCTGCTGCCGCGTGGCATGAAGCTGGCCCCGGACGATGTCTGGAACAACGTCAGCTACGTGCTATCGGTCAAGCTGCGTGATCCCCAGTTCTCCGGACAGACCAAGGAACGCCTGTCTTCCCGCGAGTGCGCGCCCTTCGTGACCGGCGTGGTCAAGGACGCATTCGGGCTCTGGCTGAACCAGCACACCGATCTCGGGGAGCGGATCGCCGACCTGGCGATCAGCGCCGCCCAGGCGCGCCAGCGGGCCGGACGCAAGGTCGTGCGCAAGAAGGTCACGCAGGGGCCTGCGCTACCGGGCAAGCTGGCAGACTGTCTTTCGGACGATCCGGCCCGCACCGAGCTGTTCCTGGTCGAGGGGGATTCGGCCGGCGGTTCGGCCAAGCAGGCGCGCGATCGCAACTTCCAGGCAGTGATGCCACTGCGCGGCAAGATACTCAACACCTGGGAGGTCGATCCGGCCGAGGTGCTGGCTTCGCAGGAGGTCCACGACATCTCGGTCGCTATCGGTGTCGAACCGGGCAGCGACGACCTTTCCAGACTGCGCTTCGGCAAGATCTGCATTCTGGCCGACGCGGACTCTGACGGGGCACACATTGCGACGCTGCTGTGTGCCCTGTTCCTGCGCCATTTCCGCACCCTGGTTGCGCAGGGCCACGTCTATGTGGCGATGCCACCGTTGTTTCGCATCGACGTTGGCAAACAGGTGTTCTATGCGCTCGACGAGCACGAACGCCAGGGGGTGCTGGACCGGATCGCGGCCGACAAGCTCAAGGGCAAGGTCAGCATCCAGCGATTCAAGGGGCTCGGGGAGATGAATCCGATACAGCTGCGCGAGACGACCATTCACCCCGACACGCGGCGCCTGGTGCAGCTGGTCGTTGAACCGGGCGATGACACCAATCAGCTCATGGACATGCTGCTGGCCAAAAAGCGCGCCGCGGATCGCAAGGCCTGGCTGCAGGAACGCGGCGACTTGGCCGAGGTCTCGTGACGGGTACCGCATCGGGATCTTGATCGCCCTCAAGGACTCCGCGAAGGGCGCTGACTTTTAAATCAGTATTTGCTAATATTGCGCCGCAGCATAGTTTGCGACGAGCAGGGTCCGGAAAATGAGATCGCGAAGCGCACTTTCTTATCTGATGTGCCTGATCATGGGCGTTGCCGGCGGCCTGGTGCAGGCCGCTCCCGACGGGCGGGCCCTGTATGTCGAGCACTGCAGTGCCTGCCACCGGATGGACGGCCAGGGAGGCATCGGCCTGCCGTTGGCCACCGCGAAACTGGCCGACGTCACCGACGACTATCTGCGCAAAACCATCCGGAACGGCCGGCCCGGCCGCGTCATGCCCGCCTTTCAGCGCATGAGCGATGCGCAGGTCAGCGCAATCGTGGGCTTTCTGCGCAAGCGCACGGACACCAGCGGGCCAAAGCTGAGCGGCGAGCCCGTCGTTGGCGACGCGGAGAACGGCGCGCTGGTCTATGCGGAGCACTGTACCGAGTGTCATGGTGATGACTGGCGCGGTGAGGGCGAGGGGACTGGCGTCACGCTTTCACGCGAGCGCACCTTTCTGGTGATGCCGGCCTCGATTTCGAACCCGGGTTTTCTGGCGTCCGTGTCGGATCAGATGCTGCACCGGGTCGTAGAGGCCGGCCGAGAATCCTCGGACATGCCGGCCTTCGGGCGCGGCAAGCTCACTGAGCAGGAAATCAACGATGTGGTCGCCTACGTGCGCGCCTTCGAGCAGAAACAACCGAAGCCCGTATCACTGAACCCAGGGGAACGGCCGACCCATCTTTACGAGTCGCCTTACGATTTCGAAACCACCCTCGCGAACGTAAAGGCCGCGCTGTCCGGCGCCAACTTCCGGATATTCCCCGACCGTTTTCTCGAGCAGGGTTTGATCGACGAATTCAGCGTAAACCCCCGTCAGGTTGGTGTGCGCTTCTGCAATTTCAATGTGTTGTACGGCATGCTGGGAACCGAACCCCGGCTGGGTATCGTGCTGCCGTGCAGAATCACCGTGATGGAGCGGGCCGATGGTCAGGTCCTGCTCGTGGTGCCAAACCTGCGTGTCGTGTCGCGCTGGTTCAACAATAACGAACTGGTCAGCATGTGGGATCGAATGGAGGAGACTTTCCTTCAGATTATCGAGGAGGTGACGCTATGAACAAAAGCACTATGGGGATGCTGCTGTTGATGGCGGCGTCACTGTGGGGTGCGAGTGCCGGTGCGGAGAACATGCTGATGGGTAGGATCCCAATGCGTGCCGAAATCGTACTCGAGTATGTGAAGAGCAGCATTGAGGAGCATGGATACGCGATCGCCCACCTCCAGCTTTGCGACGGGGGCATGGCAGATTTCGGTTACAAATCCGATGTCTACCGGGTGGTTTTCTTCGGCAAGATCGACGAGGTGCGCAACATCTCGCAACGTCACCCTGAACTGGTGGCGTTCCTGCCGCTGAAAATGGCGGTGATCGCCGAGAAGGACGAGACGCTGCTGGCGGCCCTCAATCCGGAGGCATTGGCGCCGTACTTTGCCGATGCTGAGGTGCAGATCCAGCTGGGCCGTTGGTACAACGACCTGGTGAGTATCCTCGAGGACGTACGTAGAGAAACTGACAGCCGGCTCGCGACAGCGCACTGACGACGTCTACGGGAAGCAGCGTAGCGTCTGGTCCGTGTGCCATGCGCTCGCCGCTGCTGACCCGAGCCGTCGGACGAGGCATCGGGACCCTCCCAGACCGGGCATCCAACCGGTTTTGGCGGAGTTTGTGGAGGTGCCAAATGAAAGGAGAGTTGCTGGTGATGTTGCGTACCAAGAAGCTGAATGAACCCCCGGTACTGACTCCCCTGGTGAGTGGCTCGGCCTGAACGCGTCGCCGCCGTGCGCGCCACTCTTCCCAGCCTGAACATGCGCCGCGCTGCCCGGGCCTTTGCGTGCGCGCTCTCGTGCATGCTTTTGGCAGGGACAGTGAGCGCCGATCCGGTGTTGATCGCCAACCCTCGGGTCAGCACCGAAGAAGTCTCCCTGAACACGACACGGCTGATATTCAGCATGCAGCGCGGTCAATGGCCTGATGGCGCGCCGGTGCGCGTGTTCGTGCTGCCCGATGACAGCCAGGTCCACCGCGAATTCAGCAAACACCTTTTAAGCCTCTATCCCCGCCAGTTGCGACGGGTTTGGGATAGGCAACTGTACTCGGGGACTGGCCAGGCGCCTGAGACCGTCGCGAATGAAGCCGAAATGCGCAGCAGGGTTGCCGGGACACCTGGCGCAATCGGTT
The DNA here is from genome assembly GCA_965601425.1 of uncultured Chromatiaceae bacterium. GTDB lineage: Bacteria > Pseudomonadota > Gammaproteobacteria > Chromatiales > Chromatiaceae > Thiosocius. The sequence goes on along the minus strand of CBFCWF010000094.1, from coordinate 10,320 downwards.
ACCTACCGAGCGAGATGATCGATGACACGGTTCATGTTCTCAGTATTCGATAACGGCGAGAGGCCGGCTCGAATTGCAGTCTGGGGCGCTGTCGCGCTGGCCCTGTCTCTCACCGGCGCGCCGGGGTATGCGATCGACTGGGGCGGTGATCTGCAGATACACGGTTTTGCGACGCAGGGCTATGTGAAGACCACCGACAACCGTTTCTTCGGTGACAGCGACGAAGGCAGTTTCGATTTCACCGAACTCGGGATCAATGCGTCTTACAAGGCCACACCGTCGGTCCTGCTGTCAGGACAGTTGTTGTCGCGCAGGGCCGGCGATATGTACGATGGTTCGCCGACAGTCGACTATGCGCTCGTCGACTGGAATCTGTCGAACAAAGATGAACAGTCCTATGGGATCTTGGCCGGACGCATAAAGAATACCCTCGGTTTCTACAACGACACCCGCGACGTCGCGTTCACGCGACCGAGCATCTTCCTGCCGCAGCAGATCTATTTCGACCGCGTACGGAATCTGTTGCTGTCGGCGGACGGCGCCCAGCTATACGGACGCTTCTACGGAGACTACGGCGACTGGCTCTTGAACGCGGGCCTCGGCAAGGGATCGGTCGACGAAAACGTCGAAATCGACTATCTCGGCTTCGACTTCGGCGGGAGCCTGGATTCCACCAAACCCGCGTTCATCGCCCGCGCCGAGTACCAGAGCCCCGACGGGGCCTGGCGGTTCGGCCTCAGCGCGGCCAAGGCAACCCTCGGTTTCGATGCCAAGCCGACGGACCCCATTGGTAGCGGCGAGCTGGATATCCTGTACTGGGTGGCCTCTATGCAATACAACGCGGAACGCTGGAGTCTGACTGCCGAATACATGCAGGAGCCGGTCGACTTCAAAGATTTTGGCCCGATGGTCGATAACCGCGACAGTACCGTCCTCGGATACTACCTCCAGGGGAGCTACCTGGTGCGCAACGACCTCGAGTTCATCGTGCGCTACGCGGAGGGCTACTCCGACAAGGACGATCGCGACGGCGAACGCCAGTCCGCGATGACTGGTGGTCTGGTTCCACCCTATAGTTTCTACCAGAAAGACTGGATGATCGGGTTGCGTTGGGATGTCACGCCAAATTTCATGCTCCGGGCGGAGTATCAATGGAACGATGGGACCTGGACCCTGTCCAGGCGTGAGAATCCGGTGCCCTCGGACCTGGTCAAGGACTGGGACATGTTCTCGCTGCTCGCCTCATACCGCTTCTGAGCACATTGCGACATGATCGACCGGCCAGCGGAGTATGAGCCGGCGCCTTCGCGGTTCTTCAGTCTCAAGTGGAAGGTCGGCCTGATCGTCAGCGTGGTGCTGATCGTGGTCAATTCGCTGATTATCCTGGCCGCCTATCGGCAGTCGAATCAGCAGTTCCATCAGCAGAAGCTCGACCTGCTGCGCCAACAGCAGCAGACGATCTCCGGACTGCTGCAAAGCGACTACGAACAACTGAACAGCCTGGCTGGCTTCATTCCGTTGCTCAGTAGTGCCGTCTCCGCAACCACGGGCGCCGATTACCTGCGCGCCATCCTCGACCGACACAGTGCCCTGCTCGGTCTTGAATGGGGGATTGCCTCACTGTCCTTTCTCGACGCTTCCGGTGAGCTGGCGTACCGATGGCCGGACCACTCGGATGTTCACGGCCACCGGCAACTCGCAGGACGGGCGGCGGCGAGCGATGGGCCGGAAGGCCGGGTCGACTGTCGGCACGACTGTGTGCTGACCCTTGCGATTCCACAGCTCGAAGGCGTGTTGCGCGGCGGGGTGCTCGTTGTCAGCCGCTCGGTCGCCGACGGTATCCTGGAATTTCAGCGTCTGTCCGGCTCCGAGGTGGCGGTGCTGGCAACGCTGCCTCTGACGCAGAATGAAAGTCGCGGTGAATCCCACCGGTATCTCGCTGATTGGGGTGTGGAGGTGCCGGCGCTCAGTCACCCCGAACTCAGTTACGCGTTGCTGCAGACCCTACAGGCGCACTATGCGTTCTCGGATCTCTCGCGCGAGGCCGTCTTCGTCGAGCACGAAGGACAATGGTTTGCTTGCCTGCTCGGACACGACGAGGCGGCCGGCAAGGATACTTCCTTCCTGGTGATGAGCCCGGTGACAGCCGACATGGCACAGCTCGCGATGGCCAATCGGTTCATCCTGACGGTGGGTATCCTGGGCCTCGTGACCACCGGCAGCATCCTGCTCGCGTTTCTGTGGAAGCCGATGAACCGCATCCGCCGGCTGGCTTCGGCGCTGCCGGCGTTGGGTCGCAGCAACTTCGCGGCCTTGCGCGACGCGTTGCCGCGGCGTCGCGCAAACATCGTCCAGGACGAAATCGACGTCGTCGTGGATTCGGTCAGTCGACTGTCCGACGACCTCGAGAGTGCGCTGGAGGCGCGTGTCCAGGCCGAACAGAACCTCGTCTGGCTGGCCGACCACGATCCCTTGACCAACCTTTACAACAGGCGTCGTTTCCAGGAGGTCTTCGATCGCATCCTCGCATTGAGTGTCCGTTACCGGCGTACCGGCGCATTGCTGTTCCTGGACCTGGACCAGTTCAAATACGTCAACGACCTGAGTGGCCATCAGGCAGGTGACGCCTTGTTGCTGCTGGTCGCCAGCAGCCTGCGCGATGCGGTGCGACACTCCGACATTCTGGCCCGGTTGGGAGGCGACGAATTCGCGTTGGTGCTGCCGGAAGGCGGGGCGGAAGAGGCCGTCTACATGGCCAATAAACTGCTGCATGACCTGAAACAGGTCGAGTTTTCGGCCAACGGCAGGCCGCATAAGGTGAGCTGCAGCATCGGGATCACGCTGTTCCCCGACCACGGGAGCGACCTGAACGAATTGCTGGCGAATGCCGACATGGCCATGTACCAGGCAAAAGAGGCGGGATCCGGCCGTTGGCATCTGTATTCGCCCGATGAGCAGGCCAAGGAGATGCTCGCGACGCGCGCGAAGTGGCGCGAGCGCATCGCCCAGGCGCTGATCGACGATGCCTTCGAGTTGCATTACCAGCCGATTTTCGACATCCGCGAGCAGTGCGTGACGCGTTTCGAGACACTGGTGCGCATGCGAGACAACTCAGGTCGTCTGGTGTTTCCGGACAATTTCATCCCGATCGCCGAGCACTCGGGTCAGATTCACGAGATCGACCGTTGGGTGATCCGCAAGGCGATCCAGCGGGTCAGCGAGCACCGCGGGCTGTCGCTGTCGGTCAATCTCTCTGGCCGCGTCCTGGACGACCCCTCGTTGCTGGAGTGGTTCCACAACGAATTGCAGAGGAGCGGGATCGACCCTTCACAACTCGTCGTCGAGATAACGGAAACCGCCGCGGTAGCCAACGTACAGGACGCGATCACCTTCATGCGCGAGATCAAGGCCCTGGGCTGTCGGTTCGCGCTCGACGATTTCGGCAGCGGCTTCTCGTCGTTCGCCTATCTGAAGCAGTTGCCAGTCGACATCGTCAAGATCGACGGCGCCTTCATCCAGCACCTCGCCACCAGCGCAGAGGACCAGCTGTTCGTCAAGGCCTTGACCGACGTTGCGAAGGGCCTGGGTAAGACGACGATCGCCGAGTTCGTCGAAGATGCCGAGACGCTGCGATTGCTCGAGGATTTCGGTGTCGACTTCGCGCAGGGCTACCATATCGGGCGTCCCTCGCCGCTGATGAGCGGGATCGGTTAGCGGGCCGCGACCCAGCGCGCCCACGACGGATTTTTCGGTGTGCTGCCGGGTGCCGAGTCCTGTGTTCGGCATGCGCCGAAGAGGCATTGTTCGAGCAATGAGACACGCTGCCTAAACTTCGCGACGCGGCGTGCCGATAAACCGGTATGTCGACAATTTCAGACCCCAGCCTGTTGCGCCAGATCGCGATGCTGGCCGACCTGCAGCCATGGCAGCTGGAGGTCGTCGCCGGTTCGGTCGAGTCGGTACACGCCAAGCAGGGCGAGGTGATCCTCGAATGCGGCAGTGACGACGGCTACACCTACTTTCTCACCGAGGGGGAGCTGTCGCTCGATGCAGCTGATGGGCTGCAGAAGACCGTCGCCGTCGGCCCCGAGACTATCCGCCATCCGGTCGCCAACCTCCGTCCCCGCATCTTTGCAGTCACTGCCTTGAGTGCGGTGCGCGGCATCCGCGTGCCGGATATCGTGCTGAGCGCGGCCGGTTGTGATGGCCAAGCGCATGACCCGGATGCCATTCAGGTTGAGAGCCAAGAGGAGGACGAGCGCCGTCAGCTCGAATCCAAGGTCAGCTTTCAGCTGTATCGCGATCTGAAGAACGACCGCGCCGTGCTACCGACGCTGCCGGACCTGGCGATGCGCATCCGGCGTGCGATCGATGACGAATTGAGCGATGCGCGGGCCGTTGCGCGCCTCGTCGAGGCCGACCCGGCAATGGCCGCCAAGCTGTTGAAGGTGGCGAACAGCGCGCTTTATGCTGGCCTGGGCGCTGTCGAGTCATGCTCTGCGGCAGTGGTTCGCCTGGGTATGCAGACGACCAAACAGCTGGTGACGAGCTTTGCGCTGAAGGATGTGTTTCACAGCAGGGACCCGGCGATCCAACAGCGAATGCACGTGCTTTGGAAGCACAGTGCTCAAATTGCCGCGATCTGTTTCGTGCTCGCGCGCGAGACCGACGGGATTCCTGCCGAAGAGGCGCTGCTGGCCGGCCTAGTGCACGATGTCGGGGTCATCGCGATCCTCAACTATGTCGAGCAGTACCCTGAACTGGCCGCTGACCAGGGTGCACTCGAGCATACGGTCGCGCGCATGCGCAGCGACCTGGGCGCGATGATCCTGCGCGAATGGAACTTCACTCCAGCGGTCATCGCTGCCGCGCGCGATGCGGAAAATTGGGTTCGGACACAGCGTGGCGCGGCTGACCTGACCGATCTGTTGATCGTTGCCCAAGTCCACGAAATGCTGCGCAAGCACCAGCTCGCGAGCCTGCCACCGCTGCACGAGATCTCCGCGATGCAGCGGCTGCTCGGCGAGGGTGCCACGCCCGAGCGCACCCTGGAGGTGTTGCACGAGGCCAAGGCCCAGGTCGACGAGATGCGCAGTATGCTGCGAGGTTGAGCCGCTCAGCCTGCACCGATCAGGGCGCGCACCTCCCGCACATCGGCCTCGGCCTCTTCAAGCACGCCCAGTGAGTGGCGAGGCGTGAGCTGGCCGCAGGCGAGCTTGGAGAACGCCGGGATCGTATCGATCCGCGGCAGATCGGCCTGCATCGGCGTACCGATCATCGCGTGCAGCTGGGCGAGGATCACGACGTCCGGGTTTTCCGGAATCGCACTGCCCACGCGACGCCAGTTCCTGGCGTCCTTGATCACGTCTTTGAATTCGCTGTGCAGCCGCCATTGTCTCAGCGTCAGCAGGCCGAGTTCGGTGCGCAAGGACGCGATCACGTGGTCGACCGCCTGCTCGCGTCGCGAGAGGACGGGAAAGTGCTGCATGCCACCGATCACGGCCATCGAGCCGATGTCATGGATCAACCCCGCGAGCAGCGCCTGTTCGGCATCGATGCCTGGCGTCGCGCGCCCCAGCACGAAGGCGAGTGCGGCAACGCCGACCGAATGTTGCCACAGGCCCTCGGCGCGTTGCTTGAGCGCGGGCGAGCTGGCACCGAAGATGCCCTTGAGCAGACAGCTGTACACCAGGCTGCGCACCTTGTGACGGCCGAGGCGGGCAGTTGCCTGATTGATGCTGGTGATTTTACTCATGCCACCGAATGCGGCGCTGTTGACCACGCTGATCATGCGTGCGGTCAGTGAGGGGTCGAGCTGAATCAGACGCGCGATGTCTTCGTTCGCATTTTTCGGGTCGTCTATCGCCTGGCCGATCTTCAGTGCCAGGTCGGGCAGGCTCGGCAGCTCGCAGTGCGCCTCGAGAAAATGGGCCCGCAGCTGCTGCATCGCAACCGCCTCTTCCGCGGTGAGTTCGAGGTGACCGGGCGGAAGCTCGACCGTCCGCGCGTGCCGCCCGTTGCCTGGCCGCGGGACGACGAGCAGGCCGCAGGGCCCGGTCGCGAACAGGCCCTCGACGCTGGGCCTGAGAGGCAGTGGATAGCGCGCCTGAGGGCTGCCTGCGTCGAGCAGCAGATCCTGGCCGCTGTGGGCCCGGATCCGGAGGCTGCCGGCGGTCAGGAATACGTTGCGGTCGATCGGGAGCGCGTCATCGAGCGGCCCCGCCTCGACACGCAGCTGCTCGACCTGCCCTATCGTGGCCTCGAGTTCCGCAGCGGGTTGGTCGACGTAGGGCCCCAGTATCGACAGGGCCTGTGTTGACAAGGTTGCTTTTCTGGCACTTCGGCCAATCCACTTCGCGAACATCTCGACGTCCCAGAGCTATTATGCCCATGCGCTCGGGCCGGCACCGAGCAGGCCAGTTTTGCCCTCAAGGTGTCGGCCGCGATAGGATTTTCTTTATGAATATTCGAATCATTCCGGTTACCCCCTTCGCGCAGAACTGTTCGCTGTTGCATTGTGAGTCGAGTGGCGAGGCAGTGCTGGTTGATCCCGGCGGCGACCCGGAGCGCATCCTCTCGGAGGTCAGCGACATCGGCGCGACGCTGCAGAAGATCCTGGTCACCCATGGTCATTTCGACCATGTCGGCGCGGTCGGTCGGCTCGCACGCGAACTCGGTGTTCCGATCGAGGGCCCGCATCGCGACGACCTGTTCCTGCTCGAAAGCCTCTCGCAGTGGTGCAGCCAATTCGGTTTTCCGGCACCGGAAGATTTCCTGCCAGACCGCTGGCTTGCGCAGGGTGACCGGGTGACGTTCGGTGACCAGACCCTCGAGGTTCGGCACTGCCCGGGGCACACGCCCGGGCATGTGATCTTCTTTCACCCGCACGATCGGATCGCAGTGGTCGGCGACGTGATCTTCAAGGGCTCGATCGGTCGCACGGACTTTCCTCGCGGCGACCATCAGACGTTGCTGGAATCGATCCGTGGACAAATTTGGCCGTTGGGCGACGATGTCACGCTGCTGCCCGGGCACGGGCCGACCACGACGGTGGGCCAGGAACGGGCACACAACCCGTTCCTGCAGGGTGCCTACGGCTGAGGGTCGTCGGCGTGGCAGGGCGGCATCCCGGCGCCCATCCCCAGGTCGTCCAGTACTTCCTCGAAGCGCCCGGTCAGCTTGAGGTCGAGCAGCGAGTCGGCGCGTGTCCGCCCGGCGTTGATTGCGGCACTGGGTATGCCGTGTTCGGCGGCGAGCCGACAGAAGCGGAAGCCCGAATAGACCATGAGCGAGGAACCGACGACCAGCAGCGCGTCGGCGGCCAGCAGCGCGGCGATCGCCTGTTCGACCCGCGGGCGCGGGATGGTTTCACCGAAAAACACCACGTCCGGCTTGAGTATGCCGCCGCAGCGTGGACAATCCGGCACCCTCAGGGTCCGGCAGTCGTCATCCGGTAGATAGGCGTCACCGTCGGGCGCGATCTCCGCCGACATGCGGGCCAGTGTCGGGTTCAGCTCGACTAGCGTCTGCTGCAGCCAGTCGCGGTGGCGGTTTCCGCCGCAGCCAAGGCAGATCACCCGGTCGAGGCGGCCATGGAGATCGGTCACCTGGCGTGAGCCGGCCGCCTGGTGCAATCGGTCGACGTTCTGCGTGACCAGGTGGCCGATGCGGCCGACCGACTCCCAACCGGCCAGCGCACGGTGGCAGGCATTCGGGCTGGCGCGGCGAAACGCCGGCCAGCCGACCAGGCTGCGTGCCCAGTAGCGCTGCCGTGCAGATCGCCGTCCGACGAAGTCGCGGTACTGCACCGGTGGTGGACGCTTCCACTCGCCGCGCGCGTCGCGGTAGTCGGGGATGCCCGAGCCGGTGCTGATCCCGGCGCCGGTCAACACGAACAACTTCGGGTGAGCCTCGAGAAATACGATCAGCTGGTCGAGCGTGGCGGCGGGCGACATTGGCATCCCTCCCGGGGTCGATGCGCCGGATCATAGGCCAATCCCGCCGTGGTCGGCCGGAAAATGTTCAGATCACCCGCGGATACGGCCTGCGGACATCGCAGCGACGGCGCGTCGTGGTTTGCCGATCCGGTAGACGCGCGCGGACGCGTGTAGAATCTCGGCCTTCGCAAGTCAGAACAAGAGTTCGATGGACCGGGAACCGCAGTACAACGACGAGGGGGTGGAGCAGCTGCCGCTGAGTCGCTTCACCGAGAAGGCCTATTTGGACTACTCCATGTACGTCATCCTGGACCGTGCGCTGCCGCACATCGGCGACGGCCTGAAACCGGTCCAGCGGCGTATTGTCTATGCGATGTCCGAACTCGGATTGTCGGCGGTTTCGAAGCACAAGAAATCGGCGCGCACCGTGGGCGATGTGCTGGGCAAGTTCCATCCGCACGGCGACAGTGCCTGCTACGAGGCGATGGTGTTGATGGCGCAGGATTTCTCGTATCGGTACCCGCTGATCGACGGTCAGGGCAACTGGGGTTCGCCCGACGATCCCAAGTCGTTCGCGGCGATGCGCTACACCGAGGCGCGCCTCACACCCTACGCCCAGGTCCTGCTGGCGGAGCTCGGTCAGGGCACGGTCGAGTGGCTGCCGAATTTCGATGGCACGCTGCAGGAGCCAGCAATGCTGCCGGCGCGGTTGCCCAACCTGCTGCTGAACGGTGCTACCGGCATCGCGGTCGGCATGGCGACCGATATCCCGCCGCACAATCTGCGCGAGGTCGCCAGCGCCTGCATCCGCCTGTTGGAGCAGCCGAAGGCGACGCTGGCCGAGTTGTGTGAGCATGTGCCGGGCCCGGATTTTCCGACCGAGGCCGAGATCATCACCGCACGCGCCGACCTGCGTAGCATCTACCAGACCGGTAGCGGTTCGTTACGTATGCGTGCGCGCTGGAACAAAGACCAGGGTGCAGTCGTTGTGACCGCACTGCCGTACCAGGTGTCGGGCGCACGGGTGCTGGAACAGATCGCCGCGCAGATGCAGGCCCGCAAGCTGCCCTGGGTAGAAGACCTGCGGGACGAGTCGGATCATGAAAACCCGACCCGCCTCGTGATCGTGCCGCGCTCCAACCGTGTCGATACGGAGCGGATGATGCTGCACCTGTTCGCAACCACCGACCTCGAGCGCAGCTATCGGGTAAACCTGAACATGATCGGCCTCGACGGACGTCCACGGGTGCGGGATCTGCGGGAGATCCTGGTCGAGTGGCTGGACTACCGTTTCGAGACTGTCCGCCGCCGCCTGCAGTTCCGTCTCGACAAGGTGCTGGAACGCTTGCATCTGCTCGAAGGCCTGATGGTTGCCTTCCTCAACCTCGACGAGGTGATACGCATCATCCGCACCGAGGATGAGCCCAAGCCGGTCCTGATGAAGCGGTTCGACCTCAGCGAACTGCAGGCGGACTATATCCTCGACACCAAGTTGCGGCATCTCGCGCGCCTCGAGGAGATGAAGATTCACGCCGAACAGGATGCGCTGGGCAAGGAGCGCGACGAATTGCAGAAGACGTTGGGTTCCCGGCAGCGCATGAAGACACTGATCCGCAAGGAGCTGGCCGCAGACGCAGAAAAGTACGGCGACGATCGGCGCTCTCCGATTGTCGAGCGGGCGGCCGCGCTGGCGATGGACGAGGCAGCGTTCACACCGAGCGAGCCGGTTACGGTCGTGCTGTCTGACAAGGGCTGGGTGCGCGCGGCTAAGGGGCACGAGGTGAACCCGGCCGAACTGAGCTACAAGGCGGGCGACAGTTTTCGCCATGCGGTACAGCTGCGCAGCAACCAACAGGTGGTGTTCCTCGATTCCGCCGGGCGCAGTTATTCGCTGGCAGCGCACACGCTGCCGTCGGCGCGCGGCCAGGGCGAACCGCTCACCGGCCGCTTCAAGCCACCGGCGGGCCAGTCCTTCGTCGCCGTGCTCGGCGGTGACCCTGACCAGTGGTGGCTGTTGGCCTCGGATGCCGGCTATGGCTTCCGCGTGCAAGCCAAGGATCTGCTGGCCAACAAGAAGGCGGGCAAGACGGTGCTCACCCTGCCGGCCGGGGCGCGTCTATTGCGACCGTCGCCGCTCAGCGATGCGGACAGCGATCGCCTGGTCGCGGTCAGCAGTGCAGGCCGCATGCTGGTGGTCCCGGCGAGCGAACTGCCGCAGTTGATCCGCGGCAAGGGCAACAGGGTCATCGGCATCCCTGCCAAGGCGGTAGCAGAGCGCAGCGAATACCTGGTGGATATCCTGGCCGTGCCGGAGGGCGCCAAGGTCAGGCTGCATTCCGGCAAGCGCTACCTGATCCTGCGTCCCGCCGACCTCAATGCGTAT
>CBFCWF010000093.1:0-14863 GCA_965601425.1 uncultured Chromatiaceae bacterium | reverse complement strand
CGATCATCAGTATGTACAGGTAGCCCATCGCCAGCGACCCGAGCACGTTCACGACCAGGGTGCCATACGGGAAACCGCGCCCGACCAGCGCATAGACCCCGTTCGACAACCAGAAACGTAGCAGCGCGCCGACGGCGCCGCCGGCGGCTATGGCAAGGGTCTGGTTCAAGTCTCGATCCAAGTCCGCAAAGCGCGCATTCTACAAAAAGCCTCGGCCCGGGACAGTGAAAATACCCGGGGCGGACGCGGTCGCGCTTGCCTCAGCGGTGGCTTCCCGGCGGATCGGAAGCGTGGTGCGCGGTAAAACCGGCCGTGGCTGTCCGGCTGCCGCTTCCTTGCGGCATCCCTCGACTCGAACACGCCTGCGCGCCATTTGATGCCTGTCGCACCGTCGCGTCAGTGCCACTCGCTCCGGGTGTCAATCCGGCGCTTCATCCGTCGACCGCGCCTGCTGGTCGAGCGCGTGCAGCCGCGCGAGTTTTTCACCGATCTTGATTTCGAGCCCACGATCCACCGGCCGGTAGAAACGCTCACCGGCCAAGTCATCCGGCAGGTAGGTCTCGCCGGCCGCGTAGCCGCCCGGCTCATCGTGCGCATAGCGGTAGTTGCGCCCGTAACCCAGTGACTTCATCAGCCGGGTTGGCGCATTGCGCAAATGGATTGGCACCTCCAGGGAGCCGGACCTCCGGGCCGCCTGCATTGCCTGATTGAATGCACTGTAGACTGCATTGCTCTTCGCCGCGCAGGCCAGATAGACAACCGCCTGGGCTATCGCCAGTTCGCCCTCCGGGCTCCCCAGGCGCTCCTGCACCTGCCAGGCGTTCAGTGCGATCTCGAGCCCGCGCGGGTCCGCATTGCCGATATCCTCCGACGCCATGCGGACCACGCGCCGCGCCAGGTACAGCGGGTCACAGCCACCGTCGAGCATGCGACAGAGCCAGTACAGGGCGCCGTCCGGCGACGAGCCACGCACCGCCTTGTGCAATGCCGAGATTTGATCGTAGAAGGCCTCTCCCCCCTTGTCGAAACGCCGTAGCTGGCCGGTCGCGACCTCCCTGAGCACCGCGTCCGGGATCGCGCCCTGCTCGGCCAGGTCGGCGGCGATCTCGAGCAGATTGAGGGCGCGCCTCGCGTCGCCGTCGGCGGCATCGATCAAAAGGTCCAGTCCCTGCTGCGTGATCTCCAGATCCAGGCCCCCCAGACCCTGCGCCGGGTCGCTCAGGGCGCGCCGCAGCAGGGCCCCGATCGCCTCGCGGCCGAGCGCCTTCAACAAATACACCCGGGCACGAGAAAGCAGGGCGCTGTTCAGCTCGAAGGACGGGTTCTCCGTCGTCGCACCAACGAACAAAAAGGTACCGTCCTCGACATGCGGCAGTAGGACATCCTGTTGACTCTTGTTGAAACGATGCACCTCGTCGATGAACAGCAGCGTCCCTCGGCCGTCCTGCGCCCGGGTCTGGCGCGCCTGCTCCACCGCGGCGCGAATCTCCTTGACGCCGGCGAGTACCGCGGACAGCGTGCAGAACGCACGACCCGAACGTCCGGCCAGCAGGCGCGCCAGCGTGGTCTTGCCGGTACCCGGCGGCCCCCAGAGGACCATCGAATGCAGCCGACCCGCCTCGATCGCTCGGCGCAATGGCTTGTCGGGACCCAGCAGGTGCTCCTGCCCCACATACCCCTCCAGGGTCGCCGGGCGCATTCGGTCCGCCAGCGGACGCGCGGTCGGGTCCGACCGGTCAAAGAGATCTTCGTGCTGCATGCCCCGCATTGTACGGTCCCGCGGCGAACCGAGTGCAATAGCCGGCGCGGTCGTTTGGCTACCCGGCAGCCATCGGCGTAATCGAGCAGCGGAGGAGAGCCGTCGCCGATCTGATGATCGCGGGTGCCGGCGCTGCCAAGGTCACTAGTTGCCGTGCAGCAGGTCCCATTCGTCATTACCCTCGTAAACGAACTGGGCCGGGTCGATCGGCAGGTTGCGTCGGACGTCGAAGAAGCGAAAACGCGAGATCTGACCGAATTTGTCGTTCAGTTCCATCTGTCGCAGCTCATTGTCGGCAAATGCCAGCAGCACCCGGTTCAGGTCGCTGTCTTCATCGCGGGGTACCAGCTCCAGCCATTGCATGTCGAGGCGCTCGCCGATCTCGAAGATTTCGAAGTCCGCCTCGACCGATTCGTCCATGGCCAGGAAAGCCGCCGGGGAGCCCTTCAGCGCGAGCGCCTGGTTGTGTTGCGTGGCCTGTTTGAGGTCTTCCTCGAGGATCCAGACGTAACGTCCGTCGGCCAGGATGACCTGCTTCGTCGGGTCGGTGTAGTCCCAGCGAAACCGGCCCGGACGCTGTAACAGGAACACGCCGTGCCGTAGGCCGCTGGTCGAATGCTCGGTATCCAGCACCGACTGCTCGAACCTCGCCTGCAGCGTGGACAGGCCATTGAGAAAACTATCGAGCGCCTCACGTCCCGGACCGGCGGCCACGGATGCCTGCATCGTCGACAGCGCCACGATCAAAAGCAGTCTGAACAAGCTCATTCCTTCACCGGTGGTGGTGCCAGTACGTCGCGGTTGCCACGTTCGTCGGCCGACGACACCACGCCGATCCGCTCCATTTCCTCGACCAGCCGCGCTGCACGGTTGTAGCCGATCTTGAGGCGACGCTGCACCCCGGAAATCGAAGCGCGACGCGATTCGGTTACGATGCTCACCGCCTCGTCGAACAACGGGTCCTGGTCCTCGGTGTCGACGCCCGAGGCCTCGGCAGACAGACCCGGGATCGCCTCGGTTGGTTCCCGCAGGATCTCCTCGACATAATTCGGCTCGGCATCCTGCTTCAGGTAGCTGACGACGCGATGTACCTCATGGTCGTCGACGAAGGCACCGTGTGTGCGCTGTGGAATGCTTGTCCCCGGCGGCAGGTAGAGCATGTCGCCGTGCCCCAGCAGCGCTTCTGCTCCCATTTGATCCAGGATCGTGCGTGAATCGACCCGGGACGACACCTGGAACGCAATGCGCGTCGGAATATTCGCCTTGATCAGGCCGGTGATGACGTCGACCGAGGGTCGCTGGGTGGCGAGTAACAGATGGACCCCGGCGGCACGCGCCTTCTGCGCCAGCCGTGCGATCAATTCCTCGACCTTCTTGCCGACCACCATCATCATGTCGGCGAACTCGTCGACCACGACAACGATATAGGGCATGGACCCCAGGTCCGGGACCTCCGGCAGATCCCCGGTCAACGGGTCCGGCTCGGGCTTGAACAGCGGATCCTTGATCGGCTGGCCCGCCTTGGCCGCCTCTTTGACCTTCTTGTTGTAGCCCCCGATATTGCGCACCCCGAGCGAGGCCATCAGGCGATAACGGCGCTCCATCTCGGCGACACACCAGCGCAGCGCGTTGGCCGCCTCCTTCATGTCGGTGACGACCGGGGTCAGCAGATGCGGTATGCCCTCGTAAACGGAGAGTTCCAGCATTTTCGGGTCGATCATGATCAGCCGAATGTCTTCGGCGGTCGCCTTGTAAAGCAGGCTCAGGATCATCGCATTGACCGCGACCGACTTGCCGGAGCCGGTGGTGCCGGCGATCAGCGCATGCGGCATCCTGGCCAGGTCCGCTACGACCGGTTCGCCGACAATATCCTTGCCGAGCGCCAGCGTCAGCGGCGACCGGGAACGGTCGTAGGCCTCCGAGCGCAACGTCTCGCTCAGATACACGGTTTCGCGATACTCGTTCGGGATCTCGAGACCGATCACGGTCTTCCCCGGGATCACCTCGACCACCCGAACCGAGACGGTCGACAGCGCGCGCGCCAGATCTTTCGACAGGTTGGTGACCTTGCTCACCTTGGTGCCGGCCGCCAGCTGGATCTCGAACAGGGTCACCACCGGCCCGGGGTGGACCTCGGTGACTTCGGCGGTCACGCCGAAATCGGCGAGCTTGCGCTCGACCTGCACGGACAGGGCCTGCAGCGCCTCGCGCGACAGACCCTTGCCGCTGCTCTGGGCCGGGTCGAGCAGGCTCAGTGGCGGCAACTCGGTGTTCGGTTCGACCTGCAGCAGCGTCATCTGCCTTTCCTTGTCGACCCGCTCGCTCTGCTTGATGGTCGGCTCGTTCTTTTCGATCACCGGTGGCGGGCTGTTGCGCTTGCGCGCCTTCTCCTTCTTGACCACCGCCTGGCGCTCGAGCTTCATGCGACTGGCCGCCCGCCTTTCACCGAGGTCGTCGACCAGCGTCACGGCCTGGCGCCAGGCATTCAGCACGAAGCCGCCAATGCCGTCCATCAGCGCCAGCCAGGATACACCGGTGAACAGCGTGAACCCGACCAGCAGCAGTGCAAGCAGCAGCAGGGTGGTGCCGGCGGGATTCAAGACCGCCTCTCCGGCACTGCTGATCAGGTCGCCCGTGATACCACCCGAGCCCTGCGGCAGATCTTCGGACCCGGCAAAATGCAGCGAGGCGAGCGCGGCCGCCGTCACCACCGTGACCGCGAAGCCGGCCCAGCGCGCGACACGCAGGTAGACGCTGTGCTGCTGTTCGCCGCGTTCGCGAAACATCAACCAGCCACCCCAGGCGATCATCAGCGGGAACACATAGGCGACCTTGCCGAACAGCATGAACAGCACGCTCGCCGCCCAGGCACCGGCCACGCCGCCGGCATTGTCGGCATGTTGCTTGGCACTCTCGAATACCCAGCTCGGATCGTCGGGCGAGTAGGAAAACAGCGCCATCAGGAAGTAGACCCCGATCGCCAACAGCAGCAGAAACGCCCCTTCCTTGAGCCGCTTGCTCAGCGATGCATGCATTTCCGAGAAACCAGATTATCGATTTTCAACAACAGCTTAAATGATTTTCTGCAGGTAAGTTCCAAATTATTGCACAGGCCGACCGCCAGAGACAGTCAGGCCCGAAAGGCCGGGTGCACCCGTTGGATCCGCATCGACGTTGACCGCGCCGGCCAGCAATACCGCAGCGATTGGCAGGTCGGCGGCGGCGCCTGCGTCGTCCCGGGCACTGCCCGTCGGCGGCAGGCCGGTCACGTCGGGCGCGACCCGGTAAAGGCGGTCGAGTTGGCGGGGATTCTTGTCGAACACGGTCACGTTGGCGCCGAGCGCATGACAGGCCGCGTCCGGGTAGCCGCCGGCGATGCCGGCACCCGGCTGTATGCCCATCTCGACGCCGCACCGCACCAGCTCACCGGCCGCCGCCGGGGTCAGCGCGACGCGTCCCTCCAGTGGCTTGACTTCGGTCGGCACCCCAACCCGTCGATTCATCATTTTACCTCCAGACCCGGTTCCCGATAGTATGTCGCGCCCGGGCCCACCGGCCATCCCGCGCCGGCGCCATGACCCGTCAACTTCAGGAGACAACGAATGAGCGAAACAAAGCATTGCCGACTGCTGATTCTGGGTTCCGGTCCGGCGGGCTACTCCGCCGCGGTCTATGCGGCCCGAGCGAACCTCGATCCGGTGCTGGTCACCGGTATGGAACAGGGCGGCCAGCTCATGACCACCACCGACGTCGACAACTGGCCCGGCGACAACGAAGGGGTGCAGGGCCCCGACTTGATGACCCGTATGCAGGCGCATGCCGAACGTTTCGACACCGAGATCCTGTTCGACCATGTCTCGGAGGTCGATTTCAGCCAGCGGCCCTTTTCGCTCAAGGGAGACAGTCAACACTACACCTGCGATGCGCTGATCATTGCGACCGGGGCCTCTGCCCAGTACCTCGGCCTGCCGTCGGAAGAGGCCTTCAAGGGCAAGGGCGTCTCCGCCTGCGCGACCTGCGATGGCTTTTTCTACCGGAATCAGAAGGTGGCGGTGATCGGTGGCGGCAACACGGCTGTGGAGGAGGCGCTGTACCTGTCCAACATCGCCTCCGAGGTGATCCTGGTGCATCGTCGCGATGCACTCCGCGCCGAGAAAATCCTGCAGCACAAGCTGTTCGACAAGGAAAAGAACGGCAATGTCACCATCGAATGGAATCACATCCTGGACGAGGTGCTCGGCGACGCCAGCGGCGTCACCGGCATGCGTATCAAGAGTACCGAGGGCGACAGCACCAAGGACGTCGACATACACGGCCTGTTCATCGCGATCGGTCACAAGCCAAACACCGCGATTTTCGAGGGCCAGCTGGAGATGTCCGGTGGTTATATCAAGGTGCAAAGCGGCACCGAGGGTAACGCGACCGCGACGTCGGTGCCCGGCGTATTCGCGGCCGGTGACGTGATGGACCACGTATACCGCCAGGCCATCACTTCTGCGGGCAGCGGTTGCATGGCGGCGCTGGATGCGGAGAAATACCTCGACACCATGGCCCACAAGCAAACGCGGATCTGATCGGCGTGGGTCACTGCTGGCGCGCGCGCAGCGCATCCTGGAGCACCTGATTGGTCACCCAGGCGTGCAGCAGGATCTGCTGGTAACGACTGAGACTGCGGAATTGCACACCGCAGTAATAGGCGACCTGCTCCCCTCCTTCGTCGGGCTCGACCCGCTTGGTCTGGTTCTTGACATCGCTGAGCAGGCCGATCTCTTCCTCGGCACCGCTGATGGAAAGCTCGAACTTGACATGCAGCGTCTCGCCGGGCTCCGCCAGCGGCTCGCTGCACGCGATCTTGGCCCCGGTCTCGCTGAGATCGACGATGAGGCCCTCCTGAAAGCACTCCTCGTCCGGTTGCCTCTGGGTGTTTCGCAGCCGTGCGGGGATGTCCGCACTGACCCGCGATGCGTTGCGCACGACGATCTGCTGAAACTCGGCGGGGTACTCCAGGTGCAGGTGCGGGTAGGGTCGCATCGCGACCTGCAGGACCTTGGCGAAGAAAGCAAGGACCCGCTGCCCCCTGAGTATGCGCGCGGTAAAACGCTGACCCTCGCGCACGATCTGCAGTTTGCCGTCCAGGGTCGGTGTGGTCACGACCAGGCTCCCCGCCGGCAGGTAGCCGATCAGCCTCACCGAGTAGCGCGGCGCATTCTCGGGGACGCTGGCCTGGATCTGCAGGACAGAACCGATGGTCAGTTTGAGAGGGTCGGTTTCGCCGTTCACGGCAGTAATGTCGTTCGCACCGGGAAAATCTTTATCCCGAGATCCTGTGGCGTTGACCTGAGGCCGCCTGAGCCATAACGTCTGCGTCATGAGCAGTCGTCCCGCCGCGGCCCGCCAGGCCGTGCGTTTGAAGATCGTCGAGCGCATCGCCGATATCGATCGCGAGGCATGGAATGCGCTGGGCGTCGCACCCTACCCGTTCCTCCGCCACGAGTTTCTCAGCGCGCTGGAGGAACAGGACTGTCTGGGCGAACGCTTCGGCTGGCTGCCGCGCCACCTGACGCTTTGGGACCGCAATGGCCGCCTGGCCGGCGCCGCACCGCTCTATCTCAAGTTCAACTCTTACGGTGAGTTCGTTTTCGATTGGGCCTGGGCCGATGCCTATGAGCGCCACGGTCTGCACTACTACCCGAAACTGGTCAGCGCCTCTCCTTATACCCCTGCCACCGGACCGAAGCTGCTGCGACACCCGGAGGCCGGCGAGGAGACGCGAGCGATGCTGATCAATGCGGGCCTGGAGCTCGCGCAGCAGAGCAAGGTGTCATCACTGCATTGGCTGTTCACCACGCCGGCCGAATCGGACCTGCTGGAGCAGACGGGCCTGCTGCGCCGCATCGGCTGCCAGTTCCACTGGGAGAATCATGGATACGCGGATTTCGATGCCTTCCTTGCCACGCTGACCTCCGGGAAGCGAAAGAACATTCGCCGCGAACGGCGGCGGGTCAGCGACGCCGGTGTAACCTTCCGCCTGCTCGACGGCCACAGCGCCAGCCTGCGCGACTGGAAGGTCTTCCACGGTCTGTACGAGTCGACGTTTCACCGGCGCGGCGGCCTGCCGACGCTGTCGCTCGCGTTCTTCCGATCGATAGCCGAGTCGATGCCGGATTCGGTCCTGCTGGTGGTCGCGGACCACGGCAACAAGCCGGTGGCCGCCGCATTCTGCCTGGTCGGCGCAGACACGCTCTACGGTCGTCACTGGGGTTGCAACGAGTTCTTCGACAATCTGCACTTCGAGGCCTGCTATTACCAGGGGCTGGATTTCTGCATTCGCAACCGGCTCTCACGCTTCGAGCCCGGGGCACAGGGCGAGCACAAGGTGGCACGGGGCTTCCTTCCAACCGTTACGCAATCGGCACACTGGCTCGCAGACGCGCGATTTTCGGACGCGATCGCACGTCATCTCGCACACGAACGCGACGGCATGCGAGACTACATCGCCGAGATGCACACCCACAGCCCCTATCGGGCACCTCAGGCCAGGTGATCTTCGACCTCGACGGAACGCCACCGGATATCGGTTTCCCGGACGCCGGGCTCGCCGAGACCGACCCCAACGGCCTGCTTGCGATCGGCGGCGACCTGTCGACGGAGCGACTGCTGAACGCTTACGCGTACGGGGTTTTCCCCTGGTACAGTGTGGGCCAACCGATTCTCTGGTGGAGTCCGGCACCGCGCATGGTCCTCTTTCCGGCCGAATTGCACGTCTCCCGCAGCTTGCGGCGCTCGTTGCGACACCGACGCTACGAGCTGAGTGTCGACCTCGCCTTCGAGGCCGTGATCCGCGGCTGCGCGGCGCCGCGCGATGGCCACCCCGGGACCTGGCTGGTGCCCGAGATGGTCGCCGCCTATATCGCACTGCATCGTGCGGGATTCGCCCACTCCATCGAGGTCTGGCTGGAGGACGACCTGGTCGGCGGCCTTTATGGCGTGGCCATCGGGCAGATGTTCTTCGGCGAGTCAATGTTCAGCCGGCAGACAGACGCATCGAAGGCGGCGATGAGCCTGCTGGTCGAGATCGCCGCTGAACACCCGTTCCAGCTCATCGACTGCCAGGTGTACACTGACCACCTCGCCAGCCTCGGGGCGCGAGAGATCGATCGCGAGCAGTTTCAGCAGGCCGTTCACGCGGCGACTCGCGCACCGACGCCGACCCTGGGAGTGCGCGCGCGCCGACCGGCTGCCGATCTGCGCTGCGCCGCATGAGCACGATCAATCGCCAGCTCCCACTCTACCTGTCAGCACCGCATCCCTGCAGCTACCTGCCCGGCCGGATCAGCAGCACACTGTTCGCCGACCCGGACCAAGCGATGGACATGGCCACCTACAGCGAACTCCTGAGATTTGGCTTTCGGCGCAGCGGCAGGCTGGTCTACGCGCCGCGCTGCCAGGCGTGCAGCCAGTGCGTGCCGGTCCGGGTGCCGGTCGACCTGTTCACGCCGCGACGGGTCCATCGACGCGTGCTCAATGCCAACCGGGACATCGTGATGCGCGAGCACCCGGCGCGCTTCAATCCCGAGCACTATGCGCTCTACAAACGCTACACCGGGGTGCGCCACAAGGACGGCGAGATGGCGAACGCCTCGCCGGCCGCCTACCTGACATTCTTGCGCGCCGACTGGTGCGAAACCCGTTTTTTCGAGTTTCATCTGGACGATCGGCTGGTCGCGGTTGCAGTAACCGATCTGCCGGGCGACGGCCTCTCCGCCGTCTACACCTTCTTCGATCCGACGCTGCCCAAGCGCTCGCTGGGTACCCTTGCGATTCTGCGCCAGATCGCGCACTGCCGCGCGCTGGGGAGGCCGTACCTGTACCTGGGTTATTGGATACGCGAGAGCCGCAAGATGGCTTACAAGACCCTGTTCCGCCCGGTCGAGCTATGGCGCGGCGGGCGCTGGCAGCGATTTGGACACGGCCAGGGCCTGCCCGACTGATTGTTTTCCGAGACCGGCTGGCTTTGCTATAATTTTGCGCCTCGCAGAGTACGCACTTGGCGTGTCTCCCGATTCGGAAAGGATTTAATGGCGAAAGAAGACGTAATCGAAATGGAGGGCACCGTGGTCGACACCCTCCCCAACACCATGTTCCGCGTGGAACTGGAGAACGGTCACGTGGTGACTGCGCATATCTCTGGCAAGATGCGCAAACACTACATCCGCATCCTGACTGGCGACAAGGTGAAGGTCGAACTCACGCCCTACGACCTGAGCAAGGGTCGCATCGTCTACCGCGAACGCTGAACCCGCGGGGAATCCCCCGCGTCAGTGCACCAGCGCGTCCTCGATATCGAACGACAACTCGCCGTCGACGACATTCACCCGCACCTTGCCGCCCTGCGCCAAATGCCCGAACAGCAACTCTTCGGCTAGCGCCTTCTTGATGTTTTCCTGGATTACCCGCGCCATCGGGCGCGCGCCCATCTGCGGATCGTAGCCCCGGTCAGCCAGCCAGTCCCGCACCTCGGGGGATACGCTCAATGCGACCTGTTTCTCTTCGAGCTGCTGCTCGAGCTCGAACAGGAACTTGTCGACCACGCTCAGCATGGTCGACTTGTCGAGCCCGTTGAACTGTATGATCGCGTCGAGCCGGTTGCGGAATTCCGGGGTGAACAGCTTGCGGATGGCCTCCATCGCGTCACTGCTGTGGTCCTGGGTCGTGAACCCGATCGACGCACGCGCCGCATCGCTGGCACCGGCGTTCGTCGTCATGACGATAATGACATTGCGGAAATCGGCCTTACGCCCGTTGTTGTCGGTCAGCGTACCGTGGTCCATCACCTGCAGCAGCAGGTTGAACACATCCGGGTGCGCCTTTTCGATCTCATCGAGCAGCAGGACCGAATGCGGATGTTTGTTGATCTCCTCGGTCAACAGGCCGCCCTGGTCGAACCCGACGTAGCCCGGCGGGGCACCGATCAGGCGCGAGACGGTGTGGCGTTCCATATACTCCGACATATCGAAACGGATCAGCTCGAGGCTGAGCACGCGCGCGAGTTGGCGCGTGACCTCGGTCTTGCCGACCCCGGTCGGCCCGGCGAACAGGAAGCTGCCGACCGGCTTTTGCTCGTTCCCCAGACCGGAGCGGTTCATCCTGATCGCCGAGGACAACGCCTCGATGGCCTGATCCTGGCCAAACACCACCATCTGCAGGTCCCGCGTCAGGTTGCGCAATGCCTCGGTGTCGTTGGCTGACACCTTACGCGGCGGAATGCGCGCGATCTTGGCCACGACGCCCTCGACGTCGCCGACCGATACGCTCTTCTTGCGCTTGGAAACCGGCTGCAGCCGATTGGCCGCACCCGCCTCGTCGATCACGTCGATCGCCTTGTCCGGCAGATGCCGGTCATTGATGTATTTCTCGGCCAGTTCAGCGGCTGCGCGCAGGGCCTTGTTGGCATAACGCACCTGGTGGTGCTCCTCGAATCGCGTCTTCAGACCCTTGAGGATCTGCACCGTCTCCTCGACCGTCGGCTCATTGATGTCGATCTTCTGAAAGCGCCGCGCGAGCGCACGGTCTTTTTCGAAGATTCCGCGGTACTCCTGGTAGGTGGTCGACCCGATACAACGCAGCTCACCGGAGGCCAGCACCGGCTTGATCAGGTTCGACGCGTCCATCACGCCGCCGGAAGCCGCGCCGGCACCGATAATCGTGTGGATCTCGTCGATGAACAGGATCGCATTCGGCTGCCGCTTCAGGTCTGCCAGCACGGCCTTGAGGCGCTTCTCGAAATCGCCGCGGTACTTGGTACCGGCGACCAGGCCACCCATGTCGAGTGCGTACAGCGTGCACTCGGTCAGCACGTCGGGCACGTCACCATCGACGATCTTCTTCGCCAGCCCCTCGGCGATCGCGGTCTTGCCAACGCCGGCCTCACCGACGAACAGTGGGTTGTTCTTTCGGCGGCGGCACAGGATCTGGACCGTGCGCTCGACCTCCTGCTGCCGGCCGATCAGCGGGTCGATCTTGCCACGCCGCGCCTGGTCGTTCAGATTCGTCGCATAGGTCTCGAGCGCACTCTCCTGGCGACCCTCGCCCCCTTCCGCACCAGCGGTGCCTGGCTCCGAGCCGTCCTGGGCTGCATCATCGCTCGGCACCTTCGAGATACCGTGCGAGATATAATTGACGACGTCGAGGCGCGTGATGTTCTGCCGATCCAGGAAATAGACCGCCTGCGACTCCTGCTCGCTGAAGATCGCGACCAGCACGTTCGCGCCAGTGACCTCTTTCTTCTCCGACGACTGCACATGGAACACGGCGCGCTGCAGCACGCGTTGAAAGCCCAGCGTGGGCTGGGTTTCCCGGCCGTCGTCTTCGACGATGAGTGGTGTCGTCTCCTCGAGAAACGCATCGATGTCGCGCCGCAGACCCTCGATGTCCGCACCGCATGCGCGCAGCACCTGGGCCGCTGCCGGGTTGTCCAACAGTGCGAGCAGAAGATGCTCGATGGTCATGAATTCGTGCTGCTTCTCCCGAGCACCCCGAAAGGCCTGGTTGAGGGTAAGTTCCAGCTCTTTGCTCAACATCTTGTCGCTTCCCGTAGCCGCAGTTCGTCAATAAGGGTCTGATTGCGATATCCGCCGCGGGTTCCCTCCCCCTCTCACGCCTCCTCGAGCGTGCACAACAGCGGGTGCTGGTTCGCACGCGCGTGCTCATTCACCTGTGCCACCTTGGTTTCGGCGATGTCCTTCGAGAATACACCACACACCCCCATGCCGCGGGTATGCACATGCAGCATCACCTGCGTTGCCTTTTCACGATCCATGCCGAAAAACTGTTCCAGCACGTGCACGACGAACTCCATTGGCGTGTAATCGTCGTTCAGCAACAGCACCTTGTACAGTGGCGGTCGTTTCAGGCGGGGTTTCGCCTGCTCGACGACGAGGTCGCCGTCGTTGTTGTGGGATTCGTTTTCACCGCTCATTCTTATGCCTGAGTAGTCTAGTCCAACGTCGCCGTCCGGTAAGGCCGCTAGTTTAGCAGGCCGCCACATGGCCTCCAGCGCTGCACGGCGGCGGCGTTGGCCGCCGGCTGATGCGCATCGGGCTGCTCGATGTTCGCCAGCGCACCCAGCTTGTGCGGTTTCTCCCGTAAACGTCTCTGATAGCACCAAAAAAGGGCAGCGCGGACGTCGGCGGGAGGGCGTAGAAATTTCTCAAAAAGTATTCGTAAAACGCTGTTTATAATGGAAATTTAGTAATTGTTTATTATGCCGAATAATAAACGATATTGATCACTCATTGACCATTCCTATCGTGCAGATATACTCGAAACTGGTGCACATAATTTACAAAGCAGTTACCTGGCCGCGCCGCGGCGGTGACAGGCGGAGAACGTAGCACCACCGATGCAAGACAATCTATTTGGAGGAGTGCTTATGGCCACCGGTATCGTAAAGTGGTTCAACAATGCCAAGGGCTACGGATTCGTGACCCCGGACGATGGAGAACAGGACGTGTTCGTCCATTTCTCCGCGATCGAGATGGAGGGGTACAGAACCCTGAAGGAGGGTCAGCGGGTCGAGTTTGAAGTGGAACAGGGCCCGAAGGGGTTACACGCGCAGCATCTACATGCTGCGGCGCCCGCGTTGTAACCGGTAACCGGTGCCATCCGGCGGATGGCGTTAAAGAAGCCTGCCTAGCGGCAGGCTTTTTGTTTTTCGGCGGGCCCGTATCGCGCCTGCCGCTACATCTGGCTGATCATCGCATCGCCGAACTCGGAGCAACTGAGCAGCGTCGCACCGTCCATCAGGCGTTCGAAATCGTAAGTCACGGTCTTGGCGCCGATCGCGTTGGCCATCGAATCGATGATCAGATCGGCCGCCTCACTCCAACCCATGTGGCGCAACATCATCTCGGCCGACAGGATCAGCGATCCCGGGTTGACCTTGTCCTGTCCGGCATACTTCGGCGCGGTGCCGTGGGTCGCCTCGAACATCGCGACCGAGTCCGAGAGATTCGCGCCCGGCGCGATTCCGATACCGCCCACCTGTGCCGCCAGTGCATCCGAGATATAGTCACCGTTCAGATTGAGCGTCGCGATCACGTCATATTCCTTAGGCCGCAGCAGGATCTGTTGCAGGAAGGCATCGGCGATCACGTCCTTGACCACGATGTCCTTGCCGGTTTTGGGGTTCTTCAGCGTGCACCAGGGGCCACCGTCCAGTTCGACCGCGCCGAACTCCTCCTTGGCGAGTTCGTAGCCCCACTCTTTGAACGCACCTTCGGTGAATTTCATGATGTTGCCTTTGTGCACGAGCGTCACCGAGGCACGATCGTTGTCTATTGCATACTGGATCGCCTTGCGCACGAGCCGCTTGGTGCCGTCGCTCGAGACCGGTTTGACACCGATGCCGGAGGTTTCCGGGAAGCGGATCTTCGTCACACCCATCTCGCCGATGAGGAAATCGATGACCTTCTTCGCCTCGGGACTGCCGGACTGCCATTCGACTCCCGCATAGATATCCTCCGAGTTCTCACGGAAGATCACCATATTGGTGTATTCCGGGTGCAGCAGCGGACTCGGCGTGCCGTCGAAATAGCGCACCGGCCGCAGGCAGACATAGAGGTCGAGTTCCTGACGCAGCGTGACGTTGAGCGAACGGATTCCGCCGCCGACCGGCGTGGTCAACGGCCCCTTGATCGACACCACATACTCCTTGACCGCGGTCAGCGACTCGTCGGGCAGCCAGACGCCCTCACCGTACAGTCGTGTCGACTTCTCGCCGGCGTAGATCTCCATCCAGGCGATCTGCCGCTTACCCCCGTAGGCCTTGGCGACGGCCGCATCCACCACTTTCATCATTACCGGACTGATGTCGATGCCGATGCCATCGCCTTCGATGAAGGGGATGATCGGATTGGCCGGGACATTGAGAGAGTAGTCCGCATTGACGGTGATCTTTTCGCCGTTCTCCGGCACTTGGATTTTTTCGAATGCCATGCTGTGGAACCATCCGCTGTGGGTTTTGAGGAAAAATCCGATTTTAGCACCATGCGACCTTCGTGCTTCATTCCAAAGATCAATCGGTACCCTCCGACAAACCCGCCA
>CBFCWF010000092.1:0-14868 GCA_965601425.1 uncultured Chromatiaceae bacterium | reverse complement strand
TGCGCGCCTGCGTGCTTCGACCAGACCCAACCCGAATCGGAACGAGACCACGGATAGCTGTCCTGCGCCGCCTGATTTCGATCGGCTGAAAGAAAAACCCAAGGCCTTGGGTCTCTTGAGCGAATCAGGAGATCGAACGCAGGCAGTTCCAAGGCCTCGGACTCCAAGGCAATTACTTGAGAGGTGAGAAATGAGCGAAAAATCAAAAAGTACGCTGCTGGTCGCGGGCGCCGTCGTCTTGGCGGTCGTGTTCGTGATGTTCGGCGCGGGCAAGTTTATGGACCCTGCGAAATGGATCGATAAGTTCACAGCTTGGGGCATACCGGCTTGGTTTGTTCCCGTGTCTGGGGCCCTGGAAATTGCTGGTGCCGTCGGGCTGCTGATTCCGGTTCTTCGCGGTCCGGCCGGTCTGGGCTTGGCGTTGTTCATGATTGGCGCGGTTGCGACCCACGTGGCACACGCTGAAATCGGTATGGTGTTCGTTGCGGGTGCCATTCTGGCCGGCAGCGCGGCAGTCGGGTGGCTGCGCCTTCCCGAAACCATGGCCATTCTTAGTCGCGGTGTTGCGCGGCAATAAAAGACTATTCTGGATCGGACTACGAAAGGGCGGGTATTGGTTCGCAGCGCCAGCAACCATGACGACGAAGGCCACCTCGACAGGTGGCCTCGTCGTTTGTGTGCTGCGTCAGGCTGCTGACGAGCCACGACCAGAGTGTCGTGACAGTGAGCCCCAACGGCGACCCCCCAAGTCCCGAGAAAATCGCTGATGGAGACCGTCATGGCCACCCGGCGCAAATAGCGGCAACGCACAGCTGCTTTCTCATGTGAATACTTCACATTCTTCGTGTGCATGAGTCCCATTTCCCTCGATCGTTGCGAGCCCATACTCCACTCACAGTGAAAAACCCCGAAGGGATTCCTACAAAGGAGAGCGGATATGCATGCAAACAACGCAGCCGAAGTGAAAGAGCACAACGTGGATCTGGCGACCCGGGAGCCGCTGGTGGTGCTGCTTGCAACTGGCAACGATGACGGTGGCAAGCGCGCCACGCTTGCGTTCACCGCGGCGACATGTGCCGCTGCGATGGACAAGCGAACCATTGTGTTTTTGGCAGGGGATGGTGCCCATTGGGCCTATGAGGGACGTGCCGCTGGCGTTCAGCAGAAGGGTTTTCCGCCGCTTGACGAATTGGTGGGTTGCCTCATCGAAATGGGGGGTGAGATTTACGTTTGCTCAACATGCGACGAGGTCTGCAGCGTGCCGAGCGACGACGAGCCGGATAATCTCAAACGGCATTCAGCGATAAAGCCACGTGGGATGTCTGCAGTGCTCTCCGACATGACCGATGGGCGTACCGTTACGTTTTAACCGCGATACTGCTTCGAGCAGGCCCCGCAAACCGTGGCGGACATTTCTATGTCCGCATATTGCCGGGGGAGCGGTTCGGATGATTTCGGTCGGGCGGGGCGAAGATCGGCGGCGGCCTGCGCACAAAAGAGATCCCCAACTCCCCGGGCATGCAGGTGCCGAAGCCGGGCGCGGATCAATGCGTCCCGCCCCACTGCTGCCGATGGAACCTCATCTGGCGAGCGACCGCTCATCCGCAGGTGCGGACCTGTGGTCGCGCCGATCACTACGATCCATGCTGCACTCAGCGAATGTCCCGTCGATGCGATCCACCGTTGCCAGCACGTTACCGCACTGGTCAAGCAGCCCACTGGCCAACCCGCAGCTGCCGAACGCGCACGGTAGCGCCTGAGCGGCCAGCCACCCGTTCCCGACGGCCGTTCAGCTGCCGTTCAGGAACGCTTCCCTATAGTCGGTTCCCGTAGGGTGCACGTGCATGCACTGTCATCAACCGCACAAGCGCTAACGCAAGGGGCGCGCCAATGAAGAATAGTAGAAATCACGACCGGGTCCGCCCGGAGATGGCGTTTGGGTTACTCATGGGCCTGTGCCTGCTGGCGATTTCGCTGGCGGCGGTGGCAGGCTCACCCACGATCAAACTGTTCCCCACCACGGTATTGGAGGAAATCAAGCATACCGGCAACGTCGCCGCGGAGATGGAAACTGGCTTGCAGACCGTCATCTCGCGCCTGGACGAACAGCAGAAGCTTTTCATCCAGAGCAAGTGCGAAGGCAATGAAGGCGACCCCGGCTGTGAACAGATCGCCCGCCAGATGGGTAAGCGCTACCTGGAGATGCTCAACATCATGGACGAAAAGCTCCCGGAGATGGAAACCGCGGTCAACAGCACCTCGACCAGTTTGGAAAAACGGATCCGCCGCGAACTCGGTCAGAAGAATACCTCCTGGACCCTTCAGGAAATACTGATCGGCGTCCAGCGCAACGTCGATGGCAAAGA
The DNA here is from genome assembly GCA_965601425.1 of uncultured Chromatiaceae bacterium. Lineage (GTDB taxonomy): Bacteria > Pseudomonadota > Gammaproteobacteria > Chromatiales > Chromatiaceae > Thiosocius. The sequence continues at coordinate 12,502 of CBFCWF010000092.1, read as the reverse complement.
CAAGCAGCCAACCCTGCGTGGCCGTTCCGGAATGCGCCTGAGCGACCGCTTTAACCGCTACTACAAGCTCGTGGCGCTTTCTGGCGGCCAGTCCGGTTCCTCGCTCGCCGTGGTGGCGTCGGATATTTACCTCGACATGCAGGAGACCGCCAACCTGATCGCGCGCACACGGGAAGAGATTGCAAGGGCCACGCTGATGGAACAGCTGAACCAGTCGTTCGGCACCATCACGCCGGAGATGCAGGAGGTGGTCGCGGGCGTGAAGTCCATCCTGTTCGGCGAAGAGCAGGAACCGCTACCCATGACAGCGCCGCCGGCAAGTCGGCCGGAACTGGCCTACGACAGCCCGCTGAACCTTTGACGCCTCCGCCGTTGTAGACAGCCATGGTTGAACAGAGTGACGGAGCACAAAATTTGACAACCCGCTCCGACCAAAAAGGTTGTCGCGTATCGTCCGTCTACGCCCTTCCGAGGGCATTGATGGAACCCTTTTCGCCAAAGTAACTGAGCCGGAAAATCGCCATGAAGAGATCCACCGCAACACGCATCACCACGACACTGGCGAGTGTATTGCTCACCGGCCTGCTCACCGCCTGTAACGGCAACCCGTCGCGCGCCACGGCGTGCAACCCGCCGCAGGGCCCCAACCTCGACCAGGCCATCGCCAAGGCGCGCTTCGACCTGGAAACGGGCTGCGAACGGCAGTTCGATGACTACTTCCAACGTCTACTGACCGTCGCTGAGGGAGACCCCAAGAAAGAGAACAAGGCCTTGTTCAGTGACTTTCTGGTCTGGGCCAACAATGAAGGCCTCTTGAGCAAACGCCAGGCGCGAGAGACGTACACGCGCTACTTTGGCGCGAAATACGTCTCGCTGATCAGTGACTACAGCGTATGCGAGCAGACCTGCCCGCGCCAGCGGGAGGTCATGCGCGACATGACTGAGGAACTGAAGGACAAGGAACGGGGCCTGCTCAGGGTCAGTGCGGATCGGATCGCGTACTACCGCGCCAACCGCCTGTACCAGGAAGCCGAACTGGTCCTCGAGGCCACATGCACCGCGTGCAACGATTACGAGTAGCTTGCGATGCAGGTGCGCCAAATCCGAGACTTCATGTCCGGCATGCTCCTGGGTGTGGCACTGAGCCTGGCAATCGGCGCCGTCGCCCTTTACCTGCTGATGGTGTTGGACATCATTGCAGTCTCGATTATCGAGACACCCGGCCTGCAGGTCGCGAGCGACTGGTTGCGTCGCAACCTCGGTATGTCGGTGCTGCCCTTTGGCATAACGCTGGCCCTGTACTTCCACACGCTGCGTACCCTGGCGCGAAAACTTGCCAAAAAGGAACCACAGAACGAGGTCGCTCAACAGGATCACCTGGCAGATGTTTGGACCAGTCTGTTCTTTGGCATCGGTGTGATCTGGACCGCTATCGGCATGCGCAGCGCACTCCTGTATGCCATCGGCGATCCTGAAGTCGCCGCGCAGGCCGGTGCGTTCGCGATCCTCGAGCGGATGGTGGATGGCGGTATCCTGACTGCGCTGACCACGACCATCGTCGGTGGTATCGGCGGCTACCTGATGCGTGTCATCAAGAGCTCCTACCTCGGCAACAGCCTGAGCCGCTACTACGAAGACCTCGAACAACGCCACGCTGAGCGCGTCGAAGAGCTACTGAGAGATATCAAGGCGTCGCTTGTCGATCTCGCCGGGGTACAGGCAGCGACGACCTATGAACTAATCGAAGACCGATGATCCGGCGGTGGTCCAGCACAAGATACCATCGCGCCGCTGGCACGGGGGATGATACCGATGCGCTGCAAACAGACGTCATGCGATTCATGTCTATTCTGGGGTTGTGTCTGATGGCCGTTTTCGCACTGGTACAAAGCCTGCCTTTGCATGACGCCGAATCCATGCAGGAGGACGTCGAACGCTCCCGGCTGGTCGAGAGAATCGTCCTGCAGCAGCAGCATGCAGGGGCACTCAAGGCCGAGCTGCAGCGTCTGCTGTCGCTGCTCGAACGGGCCAACGCGGAAAGAGTGGAAGCAGAGCGCGCACTGTCGGATGCCGCGCAGCAACTGACCAAAGTCATCGAGCGCACCGAACAGGCGCGTACCGAGCAACTCCGTGTCAGCAGCGAACTCAGACGTCTGAAGCAACGCCTGACACGCGGTCGCCAAGCGCTTGCCTCGCTGCAGCTGGCAGCCGACGACAGGGCAATGTCGCTGCGTACGCTGCAGCGGCGCCTGGCCGCGGAAGTCCGCGAGCTGGACGAAATCCGCCGGAAAGCGCATGTAATCAAACTGCAGCGAGCCGAGGAAGAAAGCCGGCAGGCGGCGCGGGCCCGGGAACGGCAGCGGGAGGAGGATCAACGCAGGAAGGAAGAACAACACAGGCAGGCTGCGCTGCGACACGCAGAGGAACAAAGAAAACAAGATGCCGGGGCCAAGATATCGGAGACGCGCGCAACGCCCTCCCCGATCACCGAGGAGCAAGAACCCAAGCCAGCGCAAAAAGGTTTCACACTGCGCTTTGCCTCCGAAAATGCGTTGCAGCAGCAGGTCGCGAGCGGCGGCGTCAGCCTGTTCGCGATGGCCGACAAACAGGCATGGCGCCTGTCGCTACCTGAGGGCCGGCCGGTTTTCACCGATGCCGCATTCCCCGCCTGGTTCCATGAAATGGCGGCGTCGACCGTCCCCGACGAATTCGTCAAACAGCTGCGAATCTTCGTCCCGGCGAAGACACGCGGCTCGGTTGTCTGGGGCGTGCAGCTGCCGTCGGCCACCACGCAGGAAATCGCCGCGCTGACCCGTGGGAGAAAGGGCGGCGACCTGGTGATTGCGTCCAGCGGCCGGGTGAGTCTGACTGGGGAGTAGGGGGCCAATGAGCAGCCGTCACTTAATTACCAACCGGCATTGCGAGGAACCCTACGAACAGGCGAGCATCGGCGATGCCCATCGTATCGACAGAGCGCCGCAAAGCCTTGAGACGCATCATGCGGAAAGGCCCGGCAAGTCTGTCGGCTTTGCCTTGGTAGTCATTCTTTCTGCTCTGCTGAGTGCGGGCTGCGTCAACCAACCGATTCGCAGCGTCCTGCAGAAGGACTCCTCTCTGCAGCACTGGATCGACAGCGAGCTTGCGCCCTATCTCGCCGAAGAGCTCGCGCAGCACCCACGTTTCAAGGGAGAGCCCATCGTGCTGGTGCAGCTCGACGGTGCCGACGTACAACCCGATATCGACGGTCTCACACGCACCTTGCGCAACCAGCTCATGGACCGACTGCTGGCCGAACCCGGTGTGATATTGCCCCTGCAGCCGCAGCAGCAGGCCCCGCAACACCACCGGCGAATCGACCGGGTGCAGTGCGGCCGTACCCGAGATGCTAGCCATTACATCGGTATCGAGATCACCCGCAGCGCCAACGCAAAGCACCGCGTTGCGGTGCGTGCACTGGATGTGCAGGCGGGTGAATGGGTCAGCGGTTTCGGCAAGCACTGGACGGGCCGCCTGACCGCAAGCGAGGAGCAGGCCCTGCGGGAACGGCGCCGTGACGAGTCGTTGCGCGGGCTGCGCGTACTGCCCTTCGGTAGTGCCCATCCGGACCTGGCCGCGACTTATCTCGCGAACAACTTGAGCTGTCTGCTGCGCCAGCGAGACGAGGACTCCCTGGTGCTTTATGTCGAACCCCTGCAGTCCGATCAGCCCCGCCTGCGCACCCTGCTCAGCCTGATCGGCAACAATCTCTCGCGTTACCGCGAAGTGCGCGTGACCGACAGGAAGGAAGAAGCCACTTTCCTGCTGCGAGGCGAGGCCTATGAAATCCATTCCGGGCTGTACCAGGTGTGGGTGGTTCTGCGTCCCGAACATTCGGGCGAACACCTGAGCGGCATGGATACCGCGACCTGGGTAAGCCTGCAGTCCGGCTCTCAGCAACCGGTGGTTGAGTCATCGGTCGAATCGAAATACGAACCCAACCCAGCGATCGCCTCGCTGCAACTGGTGCACCGGAAAAATCGACGTCAAGGCTGTGCACGGCGGCGCGCCGGCCGGCGCGACGACCTCGGCTGCCCGGCATTGGAGCTGACAGTTGAGAACACCGAAGGGGTGTTCGTACTCGTCCATGACGTAATAGACGGAATCAGCCGCCTGTCGTCGGGCCGTTGCATCGAGGACCGCCAGGCGACCATCGGTGCGCCCAGCACACTGCGTTATGCCTTTCCCGCTGAACGCTTTGCCGAGGCAGGCTGGCCCACTGTATACGCAATCGCGGTCAGCGACCTGCAACTGGCCAAGCGATTCGATAGCCACCTGCAGCGCCTGCCGGATGCGTGCGGATCGATCGCGGGGTTGCGTACCGACGGTGCCATGAGCGCCTGGCTCGACACCCTCGATCGCCTGATCGCCGACAACGGCGACCACACCGCCTGGGCAGCGAGGCGCATACCATGACGCGGGCTTTGGGATTCCTGACGGGCGTATGCCTGACCGCGGCAGTGTTCGTACTGGTGCTGGATCGATGGCAGCACGGGAAATCTGAAGAGGCAACGCGGGCTGCGGTGACAAGCGATGCCCAAGCAGTTGACGCGATGCCAGCCGCGGTGGAAGCGGTGTCATTGGATGCGGAAATCGCGTCCGCCAACGCAAGGTTGGCCGCAAGTCCCGATGGTTCAGTTGATGCTGAATCATCGGTGGCTGGCTTGATCGAAACCGCAACTGTGATGACAGACTCAACGACTCCCTTTCCGAACCCCATCATTGAAGACGAGAGCGGGCCGTCGAGTCTCAGTGCGCTGCAACCGTCCGTTGAGCAGCGCACAGCGGCTGAAATGCAGACAATGAAAACGAGAGCAGAAGGCACCGGCGGTTCGACGCCGAATGACGCAGGGCGGCAGGATGCCGGCAACAGTGACGCGATCCGCTCCCATATCTTCTGGAGCCCCTTCCGCAGCGAGTGGGCGGCCAGGGGCTTCGCGGGCCGCCTGGGCAGCGCCACGCAGCTCACCATTGACGTCGTCGAGATGGGACCAGGAAGATACCGCGCCGCCTTCGACTACCGGGGCGAAAACGAGCGGGTGGAGCGTATCAAGCGTATCGAGTCCATCACCGGGCTGCAGCTGGAATAATCATGTCGATACGGCGTTTCTCTGCGTTACTCTGCGCGACCCTGATGGTTATGCCGACGGCGGCGGCCAAGCAGTCGCCGATCGCACCGGCAGTGCTCGAGGCAAAATGGCAGAACTATGCGGACACGGCTGCGCAGACGGTGCCGGTAATGCGGTTTCCCTATGAGCACTGCTTCCAGCGCGCCGCCGCCGCGCACGAGCTGCCCGAAACCCTGCTGCTCGCCGTTGCCCGTGGCGAAAGCGACTTTGAGCCGCGCGCGCGTTCCCACGCCAACGCCTACGGCCTCATGCAGATCCTCTGGCCCGGCACGGCCAAGCACCTGGGCATCCGTCGGCTGTCCGACCTGATGGAACCCTGCACCAATGTCGATGCCGGAGCACGTTACCTCAAAGAACTCCTGAAACAATATCGGGGCAACATGCACCGCGCGCTTGCGGCCTACAATTACGGGCCTTCGCGTATCCCGGTCTCCGGTGGCCGGTTACCGCAGGGCGCCGTCTGGTACAGCAGCTATATCTTCAGGCACTTGGACTACGTGTTGCAGGGGGGGCGCAAGAAGCAACACCGCACCAAGACCGATCTCTACGCCGACCAAGGCCGCCTGTACATCATTCGTTTCGACCGCCCTTACCGCGCCGCAGCGCTGGTCGACAGCCTGCAGCCCCACTTCGGTGATCTGCGCCTCGACTGGTTCCGGCGCGCCGACAAGGGCTTCGACGTTGTCATGCTTTACGACGACGATGAAGATCTGGAACGCGGCAAGCGGCTGCTGACAGCGCGGGGGTTCTGATGGTCTCGCGGGGGTGGTTCTTGTACGTTTTGCTGGCGATGGGAGTGGTCACCGGTGCGGCGCTTGCCGAGGGCTTTCGGGGTTATGCCACCGTGATCGACGTGCAGCCTATTGTGGAAACGACTCATGCACCAGTCATGCGGCAGGTGTGCAGTGAACCGGACAGCCGCGCACATCTCTCTGTGCCGCTGGCAACGACGATTGGCGAGGATATTCGCCGGCGCAAGCGTGCATGGCAATCGCAGACCTCGTGCGCAACCGTGACTGAAAGCCAGTCCCGGACGAAGGTGGTTGCGTATCGCGTGACTTATCGTTACCGCGGCCACACCAAGACCACGCAGTTATCCTATCACCCCGGTGATCGTCTGCCGGTCAATGTGAGTTTGTCTCCGCTGCCTCGTGTTGGGGAGGGAAAGACATTCTGAGATTGCCCGCGTTGCTGGCCCGCCTCACAACTACCGACCTTCTGGTGTACCGCGGCAGTCCTGCCGGAAGGCCTCTGGAACACAGGACGGCGACAAGCCCCCACGGCCAGCGACAACGGCGATTGAGCTAACGCATTCGGCTGGGCAAGGCTCAGCCGCCGCCAACCGGGTCCACCCGCACGCGCGTGCGGATGTAGCGCCCCGGATGTTGGCGGGTCTGAGTCGTAAAGGTCTGCCCTGCATAGCGATAATCCACCCGATAGCCAACGACTTGCTCGCGCTGCTCATAGTGGTTGACCCGGGTGCAGCGCTGCACATCGCGCACGGTATACGCGGGCGCCGCATCGTCCGGCCGACTGAGGCGGCGGCCGATAGCCGCACCGGCCAGGGCGCCGGCCAGGGCGAGCGGTACCTGTGCCCGTCGTCGCCCCAGATGGCTGCCGATCACCCCACCGATCAGCCCCCCGGCGAGCGTCGCACCGGCGTTATGTTGCGGCGAGGTCGCATGTGCCTCCCGCTGGGTCGAACACTGGTTCACGGGCAGAGCCACCTGGACCGTCCGATACAGCGGCTGCACCCGGACCACTTCCGCCGTATCCGCATAGACCAGTCCTGGGTCGCGGCTCGGGGCCGTGCCGCAGGCCGCCACGGCCAAGCCCGGAATGACCGTCAGCAGGCGTTTCATGATGCATGCCCCCGATTTCTGTTGGTGTCGAATCGCAGATGCGCCCGCAGGAAACCTCCCCGGGTTTGTGTTCAGCATGCGGGGTGTTCCCTGAACGAGGGCTGAACGGAGCCCCTTGCCGAGAAGGCCCGGGAGCCGTTGCCGGATTCATCGAACGCCAAGCGCATGACGGGCGATGAACGCGCATCGGATGCCGGTCTTGCACCGATGACCGGTAGTCGATCGCCTAAGGTCTATTGCACTGCGCGAGTTTGTGCGTCAGCCTTCCGCGAGCCCAAGGCCGGTTTCTGATGCCGGCAATCACTGCGGATACATCGTCAGGAGACAGTCATGAGCCTATCCGATGGTCGCTTGCATCCCTGTGCTGCGTTGTTTGCGTTCTGTGTCGTCATTCCCGGTGTCGTCAATGCCAATGCCCTAGAGCGCCTGTTCGCGCCCAAGTCCGAACTCTGGGACCGTTGGACTCAACATGCGCCACAAGATGACAGGCAGATATCGCATGCCGAGTGGAACCGTTTTCTTCATACCTACGTCGCCGACGCGGGCGACGGAATCAATCGGGTGGACTACGCCTCGGTATCCCACCGAGAGCGCACCGCGCTGGGCGATTATGTCGATAGATTGTCAAGCATCCGCGTCAGCGGTTACTCGCGGCCGGAGCAGTTTGCCTATTGGGTGAATCTTTACAACGCCTTGACGGTGCAGCTCGTGCTGGATCATTACCCCGTCGAGAGCATACGTGACATCGACATCTCCCCCGGATTGTTTGCTGACGGTCCATGGCGCAAACACCTGGTAACCGTGGAAGGCGAGGCGTTGACACTGGACGATATTGAACACCGTATCTTGCGGCCTGTCTGGAATGATCCGCGGATTCATTATGCCGTCAACTGCGCGGCGCTTGGGTGCCCCAATCTGCAGGCGATGGCATTCACGGCAGAGAACGCAGAGCGGCTGTTGGAGGCGGGGGCGCGGGATTACATCAATGATCCGCGTGGTGCGCGCATCGAACAAGGGCGGTTGACGGTGTCGAGCATCTACAGTTGGTTCAGGGCGGACTTCGACCAACACGGGGGTGTCATCGCGCATATCAAGCGATATGCCGCGCCCGGCCTGCTGGCCGAACTTGAGGGTATCGATCATGTCAGCGGTTTTGACTACGATTGGTCGTTGAACGCGGGCAGCACGCCGCAAGGATGAGGTAGGGCGGTCAAACGCTCTGGCGACGTCGCGACCCCGCTTGGTACTCTGCTGACGGTCATGGCCGAGGGTGAATGCATCGCCCGCACTGTGCGATCCGGCAGGCGCGGGCTGCCGACGACGCAAGGACACGGCGGTTCTTCAACGCGCAGGCTATGCTCGATGGCCTACATACACGCCCGTTTGTTGGGGCATCCAAGCGTTTGCCTCCGGCAACCCGGGATCACGGCCGATCGCAGGCGCGGACTGAGGCAGTATGTTCGGCAGCTGGATGCCGCGACTGCGTCAGGTCGTTGGAAGGCAGTCGTGATCGGCCAACGCCGGATGCTGGAGAATCTGGGCGAGCGAGTGATTCTGAAACTCGACCGCGGAATGGAAACGCGCAGGATTGGTTGCCGGCGCGTTCGCCGGTGGCCCCGGGACCCGTTGCAAACCCGGTGACCGTTCCCACGGTCTTGGCGGGAGGGGTGGCGTCGAAACGGTCCGTGCCGACAAGGTCCGTGAGTTGGCGCCGCGGCTCGATGCCACGGGCGAGAGGCTGGGCAGGATCATGTCGCGGAAGCATCCGCTCGGTGTTGCACATCTTCCGGGTGATCGCCGGAACGGACATGCGTCGGCAGGGTCGTTGGGGTGTTCAGCGCGGCGACCCCGAGTGTCATTGGCGGGCTGATGGCGGGCCGGACGGTGACGCGAGCGCCTGCTCGGATAAAGCGTGCAAATCCGAGGCGATGCCCTTAAAGTTGAATGATCGGTGCCGCACTCGGCATTTCGGTTGTGTATCGGCACCCAGTCCATCGTGACGTCAATGGACGCCACAGACGCTGCAACCTAATCGAGGAGCCAGGCCTATGTTTTCCCCCGTCGCTAAATTGAACGAATTGACCCGTGGCATGCACCCGGCGGTAAAGATCGGTCTACTGATCGCCGCAGCCGCCGCGACTCTGTACGCCGTCAGGGCCTATCAGCGATCCAGCACGGCGCAGCTCGATGCGGGTCCGGAATAGGCACGCGCAGCGCCCCCTTACGCGGAAGGGTAAGTTCCGACCCAAAGAGTCCGGCTGAACGACCCGGTGCCGCGGTTGCGGCGTTCCCGTCCATCATGTCCGCACCGGCGCTTTCGCAGACCGCGTGGACCGCGAGACACTTGCCGACGGGGTCTCAGTGACGGCGCCGGCATCTTCGAGGATCAGGTCTGACGCCTTTTCCGCAATCATGATGGTCGGCGCGTTAGTATTCCCGGAAACGATCTCCGGCATCACAGAGGCATCCACGATGCGCAGGTCGCGGATGCCGTGAACACGCAGACGCTCGTCGACCACGGCCATGTCGTCCTGGCCCATCTTGCAGGTGCTGGTCGGATGATAGATCGTCTGGCTATAGCGGCGAGCCGCATCGAGCAGTTCGTCATCGCTGCGGTACTGGTAGCCGGGTACGTATTCGTCGATGATGTGCTGCGATAAGGCGGGCGCCGCGGCAATCCGTCGCGCAACTTTGATCCCGTCGACGGCGACCCTTCGGTCGCGTTCGTCCGACAGGTAGTTCGGATGAATCGCCGGGTGTTCCAACGGGTCTCTCGACCTGATCGCCAAATAGCCGCGGCTGTGCGGTCGCAGTTGGCATACCGAGGCGGTGAACGCAGAAAATTTGTGGGCTCCGTCCCCCGGTTTGTCTGCACTCAGCGGCTGCATGTGGAACTGGATGTCGGGGCGTTCCAACTGCGGCTGCGACCTGGTGAATATCGCGACCTGGCTAGCCGCCAAGGTCAAGGGTCCGGTCCGATTCAGCAGATACTGCAGGCCGACCCAGCCACGTTTGAAGATGTTGTTGACCTCGTCGTTGAGCGTCCGCTGGCTGGTCCTGTAAACCAGGCGCACCTGCAGGTGATCCTGCAGATTCTGGCCGACGCCGGGCAGGTCTGCGATCAAGGGTATGCCGACCCTTTCCATTAACGATTTGGCACCGATGCCGGACAGCTGCAGGATGTGCGGTGAGCCGATTGCGCCGGCGCAAAGAATCACCTCCCGCTGGGCATGCGCCTGGTGCAGCTTCCCGCGTCTCAGATACTCGACGCCGACGGCGCTGCCGCCCTCGAACAGGACCCGTGTCGTGTGGGCCTTGGTCAGCAGCGTCAGGTTGGCGCGCTTTCGCGCCGGGCGCAGAAAACCTTTTGCAGTGCTCCAGCGAAAGCCTTTGTAGGCGGTCTGCTGGAAATAGCCAACGCCCTCCTGCCGAGCGCCATTGTAGTCCTCGTTGAAAGGGATGCCGACCTGCGTGGCCGCCTCGATGAAATAGTCGGCAATGGGTCGGCGCAAACGCAGGTTCGAAACCTTCAGCGGACCGCCGACGCCATGGTAGTCGTCCGCACCGCGTTCCTGGTCTTCCGATTTCTTGAAGTAGGGGAGCACCTCGTCGAATGACCACCCGGCGTTGCCCAGTGCCGCCCAGCGATCGTAATCTTGCGGTTGCCCCCGAACGTACAGCAATCCGTTCAGCGAGCTGGAACCACCGAGCACCTTGCCGCGCGGCCACTGCAGGCGGCGGGATGCGATACCCTCATCCGGCTCGGTCACGTAGCACCAGTCGGTCGCCGGGTTGTGCATGGTCTTGAAGTAGCCGACAGGGATATGGATCCACGGATTCGTGTCAGAACCACCGGCCTCGATCAGCAGGACCCGATGGCCGGGATCCGCCGACAAGCGATTGGCCAGCACGCAGCCTGCGGACCCTGCGCCGACGATGATGTAATCGTAATCCTGATCGGGAAGGGTCATCGGGTCGTCTCCATGCCGGAGGTGAATGATGCACAACGGCCACCTGGTACGGTCAGCGGAATTCCCAAGAATCAATGAAAATGAGACCCAGAGTATCATTTATTGAGGTACAGGTTGTCAATGGGGGAATGGTATGCTTTATTTGAAACCGACAGGTCACTCCGCGACAGCCAGCGTTGTTGCACCCACAGGTTCGGACTTCGGTCTGACCGCATGACCCGCGCCGCGAGCGGCGCGCCGACGGGATCGCAAGGATAGTCCGTTTGATGGCCCAAAGAGCCAACTGCAGTGCTTTTCGCTATGACCACCAAACACACCCACCCCACAATATTGCGCGGCCTGATCGTCCTCGAAAAGGTGGTGCAGGCGCGGCGTCCGGTGTCGGCGACCGAGTTGATCGGTGAACTCGAGTTGCCGAAGCCGACTGTCAACCGGATCTTGCAGCAGCTGGAAGAAGAGGGCCTGCTGCATCGCGAACCGGTCAATCGGCGTTATCTGCCTGGGGGGCGTACGCGGGCGATGGCACTTGATGTGATGACCAACGAGGCGCTCGGCGCACCGCGCCACGCGATCCTCAAGGCCCTGTCCGAGGAAATCGGCGAGACCTGCAACTGCACGATGCTGGACGGTGATCACACGGTCTACTTCGATCGCGTGGAGGCCAACTGGCCGTTCCGTATTCAGTTGCCGGTGGGATCGCAGCTGCCGCTGCACTGCACGGCGAGCGGCAAGCTGTTTCTCGCCTACATGGAGCCACGCCAGCGGCAGCGCCTGCTCGGTGCGGCACCGCTCAAGCGTTTTACCGACCGCACCATCACCGACATCGAACAGATATCGACCGAGCTGAAACGCGTTGAGAAAGAGGGCATAGGCGTGGACAGCGAAGAGTTCATGGCCGGCATGGCCGCAGTGGCGGTGCCGGTGTTCACCCCTGCGAATTCGATCTGCTTCACTGTGGCTGTGCATGCCCCTGCAGTGCGGAAACCGCTTGCGGCATTGCGTCAGTATGTGCCGGCGCTGCGCCAGGCGGCTGCTGCGATGGCGGCGATCTACTGCGACGCCGAAGACGCCTGATTTCCCGGAAAATTGCCGGCGACCCGCGGAGGCGGGCGCACAGCCTCGTACTGCGCGACCACAGCAGGCAGGGTTCACGGGGGCATTCGGAATACACCTGAGTTCGCCATGGATACTGCCCTTGTGTCCGAGTCTTATATAAGACTACTTGACTAATTGCGTTGCTCCTCTAGGCTTGGATGAGACTCGGCGCACTGCAAGATCCTTGTCCTCTTGCGACAAAAAAGCCGATAAAGGCGAAAAATGATTCACGTTGACTCATTTTGGCTATAGTTCGGGAACGACTGCGGACGTCGGGTGGAGACCGGTGGCCGTGGGCAATCTAGGGTCTGTTGACACTATCTGGCGCATTGATGCCGGCGTCCGGTTTTTCGGCTGACAAGGCAGAAGGAGAGACGTCTCGCATGCTAAACGAACGACGGATAACGCC
>CBFCWF010000091.1:0-14895 GCA_965601425.1 uncultured Chromatiaceae bacterium | reverse complement strand
GACAACCTGCCGGTCAGCCTGTTCGAGGCCCTAGTGCGGGACATCACGCTGCAACCCGCACAGGCCCGCGGCCTGACCGCGGTCGGCATCGATGCGCGGAGTCCGCAGGCGGAACTGAACCGGCTGCCCGCGCTGATCAAGCGCCTGCGCGACCATGGGGTGGATTGCGAGACAGTGTTCCTCGATGCCGAGGACCAGGTGCTGATTCAGCGGTTCAGCGAGACCCGCCGCCGCCACCCGCTGACCGAAGACGGGCGCACGCTCGAGCAAGCCATCAGCCTGGAACGACAAACGCTGGAGCCGCTGCTCGATCTCACCCGACTGAAGATCGACACGACGCGCACCACGCTTCACGAACTGCGCGAGATCATCCGCGCGCGGGTCGGCGAACGGGAAAGCGGTGAAATGTCGATCATGCTGCAGTCTTTCGGTTTCAAGCACGGCGTGCCGCGCAATGCGGACTTCGTGTTCGATGCACGCTGCCTGCCGAATCCACACTGGCAGCCCGACCTCCGACCCTATACCGGGAGGGACCAGCCGGTCGCGGAGTTTCTGGGCCATGATCTGAAGGTGCGCGCGATGCTCAGCCAGGTCAGCGAATTCCTTACCCACTGGATACCCTGCTTCGAGCGTGAAGGGCGGAGCTACCTGACCATCGCGGTCGGTTGCACCGGCGGCCAGCACCGCTCGGTGTACCTGGTGGAACAGCTCACAAGTTTCCTGGAAAAACAGGGCCGAAGTGTGGTGAGTAGTCATCGGGAACTGCCGTGAATGTCGGCGTACTGCTGGTCACACACCCCGGCGTGGGCTCCGCGATGCTACACATCGCCAGTCGCATCATTGGCCGCACGACCCTGCCGGTCAAATGCCTCGAAGTGCCGGCCGATGCGTCGCTGGAGCCCACGATAGATGCGGCGCGCAGCATGCTCGAGGTGCTGAACGCCGGCGACGGCGTGCTGGTATTGACCGACATCTATGGCGCCACGCCGCACAATCTTGCGAAGCAGGTTGCCTGCAACCGGCCGGGAACCACGGTGCTTTCGGGACTCAATCTGCCAATGCTGGTGCGCGTGTTCAATTACCCGGAAGATGACCTGGACACGCTCAGCAGCAAGGCCGCGGAAGGCGGCAGCCGGGGCATCATGAGTTGCCCGCTGCAGCCGGCCGGCGACTGACGGGGGACCGGGATGCTCGAGCGAAAAGTCACGATCCAAAACAGACTCGGCCTGCATGCGCGTGCCGCGGCCAAGCTGGTCGGCATCGCGAGCGGCTATGGCGCCGACGTGGTGCTGGAAAAGAACGGTCAGCGGGTCAACGGGAAGAGCATCATGGGAGTGATGATGCTTGCAGCGAGCAAGGGCACGCCGTTGCAACTCACCGTCGACGGCGAGGGCGAGGCGGAGGCGATGCAGGCGCTGGTCGATCTCATCGACGACAAGTTCGGTGAAGGTGAATGACCATTGCCAGTATCGGTATCGGTGTTGGCGGGGCCAGCAGCATTGCAATCGGCGATGCGTTTCTGCTCTGTCGCGGGCAGGTCTGTCCAACGCCCGGCTGGATCGATACGGGACACATCGAGGACGAGGTTCGCCGTTTCGAGGCGGCGATCCAGCTCGCCGGCCAACAGCTGCGAAGTGTGCGCGACCAGATCCCGAGCGACACACCCGCCGAGATTGCCGAATTCATCGACACACACCTGTTGATGCTGGAGGACAAGGCGCTGTCGGGACAGCCAATTCAGCTGATACGCAACGAAGGGCTGCGCGCCGAGTGGGCGCTGCAGCTGCATCGCGAAGCACTGACGCGCGTCTTCGACCAGCTGGAGGACGCCTACCTGCGGACGCGCCGCGACGACCTGGATCACGTCGTCAACCGCATCATGGATATCCTTCTGGAACAGCAGGAGGCGCGTTTCGACGAGCTGAGCGGGAAGGTCGTGGTCGCAGAAGACCTGACGCCAGCGGACGTGATTCTGATGAAGAATCAGGGCATTGCCGGCTTCGTCACCGATTTCGGAGGCCCGATGTCGCATACCGCGATCCTGGCGCGCAGCCTGGGGATTCCGGCCGTGGTCGGCACGCGCAGCGCAACGGCTTACCTTCAACAGGGCGAACACCTGGTGCTGGATGCCGGCAGCGGGGTCGTGCTGGCCGATTGCGACCCGGGCATGTTGGCCTACTTCGAGGCCATGCGAGCCGCGGGCGTCTCACGCACCGCGGAACTGCGCAGGCGCGGCGCGGAACCGCCGGTGACCCGCGACGGCCACAAGATCCGTCTGCTGGCCAACATAGAGCTGGCGGAAGACGTTGCGGTCGCGCGCGCGAACGGCGCTCAGGGTATTGGCCTGTACCGTACGGAATTCCTGTACATGAATCGCGAGGCGACGCCGTGCGAGGAGGAACACTTCGCGGCCTATCTCGCCGTAGTCGAAGGTATGCAGGGACGGCCGGTCACGATTCGAACTCTGGACCTGGGCGCGGACAAGCAACCAGGCGGCTATGGGCACGCAGCCGCTTCGGCGAATCCGGCGCTCGGCCTGCGAGCGATCCGGCTGTGCCTCAAGGAACCCGAGCTCTTCCAACCACAAGTCCGCGCGATACTGCGCGCCTCTGCGTTCGGACCGGTTCGCCTGATGCTGCCGATGCTCACCAGCACCTGGGAGGCGAAGCAGGCCGAACTCATCATCCGCCAAGCCATGCTGCAGCTGGATGCGGAAGGCCTGGCATACGACCAGGGCATGCCGATAGGCGGCATGGTAGAGGTGCCGGCGGCGGCACTGAACGCACGCGCCTTTGCACAGTGCCTCGATTTCCTGTCGATCGGCACCAACGACCTGATCCAGTATACGCTGGCGATCGACCGGGTCGACGACGAGGTGAACTATCTTTATGACCCGGCTCACCCCGCGGTACTGCGGCTGATCAGAGAGGTGATCCTTGCCGGTGAGGCCGAGGGCGTGCCGGTCGGCATGTGCGGCGAAATGGCCGGCGATGCGCGGTTCGTGCCGCTATTGCTGGGTCTGGGCCTCCGCGAACTGAGCATGCAGCCGGCCGCGATACTCGACGTCCGCGAACAGATTCGCGGCCTGGATACGGGCCGACTCGATCAGGCCATGCGGGGTCTGTTCGACGGCGCCGTTCCCAGCGACCCGCTGTCGCCGTTGCACTGACAGGACGCTTCGGGCACTGCGCCCTCGAACACCCCGGCGAACACCCGGCGAGCGCGATCTCCGCCGTCGGTCCCGTTCCTGCGGCCCGGCGACCGAGCCGCTGAAAAATCCGTCAGCGTGCGTGCTGCCGATGAAGGATGCGGGCTAAACTCTGCCGCGAATGCAACCGGGCAAGTGATACACCACGATATGAGCGACTCAGCGGACAACAGCGAAGACGCCCGACTGCAACGCGTGCAGGACATTCTCGCGTCCGGTGCGGTACGCGAGGCCTCACGCCTGCTGCGCAGCCTGGCGCCGGCGGAGATCGCGCACCTGCTCGAGTCGCTGCCGGCTGCCGAGCGCGAGATCGTATGGAACCTGGTGGACGAGGAACACGACGGTCAGATCCTGCTGTTGGTCACCGAAGAGGTCCAGACAAACCTGATTCGCCACATGGACCCGGACGAGCTGCTGGCGGCGACCGCCAACCTCGACCTGGACGATCTGGCCGACCTCGTCCAGCAGATGCCCTCGGCGATTACATCCGAGGTCTTGCAGGCGCTCGACGACCAACGTCGCAAGCGTCTGGAGGCAGTGCTGTCGTATCCGGAGGATACCGCCGGCGGGCTGATGAACACGGACACGGTGACGGTACGCCCCGAGGTGACACTCGACGTCGTCCTGCGCTATCTGCGCCGGCTCGGCGAGAGCGTGCCGCGTGACACCGACAAGCTCTTCGTGGTCAACCGCGACGACAGCTATCTCGGCATCCTGCCGCTGTCTCAACTGGTGTCGCGCGACCCTGACGACACGGTGGCGGAGGCGATGAGCCTCGCGATGCAGCCGATCCCGGCCGAGACACCGAAGACCGAGGTGGCCCGGCGCTTCGAGGCACACGACATGCTCTCCGGGCCGGTGGTGGACAGCGAGGGACGACTCCTCGGGCGCATCACGATTGATGATGTGGTCGATGTGATTCGCGAGGAGGGCGAGCACCAGTTCATGGGGAGGGCCGGCCTGTCCGAGGAGGAAGACATGTTCGCCCCGGTTTTGGCCAGTACCCGGCGGCGCGCGGTGTGGCTCGGCATCAACCTCGGGACGGCCTTCCTTGCCTCCTGGGTGATCGGTCAGTTCGAACAAACGCTGTCCAAGGTGGTGGCACTGGCCGTGCTGATGCCGATCGTCGCGAGCATGGGCGGCATCGCCGGCAGTCAGACACTGACGCTGGCGATCCGCGGCATCGCGCTCGGCCAGCTCAGTGCCAAGAACGCGCGCGCGCTGCTGATAAAGGAGCTGGCGGTCAGTTCACTGAACAGTATGATCTGGGCCCTGGTCGTCGCGCTGATCGCCGGTCTCTGGTTCCATAGCATTGCGATCGCGATCCTGATCGCGGCCGCGATCACGATCAACCTGCTGTTCGCTGCGGTGACCGGCGCGCTGCTCCCGTTGATGCTCGAGCGCCTCGGAATCGACCCGGCCCTTGCCGGGTCCGTACTGCTCACCACGGTAACCGACGTGGTCGGTTTTCTCGCCTTCCTGGGGCTCGCCACCATCTTCCTGGTATGAAGCGCGCACGCTGCATTTATCGCGAGGAACGCGAAACGATACACCTCGAGATCTGGGACGATGGCGACCTGCGGAGCCTCTGGTTCGACGATGTCATCCTGCAGACCGAGATTCACCGGCACGATCCCGCGGTGCTCCCGAACCCGCTCAACCGCGCGATGCTGGCCCATCTGATGTTCGAACCCCGGCTGGAACGGGTCTTGCTGGCCGGCTGCGGCGGCGGCGCGATCGCCCGCTGGCTGCACGCCCGGGCACCTGACGTGAGCGGGGATGCGGTCGAACTTTCGGGCACGGTCGCGCGCCTGGCACGCGAGTACTTCGACTTCCCGCCGGCGCAGCACAGCAACTGGCAACTGCTCGTGACGGACGTCCGTGAGCACCTGGTTCACAGCGACATCCGCTACGACCTGATCCTGGTCGACCTGGAGGAACAGCAGACGACGCCGGACTGGTTGACGAAGCCGGCGTTCTTGGCCAGCTGTCGCGATCATCTCAGCCCTCAGGGCAAACTGACGCTCAATCTGATCGTCGAGAATGCACAGGCGGTGAGCAGGGCACTGTTCGCGATCCGCCAGGTGTTCGGCTCGCAGACCCTGGTCCTGGACGAGCCGGACCACGACAACCTGCTGGTTTTCGCGTTTGCCGCAGACGCGCCGCCGACGCCGCCGGACGACCGCCTGGTCGAACTCGGATTGCGCTGGGGCATCAATTTCCAGGCGCTCGCCGAGCGCATCACGCGGCTCGCCGTGACCGCCTAACCCGCGGACCCGACAGCGCGCGCCATCAAGACGGCTGCTGGGCAGACGGTTCGCGCTGGAAGGTTGTCGACTGGCACTTCGGGCACGGTGGGATCTGCCCGGTCTTTTCGAACTGCACTCGCTCGCCGCACTCAGTGCATCGCAGCACCCCCGGCGCGGCGACCTCGCCGGCGCGATACAGGCCCGCGGCTCGCGCCTGATCGGCGAAGCCCTTGAGCGCCTGGCTGGTCTGATCGGCCATGCCGGCGAACATCTCCAGCATCCGGTTCTGCATCAGCTGCCAGTCGAAACTGAGCCAGTCACGAAACTCCTGGCCGCTCTCGGCGATGAACGTGGCGGCCTCGTGCAGGTCTCGCTCGACATAGCGCGAGACCTTGTCCGCCTCCTCGCGCGTCAACTCCTCGAGCTCGACCGCCCGCTCGCGCGCGGCGGCGAGCGTCTCGCGCAACCAGGGAACCGTCTTCTCCTCGGCGCTCTCCGCGGCCTCGTGGACGCGCTCGAGCATGGTCTCATAGGCATCGACCAGACGGTCGACCGGGTCCTTCTGCTGCTCACTCATGGCCGCGACTCCTCGAATTAGTGGTCCCCACTGCTTTCGTAGCCCGCTGCAACCGTGGATATCAGGCGACGTCGCGCGTATCCCCGGTGACTCGGCGGACGGCCGGGTAAAGGTGTTCGGTTTCGGACTGAATGCGATCCAGCACCAGGTCGAACATCTCCTGGGTATCGCTCATGAAGGCGTCGTATTCCCTGATCACCAGCTGCTTGCTTCGAAGCTTGCACCAGCGCTTCAGGTAGGCAGAAAAAATCCGATTGATCTCACGTGATCCGCCCATGAAACGGTTGGCGATGTTGCTCATTTTCTGATCGCCGGAACCGAGCAGCTTCGAGTACATCTCGCTGTCGGTCACTGCCATGTGCTCCTTTACCGCGGCCACATAGTCGAAAAACAGATCGCAAGTCACCGCAGAATCGCACAGCGAGCGATCGCCCAGCAGGTGCTGCAGGATATTGGTCAGTTCGGTGATCTTGTGGTTCTGCCGATGCAGTTCGTCGTAGCTGATCATGATGTCGTCTCCTTGATCCATTCGCGGCGCAGTAACTTCTAATAGTAATAATTGTTCATTCGCAGAGAAAAATCCCTCCGCCTACTATGGAGAAGCTAGCCGATCAGCACCAAACCTCAATTCCGGATTTCTTAATCCAGCGCAAATACCGGGGCCGCGTCGCACGCTGGCGCCGGCTGCGGTATCCTTCCGCGATTGCCCATCCGCCCCGGGGCCGGATCACCCATGGATCAGCAGTACAGACCAGAACAAATAGAAAACGAGGCCCAGCAGTTCTGGGCGGACAACGCCTCCTTCCTGGCCAGCGAGGACCCGGACAGGGAAAAATTCTACTGCCTGTCGATGTTCCCCTATCCGAGCGGAAAACTGCACATGGGCCACGTGCGCAACTACACCATCGGCGATGTGATTGCCCGCTACCAGCGCATGCTCGGCAAGAACGTGCTGCAGCCGATGGGCTGGGACGCGTTCGGATTGCCGGCCGAAAACGCCGCGATCAAGCATGGCAAGCCGCCAGCCGAGTGGACCTATTCGAATATCGCGTACATGAAGGCCCAGCTGCAGCGGCTCGGCTTCGGCTACGACTGGGATCGCGAAATCGCGACATGCAGCCCGGACTATTACCGCTGGGAGCAGTGGCTGTTCGCACGCTTGGTCGAGAAAGGCCTGGCCTATCGCAAGACGGCCACCGTCAACTGGGATCCGGTCGACCAGACTGTGCTCGCGAACGAACAGGTGATCGACGGCAGAGGCTGGCGCTCCGGCGCCCCGGTCGAGAAACGCGACATCGAGCAGTGGTTCCTGCGCATCACCGACTATGCGCAGGAGCTGCTCGACGGCCTCGACAAGCTCGATGGCTGGCCCGAGCAGGTCGTCACGATGCAGCGCAACTGGATCGGCCGCTCGCTCGGCGTTCAGATAAGGTTTGCGATACAGGACCGGGAGGAAACGCTCGAGGTCTACACCACACGACCGGACACCCTGATGGGGGTGACCTATCTGGCGGTTGCGGCCGAACACCCGCTGACCCTGCGGGCCGCGGCCAGTGACCCGACAATTGCCGACTTCGTTGCAGCTTGCCGCTCGGGCGCGATGAGCGAGGCCGAACTGGAGACCATGGACAAGCGGGGCATGCCGATCGGGCTGCAGGCCCTGCATCCGGTGAGTGGCGAGGCCGTGCCGGTCTATGCCGCGAATTTCGTGCTGATGAGCTATGGCACGGGTGCGGTAATGGCAGTTCCGGCGCACGATCAGCGGGACTGGGAGTTTGCAGAAAAGTACGGGATCCCGAAGAAGCAGGTGATCTTCGACGCAGACGGCCACCCCTGTTCGATCGAAGCCGCCGCCTACGTCGATAGAGGGGTATTGGCCAATTCGGCACCTTTCGACGGGCTCAGCTCCGACGCCGCGTTCGATGCGGTGGCGGCTTGGCTGGAAAAGCACGGCCGCGGGGAAAAGCGGGTGAATTTCCGCTTGCGCGACTGGGGCGTCTCGCGCCAGCGCTACTGGGGTTGTCCGATCCCGGTGATCCACAAGGCCGACGGCACAATCGTAGCGGCCGACGAGCTGCCGGTGTGCCTTCCGGAAGACGTCGTCGTGGACGGCTCGGGCTCCCCGCTGGCGAAGATGCGGGCGTTTTACGACCTCGGCAACGGCGATCGGCGGGAAACCGACACCTTCGACACATTTTTCGAGTCGAGCTGGTACTACGCCCGCTATTGTTGCCCGAACGCAGACGCCACGATGCTCGACGAGCGCGCCCGCTACTGGCTGCCTGTCGACCAGTATGTCGGAGGGATCGAGCACGCCATCCTGCATCTGCTCTACGCGCGCTTTTTCAACAAGCTGATGCGGGACGAGGGGCTGATCGACTGTGACGAGCCGTTTACCCGCCTTTTGACCCAGGGCATGGTAGTCGCGGAAACCTACTACCGTTCCCACCCGGACGGTTCCCGCGAGTGGTTCAATCCAGCCGACGTCGAGGTCGCGTCGGATGCAAAGGGGCGTATCGTACGTGCGGTCGCAAAATCCGACGGCGAGCCGGTAACACCGGGCGGCGTTGAAAAGATGTCGAAGTCGAAGAACAATGGCGTAGACCCGCAGACCCTGATCGACCGCTACGGTGCCGACACCGTGCGCCTCTACACCATGTTCACGGCACCGCCAGACCAGACGCTGGAATGGTCCGATGAAGGCGTCGAGGGCGCCCATCGCTTCCTGAAGCGCCTGTGGGCCCTCGGCGCTCGGCTCGATCGGCTGAAGGGCAGCCCGCGCGGCGACGCCGCCGATTGTGCGGACGCTCGCCGCGACGTGCACAGTGCACTGCAAAAGGCGCTGTTTGACTATGAGCGCCAGCAGTACAACACCGTGGTGTCTGGCTGCATGACCATGGCCAATGTACTTAACAGGCTCGATGACTCGCCGGCGGCGCATGCGATGTTGCACGAGGGCATCGGTATCCTGCTGCGCCTGCTGTCACCCATCGCGCCGCACATCAGCCACGCGATGTGGCGCACGCTCGGTCTCGGCGACGACATCCAATTCGCAGGCTGGCCCGCGGTGGATGAATCCGCGCTGCGCAGCGAAACCATCGAGTATGTGGTGCAGGTGAACGGCAAGGTGCGCGGCAAGATCCAGGTGCCTACTGACGCGCCGAGGGCGCTGGTCGAGGAGACCGCGCAGCGCAACGAGAACGTCCGTCGTTTCATCGATGGCCTGGCGGTACGCAAGACGATCGTCATACCGGGCAAGCTGGTCAACATCGTGGCCAATTGACGGAGACCGAATGAATCTGCCTGCATCGGGCCTAGCGCCTCGTCGCGCGGTTGGACTGCTGTCGCTTTTGATTTTGCTCCTCACGGCGCAGCTGGCGGGCTGCGGTTTCGAACCGCGCGGCGCCGCGATTTCGCGGCTCGACGACCTACCGCAACCGCTCCATATCGCCGGGCTTGCCCGCTTCTCCGACCTGTACCGCGAACTCGATCGTCAACTCGCGGCGGCTGACGTCGAGATGACCGGCGACCCGGCGGGCAGCGGTTCCACGCTCGTCGTCAGCCGTTGGGACCAGGGCTCACGGGTCCTGTCCGTCGACAGCCGCAACAAGGCCGTCGAGTTCGAAATCGACGAACTGGTCACCTTTGCGCTGCGCTCTGCCACCGGGGAGGAGCTTCTGCCTGCCCGCACCGAGCGCGTGCTCCGGATCCAGTATCGGCCGCCAACCTCTGTCCTCGGCGCCAGCCGGGAATCCGAATTGCTGCGCAAGGACATGCGGCGCGAGCTGGTCGGACGCATCCTTCGTCGTCTCGCCGCACTGAATTGAGCGATGCGCGTCTTTCCCGAAAGGTTGCAACAGCACCTCGCCGGCACGCTGGCCACGGTCTATCTGATCAGCGGCGACGAGCCCCTGCAGCTGGGCGAATGCGGCGATGCGATCCGGCGCGCTGCGCGCGACGCCGGCCACACCAGTCGTGAGGTCATCGAGGCTGGCGGCAACTTCGATTGGCAGCGGCTAGCAGCGGAGGCCGCGGCATTGTCGCTATTCGCGGAGAAGAAGCTCATCGATCTGAGGCTTCCCAGCGGCAAACCGGGCGCCGAGGGTGGGCGGGCCCTGGCCGCCTATTGCGCAGACCCGCCGCCGGACACGTTGCTGCTGCTCACGCTGCCGAAGCTTGAGCGCCAGCAGCAGCAGAGCAAGTGGTTCAAGGCGATCGACGCTGCCGGCGTCGTTGTGCGGGTATGGCCTATCGAGCCGCAACAACTGCCGGCCTGGATCCGGCAGCGATTCGAGGCCGCAGGCATCCGGCCGAGCGACGAGGCCGTCGGCATGCTCGCGGACCGGGTCGAGGGAAATCTGCTCGCGGCACGCCAGGAGATCGAGAAGCTCCTGCTGCTGCACGGCAGCGGCCCGCTGGGCGCGGAGGAACTGTCGGCCGCGGTCGCCGACAGCGCCCGTTTCGACGTCTTCGAACTAGTCGACAGCGCGCTGCGCGGCGAATCCGGGCGCTGTGTCCACATTCTCGACGGCCTGCGCGGCGAAGGCCTGGCCCCTGCGGTAATACTCTGGGCCGTCCATCGCGAGGCCAGAAGCATGGCACGTATCTCGGCCGACGTCGCCAGGGGCATGAGTCCCGACCAGGCGATCGACAGGGCCGGCGTGTTCCGTAAACGCAGCGGCCTGGTTCGCAAGGGGCTTGGCAATCTGCGCACTGCCGAATGGTTGCAGTTGCTCGACGGCTGCCACGAGACGGATGGGGCGATCAAGGGGCGCAGCGCGCGGGATGTCTGGCTGCTCCTCGAAAACGCCGTGCTGGCCATGAGCGGTCGAACCGGCAGCAGCCATCCAACGCATCGAGCACGCAGTGCGCCCGCCGGAATAACTCAGCCGGTCGCGCCCAGCTCGAGCGGCGGCGGGAAATAGGCCACGGCAAGATATGCATGCAGATCCATGATGCCAAGCTGCAATTCGTCGATGAACTCGTGCAGCGCTGCCTGGTCGAGATCGGCGACCCTGGTTCGACGCAGCTTGCGTTTTAGCGCGCGTATGCCGCGCAGCACCTGCTCCGATTTCTGCAGTTCGGCGATGCTCTCGTCGACCGCATCCACACAATGCATGAAAGATCGCGGGTACAGGGCATCGTGGAACAGGAACTGCAGCACGTCTGGTCGGCTCACCCTGATCGCGACGTGTCGCCGATAGATCTGGTAGCCGGACATCGAGCGCAACACGCTTATCCACTGCAGGGTATCGAGCGAACGCGACTCTAGCCGGTCGGGGGGGAAAAGATCGGTCGACCGCACGTCGATCATGCGCGTGGTCATGTCGGCGCGTTCGAGATTGCGCCCGATACGGGAGAAATGCCAGGCCTCGTCACGATACATCACCGAGCCCAACAGCCCGGTGATCTGTTGCGACCCTGTGATGATGCCATCGAGAAAATCGTCGCGACCGCTCTTCGTCAGGCCGGACTGAACGTTTTCTTTGGCGAACAGATAGAGCTCGTTGAGCTTTTCCCAGGATGAGCGCGGCAGCACATCGCGCACGGTGCGGCAATTTTCCCGGGCCGCGGCCAACGCGGAGATGATGGACCCTGGATTATTGGCGTCGCCAATCAGGAAACGCACCACGTTGCGTTCGTTGGTCTCGCGATCGACCGCGTGAAACGCCTCTTGCAATCCGGTGATCTCGACCAGCGGCTCCCAACCCGGCGCGATCTTGCGCGGAGTGTCCAGCACCAGGTGGGAATTCACGCGCACCAGGCGCGCAGTATTCTCTGCACGCTCCACATAACGGGCGAGCCAATAGATGTTTTCCGCAACGCGCGCCAGCATCGCAATCTCCGCTCAATCGGTGTCCACGATCCAGGTATCTTTCGAACCACCGCCCTGTGATGAGTTCACGACCAGCGAGCCTTTCCGCAACGCCACGCGGGTCAGACCGCCGGTGGTTACGAAGGTGCCGCGACCGCTCAGGATGAATGGGCGCAGATCGACGTGGCGTGGCTCGAGATTCTGCCCGGCCACGGTCGGCACGGTCGAGATACCCAGCGTTGGCTGCGCAATATAGTTGCGCGGGTTGTTCGTGATCAGTTCGGCGAACCTCTTGCGCTCGGCCTTGGTAGCGCGCGGACCGATCATCATACCGTAGCCACCGGACTCGTTGGCCGGCTTGACGACGAGTTGGTCGAGGTGCCCGAGTACGTAATCGCGCTCTTCCGGATACATACAGCGGTAAGTGGGGACGTTGGGAATCCCGGGCTCCTCGTCCAGGTAGTAGCGGATGATCTCGGGGACGAAGGCATACACCACCTTGTCGTCTGCAACACCGGCGCCCGGCGCGTTCGCCAGCCCGACGTTGCGCGCCTTCCATGCGCGCAACAGTCCCGGGACACCGAGGATCGAATCCTTGCGGAATGCCTCCGGGTCCATGAATTCGTCGTCGATGCGCCGGTAGATCACGTCGACACGCTTTGGCCCGGACACAGTCCACATGTAGACGCAGTCGTCATCATCGACGAAGAGGTCGCGACCTTCGACCAGTTCGGCCCCCATCTCCATCGCCAGATAGGCATGCTCGAAATAGGCCGAGTTGTAGATGCCGGGTGTGAGCACGGCCAGGGTCGGCCTTTTCACGTTGCGCGGCGAAAGCGCGGCGAGCATCTCATAGAGCTGCGTGGGATAGTCATTCACCGGCAGCGGCGCATAGGTCTCGAACAGCTCTGGAAAGACCCTTTTTGTAACCAGCCGGTTTTCCAGCATGTAGGAAACCCCGGACGGAACGCGCAGATTGTCTTCGAGCACGTACAGGGTGCCGCCCTCGTCGCGCACCAAGTCAGAGCCGCAAACATGCGCCCAGACGCCCAAGGGTGGTTTCACGCCGACACACTGCGGGCGGAAATTCTTCGACTTGGCCAGGACCTCCGCAGGAAACACGCCGTCCTTGACGATTTTCTGATCGTGGTACAGGTCGTTGATAAACAGGTTCAACGCCTTGACGCGCTGCGTCAAGCCGGCCTCGACCCTGTCCCATTCCGACTTATCGATCAACCGGGGAACGATATCGAACGGCCAGTTGTGGTCGATCATTCCCTCGTGCTCGCTGTACACGGTGAACGTGATGCCCATCTCCTTGATCGCGAGATCTGCCGCGTCCTGGCGGATGGCCAGTTCACCGCTATCCATGTTGCGAAACAGACCGATCAGCTCCTTGGCCAGCGCTCGCGCGCGGTTTTTGCCCGCCATCATCTCGTCGAAGAAGGGGCTGGGGTCGTATTCCTTGAGTTCTATCGGCATCGCAGACCCGCTGCCGGCAATCGAGGCCGATCGACCAAGTCGCGGCGCATGCGCCCGGGATCTTGACAGGGACGAGATTCGCAATGGATGGCCTCGCAACGGTCGCGCACGATCTCGGCGCATCCTTCGGCATGCCAGAAGCGGGCCATTCGCGGCGGCCGCCACGAGCAGGCTGGCCGGTTAGTCCCGGTAGCGCCAGGGGGCTGCCCTTGCATCCGGATCGGCCAGGCAGCGAGGGCGTTTAGACAGCACCCGGCTGTGCACCAGGCGTAGTCATTGCCGGGGCTGGGTGTCACATAACGGTGCATGATGTTCGACTCTTCTTCTTTCGCGGTCGGGAAGCCGGACGGGCAGAAGCGTCAGGGTGCCGACCCACTCCAAGCGGCCGCCAGCCGGTATCTTCTGGCGATTCAGCTTGAGCTTAGCAGACTTGGGATCGCGGAAACGCAACTCGGGGCTTCCAATGCCGATCAATTTCCACGCATACTTGGTAAGCGCCCATTCTGCTGACCGGATGCCCGATCAATGACCTACTGCGTCGGACTCAATCTCGATGACGGCCTCGTATTCGCGTCCGACTCGCGAACCAACGCAGGCGTGGACTATGTGACCACCTACAGCAAGCTGCATGTGTTCACGCCGTCGCCTGACCGGCTGTTCGTGATCATGTCGGCCGGCAACCTGGCAACGACCCAGGAGGTGATCAATCATATTCAGCGTGACCTGGACTTTCCGAGCGACGGCCCCAACCTGGCCAGTGTGCGTTACCTGTTCGAGGCCGCGGAGTATGTCGGCGGAGTCAGCCTGGCGGTGCAGAAGGAACACAGCCCGGCGCTCACCCAATCCGGCGTCAGCGGCGAAACGACCCTGCTGATCGGCGGACAGATCACCGGACAACGGCACGGCCTGATGCTGATCTATCCCCAGGGAAACTACATCAATTCCTCGCCGGAGACACCCTATCTGCAGATCGGCGAGAGCAAGTACGGCAAACCGGCGCTCGACAGGATCGTCCACCCCGGCCTGTCGCTCAATCAGGGCGCGCGTCTGGCGCTGGTTTCGCTCGATGCGACGACGCGGTCAAACATCACGGTCGGGCCACCTTTCGAACTGGTCACTTACGAGAAAGACAGCCTGGTACTCGGCTGCCGCTGCCGTTTCGACGCCGATGACAATTATCTGATCAACCTGCGTGAGGCGTGGAACAACGGCATCCAGGAGGCGTTTCGGGCCCTGCCGAAGTTCTCATGGGAAACCGGTTCGAAAGAGTCGGCTGCGCCGCCGCGCCCGGTGCCGCTGCCGAACGGCTGATCTTCCCAGGCCGCTACCCGGTCGGCCGAAAGGCTCCCTGAGGATTGCGGCTTGCTTTAGAATGCGCAGCCTGACACGCATCGACAGGCATCGCCATGAGCCAAGCAAGCAAGCACACCGCGGTCGAGGATGTTGCCGCCCATATGCAGGACTTGGGTCGCCGGGCCCGCATTGCATCGCGCGCAATCGCCGCTGCCGGGGACACCGCGGCGAAGAATGCTGCGCTGCATGCGATCGGCGACGACCTCGACGC
>CBFCWF010000090.1:0-14926 GCA_965601425.1 uncultured Chromatiaceae bacterium | reverse complement strand
CGCAATGGAGCAACCTCGGACGCGTTTTGAAAGGATATCCAAACCTGTCTGGTTTATTGAGTCTTTGAGGGGTAATAACCGCATGCAGCCTGCAATCCATTCAGACATCGGGTATGAGCAGGCTCCGCGAGTAGGCGTGCAGCGGCTTCTCCTCTCAGGTGCTTTGGCGGTCCTGCTCTATTTTCCCCCGGCGTCGTCTGCCGCAGAACGATCCGCTGAAACGCTTAGCCTCCCCTGCAATGGCTGTCACGGGGCGGGTGGCGTTAGTCTGGGCGACAACATACCGAGTATCGCCGGCATGAACGCTGAATACATGCTGAAGGCGATGACGCAGTTCAAAGAAGGTCGACGCAGCGCCACGATCATGAATCGAATTAGCAAAGGTTATAAGACCTACGAGCTTCGCAAGATAGCGCGGTATTTCTCTACGAAGGATTGGCGCTCGGTGCCGACGACGCCGGAATGGGTGCTGGTCGAGCGTGGACGTCGGCTACATCAGGAACATTGCGAGGAGTGCCACGAGGACAGGGGTCGCTATCAAGACAAAGATGTCCCTCGCATAGCCGGACAACGCCCAGGCTACCTGCAAACGCAGCTCATACTGTATTACCGGGGCAAGGAAAAATTACCACAACCGTCAGAGATGGCCGACCGTGTAGCTGAGATCGCCGAGGAAGACCTTTCAGCCCTGAGTGTGTTCTACGGTTCGGTGCAATGAACGCTTGGGGCAAGGGAATCTGCCCATGCATGGAGTTTGAGTTTGCTGGCGTCTGTACCTGGTACAGGCCTGCCGTTCACCGGATGTAACCCGACCGGCAGCAACGGGTCGACTGCAGCCTGTTGCACCGCAGCATCTGGCCGTCAGCTCGCTCCAGGCCTGCCCGTCGTGTAAGGATGTGCTGCGGCTGCAATTGGCGCACCGCAGGTGGTAAACAAAGGCCGGTGCTGCGGCGCCCGGGACCCCGCTACGCATCGATCCGCCCGGCCGCCCCCTCTTTTGTGCGTATTCCACGCGATTCGGCCACTGATTCCAGAATTATTCGGGTGGTGATTCCAGCGTGATTCGGCCAGCTTGGTACCCTGGCCAAGCAAGAAAACGCATAAGTATGCGCATCCAGGCGAATACCACAAAAAAGCCCGCAATCACGCGGGCTTGTGGAAGATTTGCCGATCCCTGCTACATGATCAGTTGTTCTGGATCACGATGTTGGGGAACTTCGATGCATAGCTCTTGGCCTGGCGTGACAGCTTGGCCGCGGCCTTACGCGCGATTTCACGATAGATCATCGACGGGCGCGACTCGGGTTCGGCGACCACGGTCGGCTTGCCGGAGTCGGTCTCCTCACGGATCCGCGTCTCGAGCGGCAGCGCGCCGAGGAAGTTCACCCCATACTCGGAGGCCATGCGCTCGCCGCCACCCTCACCGAAGATGTGCTCCTCGTGACCGCACTTCGAGCAGATGTGGATCGACATGTTTTCGACAATGCCGAGAATCGGTACTTCGACCTTTTCGAACATCTTGAATCCCTTGCGGGCATCGAGCAGTGCAATGTCCTGCGGTGTCGTCACGATGATCGCACCCGAAACCGGCACCTTTTGCGCCAGCGTGAGCTGGGTGTCACCGGTACCCGGCGGCAGGTCGATCACAAGGTAGTCGAGCGCTTCCCAGTTGGTGTCGTTGAGCAGCTGCTCCAGCGCCTGCGTGACCATCGGCCCGCGCCAGATCATCGGCGTTTCCTCGTCGATCAGGAACCCGATCGACATTGCCTGGAGGTGATAGCTCGTCATCGGCTCGAGGGTGTTGCCGTCCTTCGACTCGGGCTTGCCGGTGATACCCAGCATGCGCGGCTGCGACGGGCCATAGATATCGGCGTCGAGTATGCCTACCCGCGCGCCCTCAGCGGCCAGGGCCAGGGCCAGGTTGACCGCGGTCGTCGACTTGCCGACGCCGCCCTTGCCCGAGGCGACCGCAATGATGTTCTTCACATTATCGATCGGCTTCAGCGACTTCTGTACGGAGTGGGCGACCACCTTGGTGCTGAGGTCGACTTCGCAACTGCCGACCCCGTCGACACCCTGCACCGCCTGTTTGACCGCGGCGATGATTTCCTCATGGACTCCCTTGGCGGGGAAGCCCATCTCCAGCTTCACCTTGACCGTATCGCCGTCGATGACCACGTCCTTCACCGACTTGGCGCTGACCAGATCGGTCTCCAGGTGCGGCTCGATGTATCCCTTGATCGCCTCTTCGACCTGCTCCCTCGTGAGTTCTGCCATTGTATTTTCCTGCGTAACGTTTGCCATGTGCCTGCTCCCCGCCTGGCGCTAATCGCCCGCTCACCGGGGTAGGCTTCCGGAAGTGGGGCGATTCTACACCAAAGAAAAAGGTAAAACCTAAGCGTTTCAGTCAGGAATACAGCGTGAACGAGCCCGCGGCAGAATCAACCTCCGGGATTTCGCGGTAAGCAGCCCGTCGGTGGCACGGGCGCGACCGCCCCGGCATTTACATGAGATAATTATGGTTTGCCCCGACTCAACTACCCTGCGCAACCGACATGCCGAATCGCCGCCGAATACTGATCACCAGCGCCCTCCCCTACGCCAACGGCTCGATCCACCTGGGTCACCTGGTCGAGTACATCCAGACCGACATCTGGAGCCGCTTTCAGAAGATGCGGGGGCACGAGTGTTACTACGTCTGCGCAGACGATGCGCACGGCACCCCGATCATGCTGCGCGCGCGCGCCGAGGGCATCGAGCCGGAGGAATTGATCGCCCGGTTCTGGGCCGAGCACACCGAGGACTTCGCCGGGTTCGGCATCGGCTTCGACAACTACCACTCGACCCACTCGGAAGAGAACCGGATATGCGCGACGACCATCTACGAGCGCAACCGCGATGCCGGGCACATCGCACGCCGCACCATCTCACAGGCCTACGACCCGGAAGCGAAGATGTTCCTGCCAGATCGCTTCATCAAGGGCACCTGCCCGAAGTGCGGCGCCCAGGACCAGTACGGTGACAGCTGCGAGGTGTGCGGTTCCACCTATTCCCCGACCGAGCTCAAGGATCCCGTGTCCGCGGTCTCCGGCGCCACCCCGGTCGAGAAGGACTCGGAACACCTGTTCTTCAGACTCGGCGACTTCGAGAAGGTCCTGCGGGACTGGCACAGGGCCGGTCATGTCCAGGTGGAGGTCGCGAACAAGCTCAACGAGTGGTTCGAAGCTGGACTCAATGACTGGGACATCTCACGTGATGCCCCCTATTTCGGCTTCGAGATCCCGGACGCGCAGGGCAAGTTCTTCTATGTCTGGCTGGATGCGCCGATCGGCTACATGGCCAGTTTCCGTAATTTCTGCGACCGGACCGGCGTCGACTTCGATGCCTTCTGGAAGGCCGATTCGACGACCGAGCTGTACCATTTCATTGGCAAGGACATCATCTACTTCCACGCCCTGTTCTGGCCGGCGATGCTGCACGGTGCCGGTTTCCGCAAGCCGACAGGCGTCTACGCGCACGGCTTCCTGACCGTCGACGGCGCCAAGATGTCGAAGTCGCGCGGCACCTTCATCAAGGCGCGCACCTACCTCAAGCATCTGGACCCGGAATACCTGCGGTATTACTTCGCGGCCAAGCTGAGCTCGCGGGTCGACGACCTCGACCTCAACCTCGAGGACTTCGCCGCACGCGTCAACGCGGACGTCGTAGGCAAGGTGGTCAACATCGCGAGCCGCTGTGCCGGCTTCATCAGCAAGCGCTTCGACGGCAGGCTCGCGGCGGCGCTCGACCGCCCAGAACTGTTCGACACCTTCGTCAGGGCCGGCGACGAGATTGCCGACCTCTACGAGCGACGCGAATTTGGGCGCGCGGTACGTGAAGTCATGGCGCTGGCCGACCTTGCCAACCAGTACATCGACGACAAGGCCCCCTGGGTGGTCGCCAAGCAGCCGGGGCGTGATGCCGAGCTGCATGCGATCTGCACCGACGGAATCAACCTGTTCCGCGTGCTCACGGGCTATCTCAAACCGATCCTGCCGCTGATGGCGGAAAAGGCGGAGGCATTCTTGAACATCGAACCGATGACTTGGGATTCGCAACACGAGCCCTTGCTCGGTCATGCGATCGAAAGATTCAAACCCCTGATGACCCGGGTCGACCGGGACAGGATCGGCGCAATGATCGAGGATTCCAGGGAAGACCTGGCGGCCGAGGTCTCGACTGCCGTCGCACCACAGGCCAAGGATTCGCCGCTTGGCCGCGAGCCGATTGCGGAACAGATCGAATTCGCGGACTTCGCCAAGTTGGATCTGCGGGTCGTGCGTATCGCCCGCGCGGAACACGTCGAGGGTGCGGACAAACTGCTGCGACTCACCCTCGACCTCGGCGGCGAGGAACGCAACGTTTTTGCCGGGATCAAGGCCGCCTACGCACCCGAGGAACTCGAAGGAAAGCTGACCGTCATGGTGGCCAATCTGGCGCCGCGCAAGATGAAGTTCGGTGTTTCCGAGGGCATGGTGCTGGCCGCCGGGCCCGGCGGCAACGAGATCTTCGTGCTCAATCCGGACGAAGGTGCACAGCCGGGTATGCGCGTGAAATAGGACGCGCCGCCTGCACCTCTACAGGCGGGCAATCCGCGTCAACGCGCCTCCGGGACTGCCGCGGCGCGTGTTTCGGCATCACGCATCCAGTCGGCAAAGCCTGAAGGCAACGGCGTCGTCTCCCCGTTGTCCGACCAGTCGTGGTCGCGCACGGCGTCGGCGATTGCCTGCAGCCGCTGACCGTCCAGCGGGTGACTGCTGAAGATCGCGGGCAGTTCGCCGGCCCCGCTGTTCTCGCGCGCCTCGTGCAGTACCTCGAACAGATCATCGGCACCGGCGACATGTCCATAGACACGCTGGAGCGTGGCCAGCGCCACCTCGTCCGCGGCGCTTTCCATGTCCCGGCTGAAATGCAGCTGAGTGTAGATGCCCGCACTACCCAACACCTCGAGACTCGAATTGCCCAGCAGCAGACCGGCGACCAACTGGATGCCCACGCCCCGGCCGAGCCCAACGACGGGGTCGCGATGCAGGACATGGGCCATCTCGTGTGCGAGCAGCATGGCCAGCGCGTTCTCATGCGGCAGCCGCGCCACGAGCCCGCGATACAACAGGATGTTGCCGCCCAGGGTCGCGAACGCATTGAACGTATCCTCACCGCTGAAATGCAGCGTCATACGCATCCCCTCGGGCAGATCCATCTGCGATGCGACGCGCGCACCGAGCCTGTCGAGATAGGGCTGGAGCTCGGGCCCGGCGTCGTTGCGCAGCATGGACGCCGGCACGAGCGCCGCCTCACGCTCGAATGGCAGCAGGCGCGCAATGTGCCCACCGAACTGGCCGACCAGCCAGCTCAGTACGACGATCAGCAGCAGCGCGCCACCGGCGAGGACCAGCAGCTCTTTGAGCGGGTGCCGATCGCTGACGTTGATGCCTTCCGGAATCTGCGGGTTGCGGTACTTCATTCGGCGCGTGGCGGGATCAGCGCGGTGCCATAGGCCAGCACCTCGATGCTGCCGATCGTGTTGCCCGCACCCTTCGAGATCGAGGCGGTCTCGTATTTGACGTTGAAGACCATGGATGCGCCGAGCGCGGCTGCTCCTTCTTTCATTCGCAGCAGCGATTCACGACGCGCCCGGTCCAGCAGCGACTCGTAGGCGCTGACGCGGCCACCAAACAGGCTGCGCAGCGCGGCGAGGAAGCGTTTGAAATAGTCGACCGACACGACGGTGCTGCCGGTGACCAGGGCCTGTCCGTACGGCGGCTCCAGGGGCGGATAGCGAGACGCAATCGCGGGCAACGTATTGTATCGGCTCTCGCGCTCGATGATCGATCGGTAATGACGGCGTTCTGCGAGCCGTCCGAAGCCGTAGCCCGATACCAGCAACATCGAAACGACGAGCAGATCGTACATCGGCCTAGGGCCTGTTAATACTATCTGGCAGGTTGCTGTTGCGCCTGAAAAAGCGCCAGTCAAGGCGCGAGGCGCGTGGTTTGGTCATGCCAAACGAGCAACGAGCAACACCGAATGGCGTTTTTTCAGGCGCAACCCGAAGGGCCGGGCCCGGTTTTCCGCCTGACGGCGTTATCCGTCGTTCGTTTAGCATGCGAGACGTCTCTCCTTCTGCCTTGTCAGTCGAAAAACCGGACGCCGGCATCAATGCGCCAGATAGTGTCAACAGGCCCTAGTCCAGGATCACCGCGGTGCCATAGACATAGATCTCGGCCGCCCCCTGGGCGACGCTGGATGTCGAGAAGCGCACGTTGAGTATCGCATTGGCCCCGACCGCCTCGGCCTGCTGCTGCAATCGCTGCATCGCCTCTTCGCGCGACTCCTGCAGCAGCTCGGTGTAGGCCTTGAGTTCGCCGCCGAACACGTTCTTGAGGCTCGCCATGATGTCGCGACCGACGTGTTTGGCGCGCACCGAGCTACCCTGCACCAGACCGAGGTGCTCTACCACCCGGCGTCCGGGTATCAATTCGAGATTGCTGATCAACATCGCGTCCTACCGTCCCAAGCGGCCGAGTCGGGATATTACCCAGTACCAGACCGCAGGCACAGTGAAATGTCGCGAACGGCCCGCCCCACCGACCACGACCCCCTGCCCAGGGTGGGCTGCGCCCGCCGAAGCACCCGACCCGATCTAACGACCGGGCTGGTACTGCAGGAGCTGTACGCTGAACAATGCCCGTGCATCCCGCCAGACCGCCTGCTGGCGGAACCCGGCACGGGCCGCCAGCGCGCCGAATCCGGCCACCGTGTATTTGTAAGAATT
Source organism: uncultured Chromatiaceae bacterium (assembly GCA_965601425.1). GTDB lineage: Bacteria > Pseudomonadota > Gammaproteobacteria > Chromatiales > Chromatiaceae > Thiosocius. The sequence continues at coordinate 8,112 of CBFCWF010000090.1, read as the reverse complement.
CTCGGTGTGAATCCCCTCGCCCGGCTCGAACGCGAACGCCTGTCCCTCGACGTTCAGTGTCTGGTGGGCGCGGCTGATCAGGTGCATCTCTATCCGCCCGATGGTCGGGTTGTAGAACGCATAATGATCGAACGAATCGGGATCTGCGTCGCTCTCGAGTTCCGCGCGGATGCGGTGCAACAGATTGAGGTTGAACGCGGCCGTCACCCCGGCCGCATCGTTGTAGGCGGCAGTGAGCAGACCGACCGGTTTTTTCAGATCCACCCCGATCAGCAGGTGGCCGCCCTCCCCGACCAACGACCCAACGTCCTGCATCAGGTGCACGGCCCCGTCCGGGTCGAAGTTGCCGATGCTCGAACCAGGGTAGAATGCGAGCTTGTGCGCCGTCGGATCGCAATGCGGCACCTGCAGACCGTCGCTGAAGTCGACGCAGGCGGCGTGGACTGCGAGCCAGGGGTAATCGTGGGCCAGTGTCTCGGTCGAGGCGAGTAGGAATTCCTTGGAGATGTCGACCCCGATATAGGCGCTCGGCCGCAGTTCCTCCAGTAGCAGGCGAACCTTCTTGCTGGCGCCGCTGCCGAGTTCCACCAGCAGGCACTGGTCGCCGATCAGCCGCCCGAGCTGTGGCAGGGCACGCCGCAGTATGCCGATCTCGGTCCGCGTCTGGTAATACTCGGGCAGTTCGCAGATCCGATCGAACAGCTCGGAGCCGCGCGCATCGTAGAAGAACTTCGCCGGGATCGCCCTCGGCGTTGCGGCAAGGCCGGCCATCACCTCACGCCGCAGGTCGGCGGTGCCCGGGTGCGCGTCGTAGAAATTGACCGGCGGCGCCTTCATCGGCGGCCTGCCACGCCGATGCCGTAGGGCCGCAGGCCGCGGTCCTGGGCATCGAGGGGCTCGCAGACCAGCTCGCCGCCGTCCCGGATCCGGCGGTAGTTGCCCGGAACAGCCGATCGAACCGCTCCCGCGAGCTGCGCGTCGAACCCCGCTGCTGCCATCCTCGACCTCCTCCGCTGCCGACCTGTCCAGAGCGCGGCCTGACGGCCGGCGGGAACCCGCCCGTGGCATTGAGGGTCAACACTGCCTCACTCCCCGAATCCGGTCAAGGCACTTAAAAGCCCACTGCGAGTCCGGCTTAGGGGGAATGGCCGGACCGACATCGCGGCGCGACATTGATACACTGCGCCATTCGGAAGCGCGCATGCGACATCGCCCCCGAGCGACCGGCGCATTGCGTAATCACAAGGCATGATGGGTCGCGAACGGGTTAAAAGGTCCGTGACGCCGACCGACGGCCGCAACCCGGTGAACAGGCAGCAGGCGCTGATTGAAACGGCGAAATGACGGAATACGCACTGATACTGGTCAGCACCGTGCTGGTGAACAATTTCGTCCTGGTGAAATTCCTCGGGCTGTGCCCGTTCATGGGCGTGTCACGCAAGCTCGAGACCGCGATGGGCATGGGCCTGGCCACCACGTTCGTGCTCACGCTGTCCTCGGTAAGCAGCTACCTGATCAACGCCTACATCCTGGTCCCGCTCGGCGTCGAGTACCTGCGCACGATCGCGTTCATCCTCGCCATTGCCGCCGTGGTCCAGTTCACCGAGATGGTCATGCACAAGACCAGCCCGATGCTCTACCAGGTGCTCGGTATCTTCCTGCCGCTGATCACGACCAACTGCGCCGTACTCGGCGTGGCGCTGCTGAACATCCAGGAACAGCACAGCTTCGTCGAGTCCGCACTGTACGGTTTCGGTGCCGCGGTCGGGTTTTCTCTTGTCCTGGTTCTGTTTGCCGCGGTGCGCGAAAGGGTCGCGGTCGCCGATGTGCCGGAACCCTTCCAGGGCAACGCGATCGCGCTGATCACCGCCGGGCTGATGTCGATGGCCTTCATGGGTTTCGCCGGACTCGTGAAAGGATGAACACCGGGCCATGATCGCCGCGATCGCAACCATCGCCGCCCTGGCGACAATCTTCGGGCTGATTCTCGGCTACTCGGCGATCCGTTTTCGCGTCGAGGGAGACCCGATCGCCGACCAGATCGACGCGCTGCTGCCGCAGACCCAGTGCGGCCAGTGCAGCTTCGCCGGCTGCCGCCCCTACGCGGAGGCGATCGCGGCCGGCGAGGCGGAGATCAACCGTTGCCCGCCCGGTGGCGAGGCGACGATGATCGCGCTCGCGGAGTTGCTCGGACACGACCCGATACCGCTGGAAGACGAGGCGGCCGCGGAGAAACCCAAGTCGGTGGCCTACATTGTCGAGGCGGAGTGCATCGGCTGCACGCTCTGCATTCAGGCCTGTCCGGTCGACGCGATCGTCGGCGCCGCGAAACAGATGCACACGATCATCGACGAGGAGTGCACGGGCTGCGAGCTGTGCCTGCCACCCTGCCCGGTCGAGTGCATTCACATGCGGCCGCTCCCGGAGACGCCGCAGACCTGGAAGTGGCCGTTCCCGCAGGCGCATCAGCCGGAGGCAGCCAATGGCTGATTCGCGCACGGTGTGGTCCTTCCACGGCGGTCTGCACCTGGACGATCACAAGGCCCTGTCGACGGGCCGTCCGATCGAAGCGGTGCCGCCCGGGCCGCGACTGAGTCTGCCGCTGCAGCAGCACATCGGGCAGCCGGCCGAGCCCGTGGTCAACGCGGGCGACCGGGTCCGGAAAGGCCAATTGATCGCGCGCGCGGTCGACTATGTCAGCGCCCCGGTACACGCCCCGACTTCGGGCCGGGTGATCGAAATCGCGGCGCGACCGATACCTCACCCCTCCGGCCTCAGCGATACCTGCATCCTGATAGAACCGGATGGTCGGGACGCCTGGCACACGCTGCCGGAGCCGATCGCCGACTACCTCGACGCCGATCCCTCCGACCTGCGCGAGCGCATCCGCTGGGCCGGCATCGTGGGCCTGGGGGGCGCGGCGTTCCCGACCGCGGTCAAGGTCAATACCGGCGGCCGGGATCGGATCGACACGCTGGTGATCAATGCGGCCGAGTGTGAGCCGTATATCAGCTGTGATGATCTGCTGATGCGCGAGCATGCGCACGACGTGCTCGATGGCATCGCGATACTGCGCCACTTGGTGGGTGCCGACGCGTGCCTGATCGGGATTGAGGACAACAAACCCGAAGCGGCCGAGTCTCTACGCCAGGCGATCGCCGACCGGGGCGACGGCCAGTGCGAGGTGGTTGTCGTTCCGACGCGCTACCCGAGCGGCGGTGAGAAACAGCTTATCAAGCTGCTGACCGGTCGCGAGGTGCCGTCGCAGGGCCTGCCGGCCGCGATCGGGGTGCTGTGTCAGAACGTCGCCACCAGCGTGGCGATTGCCGATGCGGTGCTGCGCGGCCGACCCATGATCGAGCGCATCGTCACCGTCACCGGGCACGGCGTGCAACGCCCGGGCAACTTCCGCGTCGCGCTGGGCACACCGGCCGCCGCCCTGATCGCGCACGCAGGCGGCTACCGGGAGCCGGTCGGTCAGCTGGTGTTGGGCGGTCCGATGATGGGCTTCGGGCTGCACACCGACCAGGTACCGATTACCAAGGCGAGCAACTGCCTGCTGGTCGCGTCACCGGCCGAGGCGCCGGCCCCGCAGCCCGAGCGACCCTGCATCCGCTGTGGGGCGTGCGCCGACGTGTGCCCGGCGCTGCTGCTGCCGCAACAGATCTACTGGCACGCGCGCGCGCACGACTTCGACAAGGTACAGGACTATCACCTGTTCGACTGCATCGAATGCGGCTGCTGCGCCTACGTCTGCCCGGCGCATATCCCGCTGGTGCACTACTACCGCTTCGCCAAGACCGAGATCTGGGCGCAGGAGCGCGACCGCGAACGATCGGACCTGGCGCGGCTCCGCCACGAGGCGCGGCAGGCGCGGCTGGCGCGTCTCGAGCGGGAGCGCAAGGCGCGGCTGCGGCAGAAGAAGGAGGCCCTGGACAAAAAGGCAGGCGGCGACCAGGCCGACCCCAAGAAGGCAGCGATCGAGGCGGCCATGCGCCGGGTGGCAGCGAAGAAGGCGGCACGGCAGTCCCCGTCGGAGACCGCCCCGGGCGGCGAATGACGATGGAGTTCGCGACCAGCAGTTCACCGCACTTGAGCGGCCCGCAGAGCGTGACGCGGGTCATGGGGCTGGTGCTGGTCGCGCTGGTGCCCGGTACGCTGGCGCTTCTCTGGTATTTCGGCTGGGGCGTGCTGATCAACATCGCAATCGCGACCGCGACCGCGCTGCTCGCGGAGGCCGCGGTGCTGCGGCTGCGCGGTCGCGCCGTGACCCCGGCGCTGATCGACCTCAGCGCGGTCGTCACTGCCTGGCTCCTGGCCCTGGCGCTGCCCCCGCTGCTCCCCTGGTGGCAGACCATGCTCGGCAGCGCATTCGCGATCGTCGTCGTGAAACAGCTGTTCGGGGGCATCGGTTACAACCCCTTCAACCCGGCCATGGCCGGCTATGTGCTGCTGCTTGTTTCGTTCCCGGTCACGATGACGCGCTGGCTGCCGCCGGAAGTGGTCAGTGGTCAGGTCCTCACGCTATCCGAAACACTGCACATCATCTTCAGCGGCATGCCGCCCCCCGGGCAGACCTGGGACGCGATTTCGAGCGCGACGCCGCTCGACAAGATGCGCAGCGAACTGTCGCAGAACCTGATGATCAGCGAGATCCGGCAGAGCCCGCTGTGGGGCGACTTCGGCGGACGCGGTTGGGAATGGGTCGGCAACTGGTTCCTGCTCGGCGGCCTTTTCCTGATCTGGCAGCGGGTTATCAGCTGGCGCATCCCGTTGAGCATGCTCGGGACGCTGCTGCTGGTCGCCGGGCTGTTCTGGGCAATCGACGCCGAGACCCACCCGTTCCCCGCGTTCCACGTGTTCAGCGGCGGCGCGATACTCGGCGCCTTCTTCGTCGCCACCGATCCGGTGTCCGCCTGCACGACGCCTCGCGGGCAATTGATCTATGGCGCACTGATCGGTCTGATGGTCTTTGTGATTCGGACCTGGGGCGGATACCCCGATGCGGTCGCATTCTCGGTGCTGCTGATGAACATGGCGGCACCGACCATCGACTACTACACCCAGCCGCGCATCTTCGGCAAGCGCGGCCGTGACGATGCGTAGCCTGCCGGTCATCCTGTCCGGCCTCTTGCTCGGGCTGTTCGGCGTGCTCGGTGCCGGCCTGGTCGGCCTGAGCCACGAAGGGACCGCCGAGCGCATTGCGCGCAACGAACGCGAAGCGCTGCTGGATCGGCTCGAACGCCTGGTGCCGGCCGACCAGATCGACAACGACATGCTGAGTGACGTGATCGATGTGTCCGCCCCGGAGTCGCTGGGCGCCGAGAGCACACGGGTGTATCGTGGCAGACGCGGCAGCGAGCCGGTCGTCGCGGTCCTGAGCCCGGTCGTCACGCAAGGTTACAGCGGTCCGATTCAGCTCATTGTCGCGATCCGCAGAGACGGCAGGCTTTCCGGGGTGCGCGTGCTGACGCATCGCGAGACGCCTGGGCTCGGTGACAAGATCGAGATCGAGCGCTCCGACTGGGTGCTTGGCTTCGACGGCAAATCATTGCTTCAGCCGCCTGCGTCCGAATGGAAGGTACGGCGCGACGGCGGGGTGTTCGACCAGTTCACCGGCGCGACCGTCACGCCACGAGCGGTGGTGCGCGGCGTCCGTGCGAGCCTCGAATACTTCGCTGCGCATCGCGAACGGCTGTTCGACACCGATCCGCCACAGGAGCACAAAGGCCATGAATGACGGCTATCGCAAGATCGCGCTGGACGGGCTCTGGCACAACAACCAGGCACTGGTCGCGTTGCTCGGCCTGTGCCCACTGCTCGCAGTATCGAACACGCTGATCAACGGGCTGGGACTGGGCCTGGCGACCACGCTGGTACTGACCCTGTCCAACGGCTCGGTCTCGATCATCCGCAACTGGGTACGCCCGGAGATCCGGCTGCCGGTGTTCGTACTGATCATCGCGTCGTTCGTGACGACGGTCGAACTGGTGATGAATGCGTACTTCCACGGTCTGTACAAGGTGCTCGGCATTTTCATCCCGCTGATCGTGACCAACTGCGCGATCATCGGCCGCGCCGAGGCATTCGCGTCGCGCAATTCGCTGCCCAGGGCGCTTGTCGACGGGCTGTCGATCGGCATCGGTTTCACGCTCGCGCTGGTCGTGCTCGGCGGCAGCCGCGAGCTGATCGGTCAGGGTACGCTGTTCGATGGCGCCCACCTGATGTTCGGGGAGGCGGCGCGCGACTGGCGCTGGCATGTCGGTGGCGATTACCCGGGTATCCTGCTCGCGATCCTGCCACCCGGCGCGTTCATCGGGTTGGGCATGCTGATCGCACTGAAAAACCTGATCGACGGCCGCCTCAGTCGGCCCAGACCGGCCGCGGCGTCACGCGGCGAGCCGGCGGCGGTCTGAACCCGCGGGGACCGGACCGTCCCGGGATCGCTTGCAGCCCACGCCAACCCGACAGCCCGTTCATGAACAAGGCCAAACGCCAGGAAATCTTCGAGCGGCTGCGCGCCGCCAACCCGCACCCGACCACCGAGTTGAACTACGCATCGCCGTTCGAGCTGTTGATCGCGGTGATACTGTCCGCACAGGCAACCGACAAGGGCGTCAACCGGGCCACCGGCAGACTGTTTCCGATCGCCAACACACCCGAGGCGATTCTCGCGCTGGGGCTGGACGGGCTCAAGGCGCATATCCGCACGATCGGGCTGTTCAACAGCAAGGCAGAGAACATTATCAAGACCTGCCGGATCCTGGTCGAGCGGCACGCCGGCCGGGTGCCGGACGACCGGGCGGCACTCGAGGCGCTGCCGGGCGTCGGCCGCAAGACCGCCAACGTCGTCCTGAACACCGCGTTCGGCCATCCGACCATGGCGGTCGACACGCATATCTTCCGGGTCGCCAACCGCACCGGCATCGCCCCGGGCAGGCATGTCCTCGAGGTGGAACAACGTCTGCTTCGACTGGTACCGAAGGCGTTCCACGCCAATGCCCACCACTGGCTGATATTGCATGGGCGATATACCTGTGTCGCACGTAAACCCCGGTGTGGGTCGTGCCTGATCGAGGATCTGTGCGAATACCGTGACAAAACCGTCTGAAGGTCTGACGGCGACTCGATTGCCACCGCATTTTCAGGGTTTCTGACCCGCATCATCGATCCACCAGCTGTGGCACCATCCGTAACTCGACACGAGGGCCTCCGAAGGGATGTTTGGACAGGACCGGGAACAATTGCGTCGCTTCTTCAAGACGAGCTGGGACAAGCGCCTGGCGGGCGCGCCGTTGCAGCCGCTCGAGCGCCTGGTCGCACAGGTCGTGGAGCAGCACCCCGAATATCACGGGCAGCTCGGGACCGACGGACTGTCGCGGGATTTCGTGCCGGATACCGGTGAGACCAACCCCTGGCTTCACATGGGCATGCACATCGCACTCGGGGAGCAGCTCGATGCGGATCGCCCCGCGGGCGTGCGCGTCCTCTACCAGCGGGCAGTGCAGCGCTTCGGCGACCCGCACCGCGCCGAGCACGCAATGATGGATTGCCTGGGCGCGGTCCTCTCGGAGGCGCAGCGCGCAGGGCGCCCCGACGAGCGGGCCTATCTCGAATGCCTCAAAAAGCTGCTGCAGTGAAATATCCGCCACGCTGTCCCGGTCTAAAGCGGGGACCCTAGGCGTATGTGCCCGGTCAATCCAAGGCGACGCGGGTCGAGCGATTGTAGATCTGTTGGGAGCGGTCACAGCGACAGCGCAGTGACGGCTTCCGGCAACACGAAACTGGCGACGACCGGCAAACAGGTCACGGCGCGTCAGTCATCACCAACAATTCGAGGAGAAGAAACGATGTCGAACAAAACTGTGAAGCCGGTCGCTGCTGCCATCGGTGCCGCTTTCGTCGGGTCCATGCTGGCGGTCGGCTCGGCCAACGCGGGCGCGAACCCGTTCGGGCTATCCGAGCTGAACGGCGGATACGCCCAGATCGCCGGCAACATGGAGGGCAAGTGCGGCGGCGACAAGGCGGAGAAGTCGGCCGAGGGCAAGTGCGGTGCCGGCAAGTGCGGCGGCGAAATGAAGGCCGGTGAAGGCAAGTGCGGCGCCGGCAAGT
>CBFCWF010000089.1:0-15243 GCA_965601425.1 uncultured Chromatiaceae bacterium | reverse complement strand
CCGTGATCATCCCGATTAGCGTCAGTCCGACCATGATCGAGCCTCAGGCCGGCATCGGCAGCGGCTGCTCAAAAGCGCGCTGACGCGGGTCGGGACCGTGGTGCCAGGGTCGGTGCGCCTTGCCCGCATCAACGGCATCAACCAAGCCGTCTGCGCAAACATCAGTATTGAAAGGAGCCGCATCGACGCTTTTCGTTGTCTTCGAGCGATTCCTCGACGGGACGCCAGGGTGCCCGGGTCGGGTGAGGCACGGGCAAAGCAAAAACGGGGGGTTGTCGGTTCGGGGCAAAAAAAGCAGCCATGGAGGCTGCTTTCTCGAGAATGGTCGGAGTGAAAGGATTCGAACCTTCGACCCCCGCCTCCCGAAGGCGGTGCTCTACCAAGCTGAGCTACACTCCGAATCGCGACGGTGTCAGAACGAGCGCTCGACCGAGAAGTCCGCAAGGACCTCAAGCGCGCTTCGAAAAGCCGACGGGGGCAGTGTGTCCAAGGCCTGCTTCGCCTCGTTTGCCTCTGCTGTCGCGAGCCCAGCAGTGTAAGCGATCGCATCGGTCGATTCAATCGCTGCAATCACCTCGTCGACTCGCTCGGCACCGCCATTTTCGATCACGTCGCGCAGCATTCTCTGGGTTTCCGGGGCGGTCTGGTCGATCGCGCGAATCAGCGGCAGGGTCGGCTTGCCTTCGGCCAAGTCGTCGCCCAGATTCTTGCCGATGTCGGCGCCGGCAGAGCCATAGTCGAGTGCATCGTCGATCATCTGGAATGCCATGCCGAGATGCCGGCCGTAATCACCGAGCGCGCGCTCCACCGCGTCGCCGCCTCCGCTGATGATTGCCGCGAGCCGGGCCCCGGCCTCGAACAGCGTCGCGGTCTTGCGCAGGACCACCTCCCGGTAGCGGTCTTCGTTGGTATCCGGATCGTTGCAGTTGAGCAGCTGGAGCACTTCCCCCTCGGCGATCCGGTTCGTTGCGTGCGCCATCACCTCCATCACTCGCATCGAATCGACCGCAACCATCATTTCAAAGGCCCGCGAATACAGAAAATCGCCCACCAGCACGCTGGCCGCGTTGCCCCAGACCGCGTTTGCGGTGTCGCGATTGCGACGCTGCTCGGAGTCGTCAACCACGTCGTCGTGCAGCAGCGTCGCGGTGTGGATGAACTCGACAATCGCCGCGAGGTCGATGTGGGCGCGTCCCTGATACCCGAGTGCGCGAGCCCCCAGCAGCACGATCATCGGCCGCAGCCGCTTGCCGCCGCTGTTCACGATGTAGTGCCCCACCTGGTTGACCAGGGCGACATCGGAGCTGAGCCGGTCGAGGATCAGGGCGTCGGTGGCCTTGAGATCGTCCTCTATCAGCTCGCGAATGCTGGAAAAATCCATAGGGACAGGGACAGGGTGGAGGGAAGAAACTGCGGCGAATCCTAGGAACGCCGATTTATCCTGTCAAGCCGTCTGCGGGCGTGGGCATGTGTCCCGTAGAGTTGACGGGTGCCTTACTGCCCTATAGAATTCCGCGTCTTCTCGCTGGCCGATTTGGTGGGCGATTGCGATTTTCAAGGGAGATTTCACGGTCATGTACGCCGTTATCCAGACCGGAGGCAAGCAATACCGGGTTGCCCAGGGTTCGACCCTAAAGGTGGAAAAGCTCGACGCCGAGACGGGTGCCAGCGTCGAGCTGGATCGGGTCCTGATGGTGGCCGATGGCGACGATATCAAGGTCGGTGCGCCGTTCCTGGAAGGCGGCAAGGTGACCGCCACGATCAAGAGCCACGGTCGTGGCAAGAAAGTAACGATCGTGAAATTCCGTCGTCGTAAGCACCATATGAAGCGCCAGGGCCATCGCCAGGCGTTCACTGAGATCGAGGTGACCGGCATCAGCGCCGGTTGAGGGAGGTTCCAGCATGGCACACAAGAAAGCAGGCGGCAGCTCCAAGAACGGCCGCGATTCCGAATCGAAACGCCTAGGTGTAAAGGTATTTGGCGGTCAGACGATTGCTGCGGGTGGCATCATTCTTCGCCAGCGTGGGACCCGTATGCACCCCGGTGTGAACGTAGGTTGCGGTCGTGATCATACACTTTACGCGAAGGCCGACGGCGTGGTCCGCTTCGAGACCAAGGGTCCGAGAAGTCGCAGGTTTGTGAGCGTCGAGCCGGCCTGAAGCGACAGCGAGCGGATCTGCCAAAAAGGCCTCGTCGCGCGACGGGGCTTTTTTGTTTTCAGGCGGGTACGCAGCGGCGGGGTGAGCAAGCGATGAAGTTTGTCGATGAGGCGGTGATCATGGTCGAGGCCGGCGACGGCGGCAACGGCTGCGTCAGCTTCCGCCGTGAAAAATACATCCCCCGAGGGGGGCCTGACGGGGGTGACGGGGGTGACGGCGGCCACGTGTTCCTGGTTGCTGACAGCGGGTTGAATACCCTGGTCGATTTTCGCCACAGGCGCCGCCACGCGGCCGAGCGCGGCCAAAACGGCATGGGCCGGCAGATGACGGGGCGCAAGGGCGACAGCCTCCATGTACGCGTGCCGGTCGGCACCCGCGTGTCGGATGCCGACACCGGGGAATTCATTGGCGAGTTGGTTGCGGCAAGAGAGGAACTGCTGGTCGCGCGTGGAGGCCAACATGGACTCGGCAACGTGCACTTCAAGAGCAGCACCAACCGTGCGCCGCGTCAGTCGACCCATGGCACCGCAGGTGAGCGGCGGACCCTGCATCTGGAGCTGGTGCTGCTTGCGGATGTCGGCCTGCTCGGGCTGCCGAATGCCGGCAAGTCGAGTCTGGTCTCGGCGGTGTCCAGCGCCCGTCCCAAGGTCGCGGACTATCCATTCACCACCCTCTACCCCAAGCTCGGGGTGGTCCGTGCGGCCAGTGGCGCCAGTTTCGTGATTGCCGACATCCCCGGCTTGATCGGCGGCGCCGCTGAGGGCGCCGGCCTTGGGATTCGGTTCCTCAAACACCTCTCGCGCACGCGGCTGCTGCTGCATCTGGTCGATATCGCGCCGCTCGACGGTTCCCCGCCCGCTGCGGCGGTGCGCTGTATCGTAGACGAGATGGAAAAGTTCGGCCGGGACCTGGTCGGGCGAGAGCGCTGGCTGGTGCTGACCAAGCGTGATCTGCTCGAGCCGACCGAATATGCCGAGCGCGAGCGCGCGCTGTTGGCAGAGCTGGCATGGTCCGGCCCGGTGTTCGGCGTGTCAGCGGTTACACGCGATGGCCTCGACGATTTGGTCAAGGCTTTGGCCGGCCGCCTCGACGCGCTGCGCGCCGAGCAGGTGCCGGCGGCCCAGGCAGCCGATGACGAACCTTACGACCCGTTGGGCCCCTGATGCTGCGCCGACGCATTCCCGAGACGCGGCGCTGGGTGGTCAAGATCGGCAGTGCCCTGATCACCGGCGATGGGCGTGGCCTGGATCGCGAGCATTTGCGCCAATGGGTAGATCAGGTTGCGGACCTGCTGGCAGCCGGTATCGAGGTCGTGGTCGTCTCGTCGGGCGCGGTCGCCGAGGGCATGAACCGCATGGGCTGGGTGCGTCGCCCGGGCAGTCTGCACGATCTGCAGGCGGTTGCCGCGATCGGGCAAATGGGGCTGGTCCAGGCCTGGGAAAGCTGTTTCCAGCGGCGCGGGCTGCACACTGCCCAGGTCTTGCTCACGCATGACGACCTGTCTGACCGCAAGCGTTACCTGAACGCGCGCAGCACGTTGCGGGCGCTGGTCGGCTTTGGCGTGGTTCCGGTGGTCAACGAGAATGACGCGGTGGCGAACGATGAGCTGCGGCTTGGCGACAATGACACCCTGGCGGCACTGGTCGCCAATCTGATCGAGGCCGAGCTGCTGGTGCTGCTGACCGATCAGCACGGCCTCTATGATGCCGACCCGCGGTCGAACCCTGACGCGAAGCTCGTTTCGGATGCGGCGGCCGGCGATTCCTCGCTGGATCTGATGGCTGGCGACGGCGGCTTGCTCGGTCGCGGCGGGATGCATACCAAACTGCGCGCGGCGCGCCTGGCGGCGCGCTCAGGTACCGTCACGGTCATCGCCAATGGACGCGCGGACGGCGTGCTGCTGCGGTTGCAGCGCGGCGAGTCGCTGGGGACATTGCTCACCCCATCGCAGGGACCAGACGCGGCACGCAAGCGGTGGCTTGCTGGTCAACTGCAGGCTCGGGGGCGCCTGGTACTGGATGCCGGTGCGGTCAGGGTGCTACGCCAATCCGGACGTAGCCTGCTGGCAGTCGGAGTCAAGGAGGTCATTGGCGATTTCCGACGCGGTGAGATGGTTGTCTGTGTCGCCGAGGACGGCCGTGAGATCGCCAGGGGGCTTGTGAACTACAGTGCGGGTGAGGCGCGCCAAATCCTCGGGCGTCCGTCGTGCGAGATTGAGCAGATCCTCGGCTACGTCGATGACGACGAATTGATCCATCGCGACAACCTGGTACTGGTCTGACGGTCAATCTCGCGAGGACGCGCAATAAAAAACCCCGGGCGGATCCTTGTGCCCGGGGTTCGGGTGTCGTCAGGCTTGGTTGGCAAACTCCGTTGGTCCATGCGGCGCATCCTGGCGCAGTGGGTAGTCCTTTGAATCCATTTCGACGACAGCTTTAGGTTGCCACACTGCGGGCAGGGTTGGAATGACCAGGGGGCCGCGGTATTTGTAAGAAATTTCCTACAAGACCGCCCGGGGCTTTGATCTGGAACAAAAAAACCGGCCCATGGCCGGTCTATCGGGCATATTTCGTCCCCGTTAGAGGGCGCGAATCTTCGCGTTCAGGCGGCTCTTGTGCCTGGCGGCCTTGTTCCTGTGGATCAGGCCCTTGTTGGCCAGTCGGTCGAGCAGCGGCGCGGCGGTCTTGAAGGCGCTCTCGGCCTCTGCCTTGTTCCCCGCCGCGATCGCACTGATCACCCGCTTCAGCTCGGTGCGCATCATGCTGCGGCGGCCGGCGTTGTGCTGGCGGTGCTTTTCGGCCTGGCGGGCGCGCTTGCGTGCTTGTGCTGAGTTGGCCAATCCGGGTCTCCTGATTCGGTTCCGCTTTACGAAGGACGCGAAAGTATGCGGAGCTGTCGGGGTCATGTCAAGTACCAGCCTTGCGCGAAATCGTGCCGCGGCTGCCTCTATAATCGCCGCTTTCCGGAGGATCCTGCGCTGTCTCTGCTCAAGTCACTGTCCACCGTCGGCGGCCACACCCTGCTGTCGCGCGTTCTGGGATTCATCCGCGACCTGGTCATGGCCCAGGTGTTTGGTGCCAGTGCCCAGACCGATGCCTTTTTCGTCGCATTCAAGATACCCAACTTTATGCGCCGACTGTTCGCGGAAGGGGCGTTCGCCACCGCTTTCGTGCCGGTCCTGAGTGAATACCGCAGCCGGCGGGGGGGCGGCGAGCTGCGGCAGTTCGTCGATCATGTCGCCGGCAGCCTGGGTCTCGTGACACTGGGGGTTTCTCTACTCGGCATGGTCATTGCCCCGCTGGTGGTGGCGCTGTTCGCGTTCGGTTGGGTGATCGATGGCGAGACGGCAAAGCTCGCCTTGGCGAGCGATATGCTGCGTCTCACGTTTCCGTACCTGTTCTTCATCTCGTTGACGGCCTTTGCGGGGGGCATTCTGAACGCCCACGATCGCTTCGCGGTGCCGGCCTTCACGCCCGTGCTGCTCAACCTTTGCCTGATCGCTGCCGCGCTCTGGCTGGCGCCGTTGCTGGCAGAGCCCATCGTCGCGCTTGCCTGGGGCGTGCTGCTCGCCGGCATTACGCAGTTCACATTCCAATTGCCTTTCCTTGCACGGATCAAGCTGCTGCCCCGACCGCGACCCGGCTTTCACGACCCGGGCGTTCGACGTGTGTTGAAATTGATGGTTCCGGCGCTATTCGCGGTGTCGGTAACCCAGATCAACCTGCTGCTGGATACGGTACTCGCATCGTTCCTGGTCACCGGCAGCATCTCTTGGCTCTACTACTCGGACCGCCTGATGGAGTTTCCACTCGGCATCCTGGGTGTCGGGCTGGCCACGGTCATTCTGCCGCGGTTGTCGCGCCGCCGGGCAGAGGCGGCGCCCGAGGCCTTCAGTCGCACCCTTGATTGGGGACTGCGTATGACGCTGATTTTCGGCGTGCCTTCGGCGGTCGGTCTCATCGTGTTGGCGGGTCCGATCATTGCGACGCTGTTTCAATCCGCCGTGTTCGATGCCCATGACGTCGCGATGGCGGAACGCAGTCTGATGGCCTATGCGCTCGGGCTGCAGGCATTCATCCTGATCAAGGTACTGGCCCCAGGTTTCTACGCCCGACAGGATACGCGCTCGCCGGTCCGAATCGCGGTCATCGCGATGGCGGCGAACATGCTGCTGAACCTCGCGCTGATCCTGCCGCTAAAGCACGCCGGTCTGGCACTGGCGACGACCCTTTCCGCCTACCTGAATGCGTTCCTGCTGTATCGCGGACTACGCCAGGTCGATGCGTATACCCCGGATGCGGGTTGGGCGGCATTGATGTCACGGGTGGGGGTTGCAGCGGCGGCGATGGCGGCGCTGTTGTTGTGGCTCGAGCCGGGACTCCCGGAATGGGTGGCCGCGCAGCGTGTTCAGCGTGTGGTCTGGTTGACTGGTCTGATCTTGGTCGGCGCTTTTGTATATTTGACCGTCCTGCTGGCCGTGGGCCTGCGCCCGCGGCACCTGCAGGCACGTGCCTGAGGGGGGAGCGGAATTGTTGCGTTTATTGTGGTTGAGTGTGCTGGTGGTCGTCCTGGACCAGGCCAGCAAGTTTGCAGTGCTGCTAAGTTTCCGGGAATACGAGGTGTTGACCGTCTGGCCTGTGTTCAATCTCACCCTGGTATACAACACGGGCGCGGCATTCAGTTTCCTGAGCGATGCGGGCGGCTGGCAGCGCTGGTTCTTTGTCACGGTGGCCGTGATCGTCTCGCTGGTGATGATGGTCTGGCTCCGGCGATTGCAAGCCCACGAGCGTCTCGCCGGGTATGGCCTTGCGCTGATCATCGGGGGTGCGGTGGGTAATCTGATCGATCGGCTCTGGCTCGGCAAGGTAGTGGATTTCCTGCAGTGGCACTGGCATGAGTGGTATTGGCCGGCGTTCAACGTCGCCGACAGTGCGATCACGCTCGGGGTTGTCCTGCTGTTGATCGAGGGGCTGTTCACCCCGTCTGCACCCGGTGACAAGCGTTCCTAGGACGAATCCTACAAGCACTCCGGCATTGTGCGCCTTTGCGAGTGCGGCCTGGCCGACGATACTCATCGCACCACCTTCAGGGACGAAGTGACAGTACGGGAAGTACCGGTCGACACGGAGGTCGCGGGGTCCAGGACGGATCGACACGAGGCCCAGGTGGCTATACCCGGCAGCAGGGATGCGGCCGGGTATTTCTTTTTTCGGCGCCGATCAGGCGGATTATGTCCCGACAGTTGCCGGCTGGTTCCCGATATAATGAAACGTTCATACTGAACTGACTGGCCGAAGCCGTGTTACTGATCCGGGGATTGCACAATCTGCGCGCCGCCCACCGCGACTGTGTCGCCACGATTGGAAATTTCGACGGTGTGCATCTCGGCCATCAGGCGGTGCTCGCGGCGCTGACCGAGCGCGCCCGCGGGCTCGGTCTGCCGGCGCTGGTGATCACGTTTGAACCGCAGCCAATGGAATTTTTCTGCCCCCAGCAGGCGCCCGCGCGACTGACGCGCCTGCGCGAGAAGCTTGAGGCGATAGAGCGCTGCGGCATCGATCGGGTACTGCTGATCCGATTCGACGCGGCCTTCGCCAACGTCGAAGCGCTCGAGTTCATCCGCGGCGTGCTAGTCGACAAGCTCGGTATTCGACACCTCTACGTGGGCGACGATTTCCGCTTCGGCAGGGGACGTACCGGCGACTTCGCGATGTTGCGCGAGCTCGGTCTCGAAGAGGGTTTCGGGGTGGAAAGTCTCGCTACGGTCTCCGAAAGCGGTGATCGCGTCAGCAGCACCAGGATTCGCGAGGCGCTGCAGCGCGGCGAACTCGAACATGCGGCACGCTGCCTGGGTCGGCGTTACCGCATTTGCGGTCGTGTTGCACACGGCAACAAGCGTGGCCGCACGATCGGGTTCCCGACGCTGAATGTCGGCTTGCTGCGTCGATCGACCCCGTTGCGCGGGGTATTCGCGGTCCAGGTGCTGGGCCTCGACGAGCACCCGCTGGCGGGGGTCGCGAACATCGGCAACCGGCCAACGGTCGACGGTGGCGACCGTCTGCTGCTCGAGGTGCATGTATTCGAGTTTAACGACGAGGTATACGGTCGACATGTCGAAGTCGACTTCGTCGGACACATTCGTGACGAGCAGCGGTTCGAGTCGTTCGAGGCGCTCCGGGCCCAGATCGCGCACGATGTACAAAGCGCTCGAGAGATCCATCGTCTGGACGCGTTGGCCGGGCGTGGCTCGGGCCAGCACTCAACACACCGAACAAGTGGGTCAAGTCCGTGAGCAACAACTACAAGGACACACTGAATCTTCCCAAGACCGCGTTCCCGATGAAGGCCAACCTGGCTCGACGCGAACCGGATATGCTCAGGCACTGGGAGGCCACTGGCCTTTATCGCAAGATACGCGACGCCTGTGCGGGGCGCGAGAAATTCGTGCTGCACGACGGTCCCCCCTATGCGAATGGCGAGATTCACATCGGGCATGCGGTCAACAAGGTGCTCAAGGACATCATCGTCAAGAGCCGCACGCTGGCCGGTTTCGATGCCCCTTATGTGCCTGGCTGGGACTGTCACGGGCTGCCGATCGAGCTGCAGGTCGAGAAGAAGGTGGGCAAGCCCGGACAGAAGATCAGCGCCGCCGAGTTTCGGCAGGCCTGTCGCGACTATGCGCTGAAGCAGGTCGACAGGCAGCGGGCCGATTTCAAGCGTCTCGGCGTACTGGGAGACTGGGATGCCCCGTACCTGACGATGGACTTCGCCCAGGAGGCCGACATCATCCGTTCGCTCGGACGGATTTACGCGCGGGGCCATATCAGCCGCGGTGCGAAACCCGTGCACTGGTGCACCGATTGCGCGTCTGCACTGGCAGAGGCGGAAGTCGAATACCAGGACAAGGAATCGTTCGCGATCGACGTCCGTTTCAAGGCGGTCGAGCAGAAGGCCTTCGCGGACAATTTCCAGCCGACCGCGAACGGGCCGGGCAGCGGCGATATCTCGGTGGTCATCTGGACCACGACGCCCTGGACCTTGCCCGCCAACCAGGGTGTCGCCCTCAACCCGGAGCTCGACTATGTGCTGGTGCAGGTCGACGACGAGCGTCTGGTGCTTGCCGAGGGGATGCTCGAGAATGTCATGCTCGGCTGGGGCGTAGACGGCTACGACGTGCTGGGCCGCGCCCGCGGCAGGGTGTTCGAGCGACAGCTACTGCAGCACCCGTTCTACCATCGCCAGGTCCCGATCGTCCTCGGTGAGCATGTCACGCTCGAGGCGGGCACCGGCGCAGTGCACACGGCGCCGGGCCACGGCATGGACGATTACGTGGTTGGCCGGCGCTACGATCTGCCGGTCGACAACCCGGTCGGCAGCAACGGCTGCTTTCTGCCTGGCACCCCGTTGTTCGAGGGCGAACACGTGTTCGCGGCCAACGAGCACGTGATCGCGGTGCTCGAGGAGCATGGCGCACTGATCAAGGCCGCGAAGTTCCGGCACAGCTATCCGGTCTGCTGGCGTCACAAGACCCCGATCATCTTCCGCGCCACGCCGCAATGGTTTATTTCGATGCAGCAAAACGGCTTGCGTGACGCCGCGTTGCGCGAAATCGACAGTGTCACCTGGACGCCGGACTGGGGCCAGGCCCGAATCACCGGTATGGTCGAAAATCGGCCGGACTGGTGTGTCTCGCGCCAGCGCAGCTGGGGGGTGCCGATCGCGTTCTTCGTCGACAGGGAAACCGGTGAGCCGCATCCGGACACGGTGTCGCTGATCGATCGGGTGGCGGCCCGGGTCGGGCAGCAGGGCGTGCAGGCCTGGTTCGATCTGGAGCCAGCGGACCTGCTGGGCGAGCAGGCGCAGCAATATGAGAAGGTCGCCGATACGCTGGACGTCTGGTTCGATTCGGGCGTGACCCACGCCTGTGTGCTTGAGCCGCGCGTCGAGCTGACCAGCCCCGCCGACCTGTACCTCGAAGGCTCGGATCAGCACCGAGGCTGGTTCCAGTCATCCCTGCTGACGTCGGTCGCGATGCATGGGCGTGCCCCGTATCGCGGGGTCCTGACGCACGGCTTCACGGTCGATGCCGAGGGCAAGAAGATGTCCAAGTCCCTGGGCAACGTGGTCTCGCCGCAGGTGGTCATGAAGACGCTGGGTGCCGACATCATTCGGCTGTGGGTCGCGGCGACCGACTACCGCGGCGAGATGTCGGTGTCCGAGGAGATCTTGAAGCGCACCTCGGACGCCTACCGGCGGATTCGCAACACGGCACGCTTCCTGCTCGCCAACCTGGACGGCTTCGACCCGGCCCGCCACTGTGTCGCCGCCGCCGACATGATCGCACTGGACCAGTGGGCGGTTGCCCGCGCACACCGACTGCAGCAGGAGATCACGAGTGCCTACGACGAGTACAACTTTCACCTGATCTACCAGAAACTGCTGAATTTCTGCGTCGCGGAGTTGGGCGGTTTCTACCTCGATGTAATCAAGGACCGTCAGTACACGAGCCAGTCCGACGGGCTGCCGCGGCGCTCCTGCCAGACCGCGATGTTCCACATCGTCGAGGCCATGGTTCGCTGGATGGCGCCTGTCTTGAGCTTCACGGCGGACGAGATCTGGCGGGTTATGCCGGGTGAGCGTGGCGCGTCGGTGTTCATGGAGACCTGGTATCAGGGGCTGTTCCCGCTGACGTCGGGTCCGCTGGACGCCGAGGCCTGGCGACAGGTGATCGACGTCAAGACCGCGGTGGCCAAGCAGCTCGAGCTGATGCGTAAAGAGGGGGTTATCGGCTCTTCACTGGATGCCGAGGTGGCGCTCTACTGCGAAGCGGACCTGCTCGCGGTGTTGGGACAACTTGGCAACGAGCTGCGTTTCGCGCTGATTACGTCCGAGGCCAGCGTATCGGCGCTGGCACACGCCCCACCGCAGGCCGTGGATAGCGAGATCCGGGGCCTCAGGATTGCCGCTTGGGCGAGCGAATACGCCAAATGCGCCCGCTGCTGGCACCACCGGGACGACGTCGGCACACACCCGGACCATCCGGCATTGTGCGGCCGGTGCGTCGACAATGTCCTCGGTGAGGGCGAGACGCGGCGGTTCGCCTGAATGGAGGTGCTGCATCACGGTGCCGTCGGGGGTGTCACCGGATCCTGCCATGAGCTCCGGCCGAGCGACCGTGATGCAATCCTGATCGACTGCGGGTTGTTCCAGGGCGCCGAACACTCGATCGGCGGCGCCGGCGCCGGTCGACTCGCGATCGAGTTCCCGGTCGACCAGGTGCGCGCACTGGTCGTCACCCATGTTCATATCGATCACGTCGGTCGCATTCCGTACCTGCTCGCGGCGGGTTTCGGCGGCCCGATCTATTGCTCGCAGCCGTCGGCCAGGCTGTTGCCCGTGGTACTCGAGGATGCCTTGAAGGTTGGCGTGACGCGCGACAGGGCGCTGATCCGGCGTGTGATGCGTCACCTCGAGCGCATGATCCGTCCGTTGCCCTATCGGCGCTGGCAGGCGATCGACGTTGCCGGCACGACACCGCTCGACATCCGGTTGCGGCGCGCCGGGCATATCCTCGGCTCCGCCTGGGTAGAGTGTCGCTGTGGTGCCGGCGAAGCGCAGCGGCATATCATCTTCTCCGGTGACCTGGGTGCCGCCGACACGCCGTTGCTTGCCCCGCCCGATCAGCCCGAGAGTTGCGACCTGCTGGTGATGGAGAGCACGTATGGCGATCGCAACCACCAGGGGCGTGCGATTCGTCAACAGACGCTGGAAGGTGTGATCCGGCAAGCATTGCGCGATCGCGGGACGGTGTTGGTGCCGGCGTTCAGCATCGGGCGAACCCAGGAGTTGCTCTACGAACTGGAGGACATCCTGCATCGCCGGCGGGACGCCGATGTGGCCGACGGCCTGCCCTGGGGCGAGGTCCAGATCGTGCTCGATTCACCGCTCGCCGCCAGATTCACGGGCCTGTACCGCGAGCTGCGGCCGTTCTGGGACGACGAGGCCAGGCGGCGAGTGGCCGGGGGGCGCCATCCGCTAAACTTCGATCAGCTGACGACCGTCGATGGCCACGAGGATCATCTGCGCGTGGTCGATTATCTGGCCGAGACGGGCCGCCCGGTGGTGGTGCTCGCAGCCGGCGGCATGTGCGCCGGTGGGCGGGTCGTGAACTACCTCAAGGCCCTGCTGGGCGATCCGAAGAACGACATCCTGTTTGTCGGCTACCAGGCGCGGGGCACGCCGGGCCGAGACATACAGCGCTACGGCCCAAAGGGCGGCTATGTCGAGCTGGACGGCGAGCGTTTCGACATCCGTGCGCGGGTGCATACGATCTCTGGCTATTCGGCACATGCGGACCAGCGCGGTCTGCTGGACTTTGTGCGGAACATGCGCAGCCGGCCGCGTCAGATTCGGCTGATTCATGGTGATCCCGAGGCCAGCGCGGTGTTGGCCGGGTTGCTTCGCGAGTGGGTGCCGGCGACCGAGGTCGCCGGCGCGGCTGGCGAGATGCGCTGATTCCGGGCGCGGGGGGCGCAATGTGCCTGATACGGCCCGTCTCGCGCGTTCCCCGGCCCGGTGTCGTCACGCGCCCGGCGGAACCGGCTGGCTGCGTCGTGCCTCGCGGGCTCGCCCCCTAAGGTCAATGCCACTTACTTAGAGCCTGCTGATTTCGCTCGTTTCTGGAGAAAACGTCGGCGGCATGGACGCCGCCGTCGAGCCTAAAGGGACGTATTCACTGCGTTTTCCGGAAGAAATGATCGGAATCATCAGGCCAACTTGTCGCTTGCGCTCCAAGTAAGTGCCATTGCCCCTAAGGTAGCGTCGGCAGTGTACCGTCTGCTCGCTTGGCGTCTGTTTCGGCGCGCCGCAAATCGCACAGCAGCGATACCGCCTCGGCGAGTCCCGGCGCCGGCCGGGACAGCAGATCTGCGAGACGGGCACGCGTCCCGTCGCCCCCCGCGTGGACGAGCGAGATGGTTGCGAAAGCACCACGTGCCAGCGCGGTTTCGGCATCGATCGCGAACACGCCGCGCGGCACTGTCGCGAACAGGTTGCGGAATCCTCCGATGCGCAGCACCTCGTTGAGCCAGTGCATGCCGCCGACGGTCAATGCCGGCGTCTCCCAGACCTCGATGTAGGCGGGTAGCGGCTCCAAATCGGCGCAAGGCGTCGACAATGCCCGAGTGAACGCGTCGGCTTGGGCCTCCGCTGCGGTCGTGCTGGCGCTCAGCCTGCCGATTGCGCGAATCGCATCGGCAATCTGGTGCAGTGAGGCCGGGTCGCTGCGATACAGGGCAATGCCCGTGCGTTCGATCCAGTCCAGGTCGCTGGCGCGGTTGCCCGAATGCCAGCCGATCACGAGATCGGGCTGCAGTTTGAGGAGTTGCTCACGGTTCAACGCGCCGGGTCCACCGATCCGTGGGAGCGCGGCGATTCTGCTGGGGTAGTTGCCGCCGCCCGAGGCGATCCCGACCAGCCGGTGACCGGCGCCGGCGGCCAGCACCAGTTCCGTTGCGTGTGGCGCCAGCGTGACGATGCGCTGTGCGGGGTCCGGCATCTGCAATACGCGGCCGAGATCGTCGCGCACCTCGGCACCCCAGCCCGCAAGCGTTGTCAGTAACCCGGCGAAAAACAACAGCGGGCCGGCTCGCCCACGGATCATCGCCGCGCCGCAGACGGGACGCGGCCGTTCGCGTCCTGGTACCGGTTCGGCCGCGAGGTCTGGCCGTGGGGGGCGGGGCGGGCGTGGATGCATTGGCCAGACGATGCGAGGCTCAGTTATCGAAAATAAGCGGCACGTTCTGCGCCAATTGCGTCAGTTCCGCGTGATATCGCCCCCAGTCGAAATGCGGGCCTGGGTCTGTCTTGCGTCCTGGCGCGATGTCCGCGTGCCCAACGATGCGCTGCGCCGTTATCGTAGGGAAGAGGGCCTGGATTTGCCGCGTTAGATCGGACAGGCGCCGGTACTGGGCCGCGCTGAAAGGCACGTCATCACTGCCTTCGAGTTCGATGCCAATCGAGAAATCATTGCATCGTTCGCGCCCGCAATGGTTCGACGGCCCGGCGTGCCAGGCGCGGCGGTCCAGTGCGACGAACTGGATTGCGTCGCCATTGCGCCGCACCAGCAGGTGGGCCGACACTTGGAGATGGGCGATTTCCGCAAAATACGGGTGTACGGCCGGGTCCAGTCGATTCTGGAACAGGTCGGCGATATACCCGCCGCCAAACTCGCCCGGGGGCAGGCTGATGTTGTGGATCACGAGCAGATCGACGGCGCATTCGGCCGGGCGGTCGTCCGCGTTCGGCGAAGGGTCGTGCACGAGCCCGGGCAGCCACAATCTGCCGAGCCCGCTCATGGCGCCTCGACGGCCGGTTGTTGCAGTGCGGCATGCACCGCACGCACGAAGGATCGGGGGTGTGCCTCGGCATGCAGCTGGCAGTGGTATTGGCCGTCGACAAACAAGAAGATCGTCGGCAAATGGAATACCTCGAACTCGTTCGTCAGCGCCTGCTCACGTTCGGCGTCGATTTCGAACAGGTGCCATTCGGGCTGCTGCCGTGTCAGCTGATGAAGTACCTGGCGCAGGTGGCGACAGGCGCCGCAAGTCACTGCGGTAAAGGCCACCAGCGTGATCCCCGTCAGATCGACCATGCGCGAGTGGAAGTCGAACTGGGTCAATGCTGGCACGCTGTGAGCGTCGGGAATGCGGTGTGAGTCGGGCATCTGGCGATGAAAAAACTGTGACCAGCTTAATAACTTAGCATCCGGGCTGGGATTTCGGTCATGAATTGTGTCCGCTGGCCGTTAAAGAGAGCATAGAGCCGAGGGTAAGACCGGAGACGCCAGCGTTCATACCGCAGAATCCTGTGACAGTGTGACAGCCTTCACCGCTCGGGCATCACCCAAGGGTCGGCGCGGTCGACGCTGATCTATAGTCTCCAATGACTGCCTTGGGTGCCAGTTGCTTGTTTGATCCTGTGTCGGGGCGCCTTTGGTGACGACCGGGTGTGATTGAGTCCAGGGGTTGTTTGAAATGGCGCGCGACAATGTGATTTCGTTTGACCAGACGCCGGGCGCTCGCC
>CBFCWF010000088.1:0-15257 GCA_965601425.1 uncultured Chromatiaceae bacterium | reverse complement strand
TGCGCGTTGACGGTCGGTGACCGCAACGCGTGCAGCTGGTTTGTCATCAACATCGTTCAACGAAAACCCAGGCATCCCAGCCGAGCCACTCTTCTTCTACATCGATGTCTAAGTCAGCGTTGACTATAACCGGCCAAATACTCGGATAAAGAGCCTGTAGGTCAGAGTTCCCGCGGAACGGGCAAAATGATCGCGCAGCCATCGTTGGATCCAAAAAAAGCAGCTATGCAGCCATGGTTACAGATTGTAGAAACGCGAGTGAAGTTGGAAGTTCCAAACGTTGCGATAGGGGTTACCTATGCAACGCGTAACATCATCAAATCCATGCGCTGGAATCCACACGGCGCACGGTCGCGATGTCCTCTGAACACGCCACGAGCACCTTTGACGAACAGCCTGGTCGGAACGGATACCAGTAAGGCGTTCTTCGCGAAGCAGGGTTTTGGCTTATCGGCCGCTGCAAACCGAGAGAGGACCCTTCCGCACCTGTTGTGGACAGACATCGGGGACTTATTCGTACCAGACACTGTCGGAGATTTATCCCGAGCCGGTTGTCCGTTATCGAAAAAAGGCTGGATTGGAGACAACGGCGGTAATTGAAGGGCGGGCGACTGCTCAGGGGGTCTTCAGTAAATGATAGACGGAGTGCTTTCGATGACGTCGATGCAAATCCTCTCAGAGCAAGTGTGCGGTGACATCGACAAGTGGAAGGCTCGGTTCCCGAAGGGCCGTGAGCAGTCGGCCTTGATTGCCGCGCTCCATGCTGCACAGCATGAAAACGACGGGTACTTGACGACGGAAATCATGGACGCTGTCGCGGATTACCTCGAGTTACCGCGCATTCACGTCTACGAGGTGGCCACTTTCTATTCCATGTTCGAAACCCGCCCTGTAGGACGCAATCAGGTTTCGATCTGCACCAACATCTCGTGCATGCTGCGTGGCGCCGACGATCTTGTTCAGCACGTTGAGCAAACACTGGGGGTGTCTTTGGGTGAAAGCACCGAAGACGGTCGGGTCTACCTCAAACGCGAGGAAGAGTGTCTCGCGGCTTGTTGTGGTGCGCCAATGATGATGGTCAATCATCAGTACTACGAGAACTTGACGAAAGAGCTCGTTGACGAGATTTTGGAAGGGTTGGCGTGACGGCGATCAAACAGCAACTTATCAGTCTCAGCACCATCGGGCTGGATCGACCATGGGAGCTCGCGGCGTACGAGGAATGTGGTGGTTATAGCGCCTGGCGTCAAATCCTTGCTGGCGAGATATCTCCCGCTCAGGTGATCGACACGATCAAGGCATCGGACTTGCGCGGTCGCGGCGGCGCCGGTTTCCCAACAGGGCTGAAGTGGAGCTTCATGCCGCGAAACTTGTCGGGTCAGCGGTATATCGTCTGCAATTCGGATGAAAGTGAGCCTGGTACCTGTCACGATCGCGATATACTGCGCTACAACCCCCACGCGATTATCGAAGGAATGGCCATCGCGGGTTTCGCAATCGGTGCGACCGTAGGTTATAACTACATTCGCGGCGAGTTCATGAATGGACCCCTACCGCGCTTTGATACCGCCGTTGGAGAAGCTTACGATGCCGGTCTTCTGGGCAAACGACTCATGGGATCGGAGATCGATTTCGATCTTCACAGCTTCGTCGGTGCGGGGGCATACATCTGTGGTGAAGAGACGGCTTTGCTGGAGTCACTCGAAGGGAAACCTGGAAAGCCGAGGTTCAAGCCACCGTTTCCGGCCAACCATGGCCTCTACGGCAGGCCGACGACGATCAACAATGCGCAAACCCTCGCAAGTGTCCCGACGGTTCTGAGAAAAGGCGCGAAATGGTATGCCAGCCTGGGACCGGAGGGCTCCGGCGGCACCGCGATCTTCTCGGTATCCGGCCATGTTGCGAAGCCAGGGAATTACGAGCTTCCCATGGGCATCCCCTTCAGGGAGCTCTTGGACATCAGTGGCGGCATGCTTGCCGGGCGTCGGCTCAAGGCTGTCATCCCAGGCGGATCGTCAGTACCCGTTCTGCCAGCCGACATCATAATGGACTGCGCGATGGACTACGCATCGCTGCAACAAGCTGGCTCTTCATTTGGCACAGGTGCCGTGATTGTGATGGATGAGACCACCTGTATGGTCAAAGCGCTGCAGCGCATTTCCCGCTTCTACATGGCTGAATCCTGTGGTCAATGTACACCGTGCCGCGAGGGTACGGGTTGGCTCTATCGCGTGCTGACGCGTATCTTGAACGGTCAAGGCCGGAAAGAAGACCTTGATCTCTTGCTCAAAGTGGCCAACAACATCGAAGGGCGCACGATTTGCGCGCTTGGGGATGCCGCCGCATGGCCGGTACAGAGCTTCTTGAAACACTATCGCGACGAGTTCGAGTACATGGTCGAAAACAAAGGACGTAGCCTCGTCGTTGATCAACTCGACGCGGTGGCATAGAAAGGTCTCCGTCGAGCACGTCACGGTATCTGTTGTTTTCGGATGAGTTGGTTCGTGGCGTTTCGGCGATCAAAGCCCGTGGTCCAAAAGACCACGATCTCCAGTTCCGAAGATAGCCGGTATCCGACTGACTCAGGCCTCGACCACAGCGGTCACACGCATCATCGCATGCAGCTGGCAATAGTGTGTGAACCTTGTCGTTGAAATTCTCGGTTTTGCGATGGCTGGACAAGCCGTCATGACCACACGCGCCTCGCAAGGGGCGCTAGGCTTGGCGAATTCGCTGGTTACCTTTCCTCTGTTGGCAGTACCGCTCCACCCAACCTCCGGACGATGCGGGTTCCATCGAAACGTCGCGGCACGGCGTGCCGCGATTTCGGCACGCGGTTGTGAGTCGTGGAGTCCCGGCGCTGCTAGGCAAGGAACATCCAGACCGGCGCGAATAACCAGACCGGCGGATTGAACCCGGGCTCAACCAACGTCCGCTACCAGCCATCCACACTGGTCGCTGTAGCCAAGGCACCCGCACCGGACACGACGAAGCTGGGGGGAGATTGCCATCAGGCCGAGCACGTCCTGGCGGCGGTAGGTTGCGGTTCGGGCAGTATCCGTCACCAACCTTTTCCCGTGCCTGCAGTAGGGACGCATTGGCACGATCCCCAGCGCCGAACGAGCAGTAAGCATCCTGTCATGGACAGAATATCCGCACTTCGCGCCATTTCGGGGGTATCCGCGCATATCTGTTCATTTTTTGTAGTATATTTAGCCGACATACATAGACAGCCCAGCAAGTCGAGACGGCAGTCGAGCTCTGAGAAAACAGCTACAGCGAGGTAACTGGATCATGACGACGAGACTGACGAACCGGACTGCCGGCACCTATTCCGGCCGAGTTGCCATCAAGGCTGGCGACTGGCCCGCCATACCCACGGTGTTCTTCGACGGATCCTGCCCGCTCTGTTGGCGGGAGATCGCGCACTACAGACGGTCGCGCTACGCCGACCGGGTCGCTTGGATCGACCTCAGCTGCGATCGGGCCACGCTCGAGGTTCACGGCTTGAGACGCGAGAAAGCCAGGGAACGGCTACATGTACTGAACGCCGCGGGCGACTGGCAGACCGGGGCCTGGGCTTTTGCAGAGTTGTGGTCGCATCTGCCACGATACCGTGTCTTGGCGAGCCTACTGCGCCACACCGGTTTGTTGCGTCCATTGGACCGAGTGTACAACGTCATTGCGCGCCGGCGGCCAAGTGGCGGCGACGACTCGACCGCTGACTCCCCGGCATCGGGCGTCACGTCTGGCGACGCCAGCGAGACTTGCCGGGCTGCAAAACCGAAACGGAACGCACTTCATACGTCACTGTCCGTGGAGGAAAGATCATGCGCATAACCCTCTTCGGTAGAACAGGGTACGTTGGCAGGTACGTTGTCAACGCATTGCTTCAGGCCGGATGCACCCGGTGGTAATGGTTAGGGCCGGGCGTGAATCCCGAGCCCGCCCTCGGCGCGACTGCGACGTCATCAATGGCGCTCTCGGCGACGTCGAGGCTGTCGACAATGCAGTTTCCGGAGCCGATGCATCCACCTACAACGTCGGGATCTTGCGCAAATTACCAGATCGAGGCATCAGCTTTGATGGACTGCACGATGCTGCTGCACTTCGGTTATCCAAGCCGCCGGGCGCGCCGGCGTAAAACGCTTCCCGCTGATGAGCGCCAAAGGCGTCAAGGCCGGCGG
Organism: uncultured Chromatiaceae bacterium; assembly: GCA_965601425.1. GTDB lineage: Bacteria > Pseudomonadota > Gammaproteobacteria > Chromatiales > Chromatiaceae > Thiosocius. The sequence goes on along the minus strand of CBFCWF010000088.1, from coordinate 11,070 downwards.
CACGGCCTACCAGGCCGGCAAGTTCGCAGCTGAGCAGTCCCACGCCGAAACGCCTCTGGCATGGACGATCTTCCGGCCATCCGCAATCTTCGGTAACCCATCGCGGGCCAAGTGAGTTCGCCAACCAAGATGCAGGGGGTCTTTGAAGCCCTGCGTCCGGGTGGCCGAGTCTACCTCGTCGAGTACCGCGCGACGATGAGGCACTCCCGACCAAGCCGTTACACAAGATGACCGAGGCCCAGGCCAGGGCGGAGATGGCCAATATTGGCCTGATCTGGGAGGAGACGCTGCAGGTGCTCCCTACGCAGCACCTGATGGTATTTCGAAAATCAGAAAAGCAACCTTAGCCCAGCCGGCTCCGACAGCCGGCCCAGCGCCTTATGCTAGCGCCGCCGCCCGCCGGGGTCGAGGAGGGAGACGAGAGGCAGACGTAGCGCGCACCAAGCAAAAAGGCATGCACCTCGTGCACCTCCGCAGGCAGCAGGGTGTCGTCATCGTCCTGCCTGTAGTTCGATTGCACCAGCGCCCGCTTTTCCCCGGCAGGTCAAACAGATCCACGAGGCGCATCGTCCAGTCCTCCAAGCAGCGTTCGACGACCGGTTTAAAGGCGATCAAAGTGACCTGATGGTGACGCCTGTCCTGCATGATCCGACCAGAAAGCGCCGTCAGTTCCTCGGCCGATCCCTACGGTACCTGGACGAACAGGTTCCGCGACAGCACCAGCAACCCCCGTGATGTCCTTCTCCGCATTGGCCGCGGCCGCCTGGGATTCAAGTTCACGACAGGTTTCATTGGATACGATGAGCCACTGTCCCAGGAGCAAAACGGCACCAGGACAAGGGCTACCTGCCTGTATCCAACAACGGGCACTGTGGCATCATTTGGCCTAGAGGACATGGAGATCGATTTTGCCTGAACCAATGACCCTGCAAGACGATGAGGCTGACTGGATCGCTGCCTACCGCGAGACCCGCGCATACACCGAAGGTATCTGTTCACCGCTGGAAACTGATGATTATCAGTTGCAATCGATTGTCGAGACCAGCCCTCCAAAATGGCACATTGCCCATGTCAGCTGGTTTTTCGAAACGTTTCTCTTAACGCCCTTTCTGCCTGGCTACCGCCCGTTTGATCCCCGCTTCGGTTACCTGTTCAACAGCTACTATGAAACCGTTGGCCACATGCATCCCAGGTCAAAGCGCGGCATGTTATCCCGCCCAACTGTCGAGACGGTGTATACCTACCGCGCCTATGTCGACGAGCATATGCTGGCGCTACTGTCGTCGCTCGATAGCTCCAATCGTGACAACGTTCTTTTCCGCCTGCGGCTGGGTCTCAATCACGAGCAGCAGCACCAGGAACTGTTGCTCATGGACATCAAGCACAACTTCTCGGTCAACTCACTTGCTCCCATCTATCGCACGGATCTGAAAGTGCACCTTGGGGAAAGCAGACCTGTCCATTGGGTCGAGTACAAGGACGGCATCCGACAGATCGGTGCTGCAGCCGAAGGTTTCCATTTCGACAATGAAGCGCCACGTCACAGCGTACTGCTGAATGCCTGGCGCCTTGCCGACCGACTGGTTACCAACAGTGAGTACCTGGAGTTTGTGCAGGATGGTGGTTACAACGACCCACGCTTGTGGCTGGCCGACGGCTGGCACCTGATCCAGCAGCGTGACTGGCGCCATCCATTGTACTGGTCAGAAAGTGGCGATGAATGGCGGGAATTTACACTGGGAGGCATACGCCCCCTGGATCCACATCAGCCCGTCTCCCACGTCAGTTTCTACGAGGCCGATGCTTTTGCCCGCTGGGCTGGCAAGCGCCTACCGACAGCGGCCGAGCTCGAATGCGCCCTGGCAACTCGACCACTCCAAGGCAACTTCGCCGACAGCGACTACCTGCATCCCGGCCCCGCCACAGATCAAGGTCAGTGGTATGGTGACTTGTGGAACTGGACGTCGACACCGTATAGCGCCTATCCGGGCTTCAAGCCGCTCGAAGGCGCCATAGGCGAATACAACGGCAAGTTCATGGCAAATCAGTTCGTATTGAAGGGTGGATGCTGCGCAACAACTGCGGGCCACACACGTGCCAGCTACCGAAATTTCTTCTACCCGCACGACCGCTGGGTCTTCAGCGGGCTGCGTCTCGCGGATGATGCGTGATAGATAATGACGCAGCGCTTCACGGCTGCGTGCAGCCTGCACGTCGATATGCCAATGCGATGATCTTTGGCGCGCCAAAAAATGGGGATCGGGGGTAAGCAGACAATTACGTCCGACAGGCGCGTGCGGCGATGCACTTGGCGGTGCATTGCCGCGACAACGAAGAGTACAGGGTTCGCCTACACTGCCTGCATTGACGTTGCACTATCCTCACCAGGTATCGCAGGCATCCGCTCGGGCGGGTTCCCATCAGTCAGGCCTCGTCCTCAATGTCGGCTCTGCAACGCATCGCCGGTCGCGGGCGGAGGGTTTGCGCGCCAATGATCGGTCGCGTGTACCCGATCAGCGGGCAAGCAGAGCAATGGCATGAATCACAGCCAATCGGCGGTACGTCTTGGGAGACGGTAGTCGTCCTGCGTCATGAGGTCGATGCCACACTGCAGATTCTCCAGCCAGTTCATGAACTCACCGATGACCTTCCGGTCGCGGAACGGACGACCATGCTGCGGGACGATCGACTCGGGGTCGAGTTCGCGTACCATGTTGACCCACAGGCGAAGGATCTTGTTCGACGCCATGAAGCGGCGGTGGAAATCTGTCATCGTGGAGACATGGTCGGCAAAATCGGTGACCGGCTCACCGGCATCGTCGCCGTCGACGAACGACGCGCCGAGGTCGCCCGAGAAAAGGATCTTGCTGACCGGGTCGTAGAATTGGAAGTTGCCTTCCGAATGCAGGTAGTGGGCGGGAATCGCCACCAGCTGAGAATCGCCGATACGCAGGGCCATGCCCTTGTCGGGGATGGCGACCAGGCGTTTCTCCATTTCCTTGACCTTGGCTGAACGGCACAGGTGCGGTATGAAGCGCTCCCAGACTGCGGGCACCGCGATCTGGCAATCAGTGCCTGCGATCCAATGGCTTAGCGACGAAACGATGTCGGGGTCCTGGTGGGACGCGATCACGAAGTCCAGGTCCTTGACCATGATCTCCTGGCTGAGGTGTTCATACAGGCTGGGATAGGTGAGGTCCCCGCCGGGATCGATCAATGCCGCGTGGCCCCCGTCCACGATCAAGAACTGGTTCGACTGCACGCCGTGACTGCTCACGATGTCTTCAAAAGAGAAGCATTTGTGATTGCCGTCATTGTAGAGTTCGATTGTCATGATGCCCGCCCCTGGTTATGTGCCGTTCCATCCCTTCCAACCGGGTATAGCACACGGCACTTTTTGTTGCCATTTTGGGGGTGGGCGCGTCACAAGGTGGTCGTGCGGAAATCGCAGGCGGCCGGATCGATTACGGCGCTTTGGTGCGTCCCCGGCGCTACTGTGTTCTTTCTGCCAGACCTGCCTCGATAACGCGGACGACGCGTTCACACTGCTGCGGGTCCAGCGCATCGGCATGTGGTGATGCGCTGGACCTGCATCGTTGCCGAAATGCTTGCCAGAGGCACCGGCGAATTCGTCTCTGGGAGCATCTGCAGGACTTCCGCGAAAGCTATGCCGTTTGGGACCGCTGCGCATTCCCGCCACCGTCGGGCGGAGTGAGCGGCAAAATCCAATGCGGCCAGTTTCGAGCGATGCCGAGTGCAAAAAACTCGCCGACGTTTCGCTCGCCACGTCCGCCGAGGTTACAGTATCGCTATTGGATCGAGCACGACCTTGATCGGTTCCAATGCTTGAAGATCAATCGAAACTGACCTCTTTGATGGCGGGCGCCAATGTAAGGTTAAACACCAGGTGATGCGGTGGATGTTAATGCTCTTTATCGTGGGGGCCATGCTCCTCGGCGCAGGCCTGTACCTGCTGTGGTTTACCCCAGCCACAATGGGTTGGGGGATCGAAGGTATTGCCCTGGTTGTTGGCCTGATCACCTTGGGCGTCTTCCTTCTGGTACCGGCAAAGATCTATATCATCCTGAAGCTCACCAAGAAGAACTGAGCCATCAGCCATAGTCGAGGTTCAGCTTGGGCCTCCTACCGATCAAAGCGGTAAGTTTCGATTGAAGCCTCGAGCCACATCTACGCCCAGCTTCGCCCAAGACGACGACCTTGCCGTATCGCGATTCGATCGAGCACGGCCGCTGAATCAGGTTCGATCATCAGGTATCACTCGAAAGAGAAAATGCCTGCCGAGGTACTCGCCACCATGGCCCAGGCCACGGCCGAGTTGAAGGACACCCGGATCGAGGAGCGTGCGTTACGTGCCGGCGACCGCATGCCTGATTTCAGTCTTCGCAACCAGCAAGGTGAAATGCGCCGTTTCGCGGACTTCCTCGGGGATTCGACGGTCGTGCTGAACATCTGCCGCGGCGGTTGGTGCCCCTACTGCAACTTCGAGATGAAGGCACTGGCTGACGCGCTGCCCGAGATAGAGGCCGCAGGCGCGAAGTTGGTAGGTATGGCGCCGGAGGATCCCGATCACGCGCACGACACGGCGAGCCAGCACGACATAGGTATCGAGATCCTGAGTGACGCGGGTAACGCGGTGAGCGAACAGCTGGGCCTGGTGTTCACCTTGGCCGAGGAGCTACGTCCCATCTACCTCGCTGCCGGGCTCGACATCCCGGCCTACAACGGAGACGACAGCTTTCGCCTGCCTATGCCGGCCACCTATATCGTCGGAGCCGACGGGATCATCAAGGCGGATTTCGTGAATGCAGACTACACGCAGCGGATGGAGCCGGCCGAGATCGTGGCGTTTCTTCATCGCCTCGCGGCCACTGCCACCCAGTAAGGTTTTCCCGGTCGGACTGCGCCAGCACTGCACCCGGCAGGGGCGCGGTCCTGGCAACCCCGGGTCACCCCGGCCGACTACCGCTCAACCATCGACATCATGCGCCATTGTTCCAGGACGGCCGCATGCTTGCGTCGGGGGCAAAAGACGCTCGCGTTCAGGTCATCGGGGCGATCGAGGAACAGCTGCGGACGCCGCAGCGGCCGCAACTGGTCGATGATCCGGCATAGCCTACGTTCGAGTTCGGATTCACTCTTCATCTTTGCCAATTCATCGTTGTAGGTCTTGCCCCGGTTAACGACCAAGAAGCCTTTTCCTGGAGTTACGGGTGAGCGACAAAGCAGTACTTCCCCGGATGCGCCGGACGCAAGCGAGTCAGCGCACGTCGTACAATGCCAGGAAATCGTCCACTACCTGTTGTAGGTGTGCATCGACCTCCTCGGGGTCGACGTTATGCATTAGACCTAGCCATAAAGACATCTGGTACATGCCGGCCGCAGTGTTCAACAACTGCACCGCAGCATAGAGCAATCGATCGGTCGGAATTCGCAACCGCCCGGCCTCCACCTGTTGCTGCAGAAAGGCGCAGACAGAGGCCTTGGTGCGCTTGGGTCCACTTTCGAAAAACAACGCCGCGATTCGGGGCTGGCTGGCTGCCTCGGCCATTACCACGCGATGCATGGCGATCACTTCCGGATCGAACATCAGGTCGAGGAAATGGCGCGCAATCGAGAGCAGTGAGCTGCGCAGGTCCCCAGCACCATCAGGCGTCGTCTCGTCAAAGCCGTAGCCGGCGACCTTGCCGCGAATACAGGCCTTGAACAACTCCTCCTTGTTGGCGAAGTGGCTGTAGACGGTCTGCTTGGAAACCCCCGCACGCTGCGCGACCGCGTCCATTGACGTGCCCTGGTAACCGGCTGACAGGAACAGTTCTCCGGCGGCGTGCAAAATCGCCTCGCCTTTCTGTTCACTCTTCGGTCTGCCGGGCCTGACGGGTTCTGCAGTTGCTGTCATTAATTATCTCATGCGAAACACGGCAAAACGGAACTAGACAGTCCAGTAATTGGGCTCTATTATCAAACCATACGGTCTAGTTTAGTCCAGATCCGGGCTGTTGACCACTGCACCAAATGGGAGTCGTGCCAGTATGGCAAGCAAATCCAAAGTGTGGCCGCTGATGACGCTGGCAGCGTTGGCCGCCTCGACGGCGGCCATCATCGACGTCAGATGGGGCCCCGATGGCGATCCTGCGTCACCCGCGGATGCCTACAACAATAGTGACCCGATCGGGTCGTCGGCCCTGCCGGTCCAAACCCGGCTTATCGACCGCCAGCCAAGCTACCAAGTACAACGCCTGTTCGCCGGTCGGCTGCAGGCACGCCGCGAGAGCCAGCTAGGCTTCGACGCGCGTGGCCGTCTGGCCGAGGTACAGGTGGTCGAGGGCGCACAGGTCCGCAAGGGCTCCCTGCTGGCCACGCTGGATACCGATCGGCTGGCAGCGAGGCGCGCAGAGCTGGTCGCGGCACAGGCCGAGGCAGAGGCCAACCTCGCCCTGGCAAGCGCAACTCTGAAGCGACTGCGCGGCGTGCTGGAATCCGGCGGTGTGTCACGCCAGGGGCTGGACGAGGCGCGCGAAGGTCGGCGTGCCGCTGTCGCCGCGCTCGACCTCGCTCGTCAGCGCATCGCGACAATCGATATCGAGCTCGAGAAGAGCCGCCTGATCGCACCGTTTGACGGCACCGTGATCGAACGCATGGCTGACGAGGGGCGAGTCCTGACGACCGGTGAGCCGGTATTGCGCCTGCAGGAATCGACAACACCCGAGATCCGCATCGGCGTGGCCGGGGACGCGGTCGAGCTGCTGCAACCGGGCAGCGTGTACGAACTCGACCACGGGCAATCAAAACTGTCAGCGCGCTTACGCGTCGTACTGCCGCTGAGATCGGCTCGCACGCGTACCGTTGATGCCCTGTTCGACCCGACAGAACAAGATTATGCAGGTACCGCCCTGCGCCCCGGCGATATCGTCAACCTGCGCCTGACATTACACGTGGACGAGCCGGGTTACTGGTTGCCATTGGCGGCGCTGACCGAAGGCGAGCGAGGCCTGTGGCGCGTTTATGTCGTCGAGCCGGCGGGCGACTCGCCACCCGGACTCGGCGCGACGCACCAGGTCGGCCAACGCACCGTCGAGCTGCTCCACCAGGAGGCCGACCGTGTTTTCGTCCGAGGCGGGCTGAACTCGGGCACGCCGATCATCACCACCGGTCTGCAGCGCATCGTGCCTGGCCAGTGGGTCACGACCGCCGACACCCGCATCGCGACGGGGATTCAACAAGAACCATGAAATCCGCTTCAAACCGCGCCAACCGGGCACCGCCTGCCGCCCTTGCTGCTTTGCTCGACAGATGCAGCCTGTCCATGCGGTTCGCCGGACCGGGTATCGAACCAGTGGCTACCGAGTCGCAGCTGGTCGTCGGCATCACGCACGCGAACCTGCCAGAAGACCGCGCCCGGCGCGCGCCGTTCTGGGCGCAACGGGACGGGCGGGAAATCATGAACGAGCCATACTGATCCATGCAACAGCCAACGCACGACAGACTCGGCGTATTCACGCGCAACCGTCACCTGCTGATACTCAGCATCGTCCTGCTGCTGGTCGCCGGCCTGACAGCACTGACGTCGCTACCGCGGATCGAGGACCCGCGCATCGCGACCCGAAACGCGACGATCATCACCCCCTTCCCAGGTGCGTCGGCGTCACGGGTCGAGGCGCTGGTATCGAAAAAGATCGAGGAGCGGCTGCGCGAGCTCTCGGAGATCAAAATCATCGAGTCCACCTCGCGCAACAACATCTCGGTCATCGCGCTCGAGGTTCAGGACTGGGTAGACGCATCCACCAATGAAAAGGTCTTCTCCAAGATCCGTGATCGTCTCGACGACGCGGCCGGCGACCTGCCGGTCGGCGTCGGCAAGCCGGAATTCGACGACAAGCGCGGCGCGGTCGCCTTCTCGATGATCCTGTCGCTGGCGTGGCAGCACGGCGACGAGACAAAACTGGGCATTCTGAATCGCGTTGCCGAGCAGTTGGGCGACCGCCTGCGCAACCTGCCGGGCACCGAGCAGATCGTGCTGTTCGGTGCGCCTGACGAGGAGATCCGGGTCGACGCCGATGCCACCGAACTGGCAGCCCTGGGCATCAGTACTGACGAACTCGCTGCACTGGTCTCGGCAGCCGATGCACGGCGTTCAGCCGGCACGCTGCGTGGCCGCAACCGTGACCTCGCGATCGAACTGACCGGCGCACTGGACTCGGTTCATCGCATCGCCGCCGTTCCGTTGGCCGACAACGGCCGCGGCGGCATCGTCTCCGTGGGCGATATCGCGACCGTGAGCAAGCACTGGCAGCAACCGCCTGAGCAGGTCGCCCTGCACGCTGGTCAGCGCAGCATCCTGGTCGCGGTGCGCACCGAAGAGGCCATTCGTCTCGATCAGTGGGCGGCGACCGCGCGCGATGCCGTAGCGACGTTTCGCGAGTCGCTCGACCCGGGCGTCAGGCTGGAGACGGTGTTCGATCAGAGTCACTACACCGAGGAGCGGCTCGGTAACCTGGCCGGCAATCTGCTCGCCGGCGCCGCCGTCATCGTCGTCGTGGTCTGGTTCATGATGGGCTGGCGACCGGCGCTGATCGTAGGTTCGGCCCTGCCGCTGTCAGCCGGCGCGACGCTGTTCGGCCTGACCTTCTTTGGCGAACAGATCCACCAGATGAGCATCTTCGGCATGATCATCGCGATCGGCCTGCTGATCGACAATGCCATCGTCATGACCGACAACGTCGTCGAACGCCGGCGTGCCGGAGCCACACCACCGGAGGCCGTCGCCGCGGCCATCCGCCATCTGTTCTCGCCGCTGTTTGCGTCAACGCTGACGACTATCCTCGGCTTCATGCCGGTGTTCCTCTTACCCGGCAACGTCGGTGATTTCGTCGGCCCGATTGCCATCGCCGTGGTGCTGGCGCTGATCGCATCGTTCGCGCTGTCGATGACGGTGATCCCCGCCCTGGCCGGTTTGCTGGCCCATGCCGAACAGGCCAGCGGTCGTCGCTGGTGGCGCGATGGCGTGCAGAGTCGCGCGCTGGGCGGTGCTTACCGGGGTCTGCTGAATGGGATCATGCGCCACCCGGTCATCAGCGTCATGCTGGCGATGGTGCTGCCCGTCATGGGTTTCGTGCTCGCCAGCACACTCGGCATGCAGTTTTTCCCGCCGGCCGACCGCAACCAGCTCGAAATCCAGGTCTGGATGCCCGACGGCAGCAGCATCGACCATACCGTGTCGAACCTTCATGCCATCGATAGGGCCATCCAGCGACACCCCGGTGTCACCCACACGACCTGGGTCGCCGGCGCGAGCTCACCCCCGGTCTATTACAACCAGCTGCGCGAGCAGGACAACAACCCGGCCTATGCGCGGGCAGTACTGCGGGTCGGTGACTCGGCAACGGCAAAACGCCTCGAGTCAGTGCTGCAGGACGACCTTACCCGGCGTTTCCGTGATGCCCAGATCGTCGTCAGGGCGTTCGGACAGGGCCCACCGATCTCGGCCCCCATTGGATTCCGAATTGTCGGCCCCGACCCCGACCGCCTTCGTGTACTCGGTGAACATTTGCGTGCGATCCTGCACCAGCACCCGGCGATTACGCACACCCAGGCGTCGATCCTCGGCGGCAACCCAAAGCTTTGGCTCGAAGCCGACGAGCAGCAGGCCCGGCTCGCGGGCCTGACGCTGGGCGACGTAGCGCGCCAGTTCCAGGCTGCACTCGACGGCCGCATCGGGGGCCGCGTGCTCGAGGACCTCGAAGATCTGCCGGTGCGGATCCGCCTGCACGAATCCCAGCGCAACGCGATCGACGAGGTCGGCGGACTGCGCCTGGTGACGCCGCACGGTGACTGGGTGCCGGCAAGCGCGATCGGCGATCTCCAACTACGACCGGAGCTAGGCAGCATCACCCGCCGCAACGGCGAACGCATCAACGAAATCCAGGGTTTCCTGCGCCAGGGCGCGCTGCCCATCGAAGTCACGCGCGCTGTGCTGGCACGGGTCGACGCGGGCGATATCGAACTGCCACCGGGCTACCGCATCGACCTCGCCGGAGACAGTGCCGAGCAACAGCGCGCCGTCCGCCAGTTGCTGACCTATGTCCCGGTGCTGGCAACGTTAATGATCGCGACACTGGTGCTGTCGTTCCGCTCGTTCGCTCTGGCCGGCGTCATCGGCCTGGTCGCCGTGTTCTCGATCGGGCTTGGCATGCTGTCACTGTGGGCCGGCGATTTCCCGCTCGGTTTCAACCCGATCATTGGCAGCGCCGGCCTGGTCGGTGTCGCGATCAATGGCAGCATCGTCGTTCTTGCCGCGATCCGAGCCAACCCGCTGGCGCGACAGGGCGAGGTCGCCGCCATCATCGACGAAACCATCGGCGCCACGCGCCACATCGTCTCGACGACACTGACGACAGTGGCCGGGTTCATGCCGCTGCTGCTGTTCACCGGTGGCGACTTCTGGCCGCCGTTGGCGATCGTCATCGCAGGCGGGGTCGGCCTCAGTGGCATCCTGTCACTGATCTTCACGCCGGCGGTCTATCACCTGATCTACCGGCCGCAGTCTGCACCACTTGTTGCCGGCACCGCACCCGCCGCCTGATCTGAAGCTGGCTGCCGGCATAGACGACGACGCATTCGTGGAGCTGATTCTTGCAGTTCAGGGATGTCGACTGTGCGAGGCATCGCTGCCGTTGGGGCCCAGGCCGGTTCTTCAGATCGACCCGCGCGCCAGAATCCTGATTGCCGGGCAAGCCCCCGGGCGGCGCGTTCATGAGAACGGGGTGCCGTTCGACGATCCCAGCGGAGAACGTCTGCGAGACTGGCTGGGTGTATCGCGCGACGTGTTTTATGACGCCGTGCGGGTCGCAATCCTGCCGATGGGTTTCTGCTATCCGGGAACGGGAAAATCCGGTGACCTGCCACCTCGTCCGGAGTGCGAGAAGGCCTGGCGGATCCAACTGATGGGTTGCTTAGGCGATGTGCGGCTGACCATCGTGATTGGCCAGTACGCGCAGAAATGGCACCTGCCTTCGGTGAAGCGCAACCTCACCGAGACGGTACTGGCATGGC
>CBFCWF010000087.1:0-15330 GCA_965601425.1 uncultured Chromatiaceae bacterium | reverse complement strand
AGAAGTTGTTTCACGAGCCCAACGGCACCTACATACTCGATGAGTGTCGCGTGTGATATTGTCGGACTAGTAAGTGCTTGGCGGCTCTTACTTTATGCAACAGACAGACGCCTATTTCTATCGATACCGTGAGATTTCCAGGTTAGGTGCAGCCACCTCAACGCCAGCGGAAATTGAGCCGGCAAGTCCGCTCTTGGCGTCATTGGACATCTATTTCGATCGGTGTGACGGTCACTTGCATATGCGTCGTGTTAGCAGCGGCTTTTCACCCGATCGGAATCAGTTCGCCGAAATCGACGTCCTCGAGTAGGAACGGGTCGATCCCCGTCTGAGCGGGTGGCGTGATTGTCAAGTCGATCTTCGGATGCGGTCCGAGTGTAAACTCGACCGCGACGGTGCAAGTTACCGGTGCGCCGAGTTCGCCGACCGTTGGTACCGGTACCGTTACCGCTGGCACGGTCACGCATTCTTCGACGAGTTTCGGCACATAGACATTCGGTATCGGGGTGCCGTTCGGCAGTTCGGCCTGCACCAACACCGGTTCACCGTTGCTCTTCAGTAGCGGCACCATCGCGCAGACTTCTATTGCGGGGATGATCTCGACCTGTTCGATCTCGAGTTCGGCGGTCGCCAGGCAGAGACCGAATCCTCCGTCAGCCGAGAGCTCGAGCTGGTCGCCATCGGTGACCTGCACCTGCACCGTCAGCGTCGATGGCCCGGAACTATTGGTGCCAGTGCAGCTCCACACCCGTGCCAGCTCGAGCCCTTCGGGTTCAATATCGAGACTGAAGTCGACGCTGACCTCGACCAGGATGTCGAGATCGATGCCGTCGGCCGAATGTCCCAGGGTGCCGTGGGCAGATCCTTCGAACAGTTGCCCGTTGCCTTTCTTCAAGACCAGTGAACCGTCGAAGCGCAGCGCGTCACCATCGGGCATCCCCGGAAGACTGTTTGCCCACAGCTCGCCGATAATCAGCGTAAAGCTGCCAGAAAGCGCGACGACATAGCCACCGGGCAGCGGCAACGTCAGGCTGCTATAGCCTTCCAGGTAAGCTGAATAATCGACGGCAGGCACGGTACCGGCGGCGCCAGGCGAGATCGCCGGTGCCAACAACCCGGTCAGGCGGAATTCATTGTCGGGATGACCGGTTGTGACTACCGGTGGCATTTCCAGTTTGAGGCCGGCCACCAGCACGGGACCGGGCGAGACCCGATAGGCCCCGCTTGCATCGCGCAGCAGATCGGCCAGCGACAGCGGGCCATGTATACCGACGAGATCGCCGTCTCCGGTTGGATCGATCCTGCACTCGGGTCGCGCGAACAGCGATTGTTGGTACAGGGTCGGGTCGCTGCAGCTGTCCGCTGCAGGGCGCGTGACTACGTCGGTGACCGTGCGTTCGACGATCCGTACCATTGCGCGCAGTCTAGCGGGTCGCCCCGGACCTGGGGCGCCGGCCTCGGGGTGGGCAAGCAGTGCCGACGGGACCGGCGACGAGTTGACCTCGCTACTGTCGTCTCTTCGGACAACGAACGAATAGGTCCCGCCGCGGAACACCACGGCGATCTCGGCACGGGGTGAATCGAGCAGCAGCGGCGGCGTCAACGCGATGTCGAGCGGTGGGTCGAGACGGTCACTGACGACGACCTGCCAACCGACCGGGCGTTCGACCGTCTCGTTGCGGCCTGGATCGAACATGATGCCCGGCTTGCCGACCAGAACATCGGTCAGCAGTCGAATGCTTCGTGGACCGTTGTACAGCGACCGCTTTTTGCGGCGTGTCACCTTGCGGTCGTCCCAGGTCCAGCGGTCACGGAACCGGCGCTCGGCTTTGTCGCTGGTCAGCTGTTCGTACAGATCTTTGACGGTGACCAGCTTGCCGCGACGCGTGCCCTGCAGCGCCGATTCGAGCGACGAGACGAGTCCCTTTTCGATCGCCTGATACTGCCGCCGGTCCATCGGCCGGCGAGGGTCGATCTGCGTATCGACCGCCTTGGCGATCCCCTTCAAACGCGCCCTGGTCGGCGCCGTGCCGGTCAGCGATCGGCCGACGACTTCCTTGTAGGCCTGCGGCCAGTCGCCGGCTGGCAGTGTCTCGACCTGAACCAGGCTGCGGGTCGCACGCCGGGCCATCAAAACACGTTCTGCGATTGCCTTGGCGATCGTCGGCACCTCGCCACCGGGACCGATGTGGAACATCGGCATATCGGCGAGCTGACGTACCGTTTCGTTTCGCATCCGGACGCCCCAGCCACCGAGGGTACGACCGCTGGTCGGCCGGCGACCGGTCTGATCGACCGCCTCGGCAAACACCTTGCTGTAGCGCTCGACGATTGGTGAGGTCGACGCGGCGAGCTTGAGGTAGGCCGCCGGATCGTCGCTCTTCTTCAGCAGCTCGACCATCCCTTTGACCATCGCCGCCTCGCGGGTGGCGCGCACCTTGATGAATCGGTCCAGGCCTCGCTTACGGTTCTCCAGGCCGGTGGTGAGCGCACGCTCGGCACGCGCCTGCTCCGCCTGCCAGGCGCTCGTGTACGGGGTCATGCCACGCGGATTGAGATAGGCAGACCAGCTCAACGTGGTCTCAATCATGAGCATCGGTTTGGTTTCGAGGATCGGCCCGCCGGGTGGTGGTTGGGTGCACGCGTCGTCGAGTGCAGCGACGCCGTACCGTTTGCGGCGTTTGCTCTCGTGGAAAAGCACCAGTTCCTCGAGCAGATCGGACGAGGTCAGCAGCTGCAACGAGCCCGACCCGGTGAATCCGAGCAGGTCGATCTCGGTCTCGAAGCGTCGCGCGGCGGTTGGGATCGCAGCGACCAGGCGATCCGGGTCCTCGATCAATGCGTTACCGAGGTCGCTACCGGTCTCGAAGACATCGCGCACGCCACTGACCAAGTGCATCGCGAGTTCGAGCAGATCGGCGGCATTCACCTCCAGGTCGACGTTGAGCGTCGGCACTGGCCGGTCGCCGAGCAGAGCCACGATCGGCAGTCGGGCCTCCAGCGACAGACGGATGTAGCAGACCTCACGGATCGGACTGTCCGCCGGAATTCGTGCGACCTCGAAGCCGGAAAATGCCAGCAGGCCGAGTTCGAGCAGGGCCGGCAGGCTCAATGACGGCACCGGCCGTTCGAGCGTGGCCGCGATACCCAGCACACCGGGCAGGTTGAAGTTGAACACGATCGCATTCGCGTACAGGTCGGCCATGTAGTGCGGTGGGAACAACCAGTACGGTGGTTGCGGGGTCAGGTAGGGCGGCACAAGGGCCGCCGGGTTCAACATCAGGCCGAGCGGCGTCGGCGTGATCTGCACGACACCACCCTGCAGGTCGACCAGCAGATGGAATGCGTCGGGATCCGTGGCGGTGTCGTCGGGCGGATTGCCGAGGATCAGGCCGCCGTCGAGCACCAGCGCCGGTTGGCCCATCTGGTAGGTCGGGAACAACGAGAACTGGCGCGAGAACAGCGTGACGAAGCGTTGTCCGGGGATGCCGACCACGAACTCGACGCCGCGCTGCGTCGTGTCTTCCGGATCGCCGGACGTGCAGCTCCACTCGACCGTCGGAATCGGCGGATTGGTCAGCGTCACGCCCAATTTGCCGGAACTGGCGAGTTGCTGGAACGTCGGGCTGGGGTCGGGCAGCGCGATCCCGCTGCCGATCGTCTCGACCATGTTACCGGTCGGCAGATCGAAGCCGACATCCCAGCCGACGCGCACCGCGTTCGAGGCCCAGTTATACTCGACCATCAGTGAGCGCACGACGAGTCGGAACACCTCGGAGCCGGCCGGTGCCCCAACGAGCGGCGCAAAGTCGAACTCGAACAAGGGCTCGACGCGCGTCGCACCTTCCGCCGCGGTCGGCATCTGCAGCTCGATGCGCACCGACGACAGGCTGCTCGACAATACCGCGGACGGACCGCCGCCGGGCAGTACCTTTTCCAGCCACCCGGGCAGCTGGGTCGGCCGGACGGCGCCACCGACATGCAGCATGCGGTCGCCGTCGGTCGGACGGAACCTAATGCCGAGATTGCGGATCTCGAAGGCCAGGTCAGCCTGCATGCCGGGGGCGCTGAAGAGATCGGTCAGTGCATCTTGCAGCGCCTCGAGTTGCTGGATCACCGCGGTGCGTTTCGCCGCTGCGACACCGAACTGGGTGTCGCCGACCAGTTTTTCGAGATCGACCACGGTGCCGAGTTCGATCAGTTCGCCGGCGCTCAGCGCGATATGGATCGGATCATCGACCCCGGCGAGCAGGCTCAGCTCCGGGGTACCGTTGACCACGGCGACCGTCAGGACCGCATCAAACGATTCACCGGCCAGCGTGAACAGCGCGCTGGCGGACAGTGCAAGTGACGGTGCCGCACCGAATTCGACCGCAAAGTGCAGTGCCTCGGGCTCGACCAGCGCCAGCGAATCGTCGATCTCGCGGCCCTCCGCGGGCACGGCGGCGTCCAGCGCGCCACCGATCCGGACCACGACGTCGCGTGCCAACTGTGCGAGGTCGAATTTTGTCGGCGAGCCCAGCCGCAGCTCAAATTCGGCCCGCAGTGGACCGTCGTCGAACGGGATGATGGTACGGAACCAGCCACGTGCACCACCGATCGCATTGCCCAACGGCGTGAACAGCGCGTCCCATCCCTCTATGCCGAGACCCTCACCGAGACCGTCGCCGCGCAGGTCGGCGAGCAGCGTGACCGCGGCCGTGACCTCGAGGCGATCGGACAGCCATACCTGCAGTTCAGCGACGTCGAGGATCTCGATCGTACCGGCGGCCGGATCGAGCGCCGGCACGACCAGCGGTGGCAGGTTGCGAACCCGCAGTGCCAGTTCGACATCGCCGTGGTGATCGCTCGGTGCATTGTCAAGCACGCTCGGGTCGTCGTCGCGCGCCACGCCGACCGACGCCTCGATAGCCAGATCGGAGAACGGCAACACCTCGCTGAGTCCGGGGCCGCTCGCGATCACGCCCTGACCGGCGACCTGCCAGGCGACAAGTTGTCCGTCGTCGACCGTGGCCGTCAGCCGTAGGCGCATACCCGAGACCTTGATCGGCAACAGGCCCAAAGGACCATCGTACGGCGTTGGCGCGTCGCCGCCGGCCGGTGGGTCTACCAGCGCGAGGTCTAGGCTGAATGCTGCATCCGTCAGGCCATTGGTTTCGGAGATGTCCAGCTGCATATCACACAGCAGATGCGGGAAGTCCGGCGCCTCCTGGATACGCAGACCGACGCCGCGCAGGCGACGCGCGAGGCGTTGCCATGATTGTAGCGCTTGCCCGCGCACGCTCAGCGACCAGTCGCTGTCGTCGAGGGTGGCGACGAGTGTGAGCTGCGCGTTGGTGAGTTCGAGCAGGTTCAGTGCCGGGTCGAGCGTGATGCGGTCGGCACCGAGCTCGAAGCGGATGCCGTCGGCATCGCGCACAAAACGCATCGCACCGGTGAAAGAGGTGTCGGTGTTGGCGCTGTCGAGTACCGATGGCAGCGTGATCGAGGCCTGGCCGGCCAGTTCGAGGTGTCCGAGATCGTCGCTGGTCCAGTTCGCGATCTGTGCCGACAGGTTGGCATCGGTGACGGTCAATGCGCCGAGCGTTAGATCACCCAACGAGGACTGTTGGTAACTCAGCTGCCCGAGGGTCAGATGGCCGTCACCGGGTGAGGAGGCGAGGGCATCGATCGTGACCGTCGTCACTGGCAGCTGACCGCCGGGGAATACGAGCGCGGTATAACCGAGTGCGAGGTGCAACTCACCGCTGAACGGCGTGTCGAGGAGGCGTCCCGGGTCATCGATCAGTTCATCCAGCGATGCAGTCGAACCGACATCGATGCGCAGTCGCCAAGAGCCCGTACCGTCTACCGTGCCATCGCTGTTCGGAGTGCCGCTAGTGGCCAGTCTGAGGCCCGCCAGATTGGCCTGGCAGGTGGCACTGCCGGTGAACTCGAAGCGTGCCCCGGTGACACTCGCACCGCGCACCCGCAGCGCAACGTGCACCTGCGCCTCTCCGAAGGCGAGGATGCCCGGTACGTCTAGCGTACCGGCCGGCAGTGCATCGACGCCCCACAGATCGATGCCGTCCGCGTTAAATACGACATACCAGCGCGGTGCATTGCTGCCATCGATCAGGGCCGTGGACTGCAGCCACAACCCGGGACCTTCGACCGGTGGTTCGAAGAACGGGCCGAATCGATTACTGATCGCGTCCGGCACCAGTTCGGGTGTGCCGAATCCTAGAATAAAGCCCGGCAGCATCGACAGGTCATCCTGCGGTGGTGTGCCGATCGAGAGCAGCGCGGCGCTGCTCTCGACGGCCATCCCGCCGGAGTCGTTGTCGAGACGCAGTTCGAATTCGCGCAGCAGCAGTTCGTAGGCTTGCATGACCGCTTACCCGACGACGAGCATGACGACGAGGGCGCTGCCATCGATCGCGGCATCCGCCTGTAGCGGCAGCGTCGAACTCGGCACCTGCGACGACGGCAGCTGGAACAGCAGGCTGACAACGACCCAGAACACCCGGTCGTCGATCCCGAACACGTCACGGCGGCTCTCGAAACCGCCGAAGAACGGCAGGTTGCGTACCACCATCAGCCAGCCACAGGCCAGCTTCGGTATTGCCGCGGCATCGATATCGCTCATCTGATTCAGCAGGTGGGTGACGCCGGCGAGGGCGTCCTCGATGCCAGGCGGCATCGGTACCCGGAGCGTGAAACTGCGTGGCTGCGCGGCATCGGCCTGGCGCAGCAGTGCGGTCATGATGAACTCGCCGATCATCGACTGCAGGTTGCCGACCACCTTCTCCGCCTCGATCGACGCATCGGCGAGGATCGCGCCGAGATCGAGCTCAACGTTGTCCGAAGACTGGGCGACGATCCCGGCCACGAAAGCTGCCGGAACCGAAACGACGGCCGCTGCGGCGGTGAGGGCCTGCTGCGCGCCGAGCGACTGCAGCATCGTGACGACCTGGTCGCGGACACCGTCGATCCGTGCCTCCAGTTCGTCGCGCTGTGCCGCCGGCATCCCGCGCAGCTCCCAGTCCATCGTCTCCGGCTCGAGCGAGTTGCGGGTCCAGTACACCAGCCGCGCCTGGCCCAGTTCGGTGATCTCGATCGCCCAGATCACGCCCTCGTGCCACCCGCTGTTGCCGCTGTTGTAGTACAGCGCACGCATCACGTTGAGGCTCGGTTCCCAGCCGGCGAACAGGGTATTGGTCACCTGGCGGACCAAATTGCCCACGCCGAGCGGCGACAAAAGGCTCTCGATGTCCCAGTACGGCTGAGACTGGGGAAAATGGGTATGGCCGACGCACAGCTGGTTGAAGCGCAGTGCCATGAAGCGATCTAACGGTTTGCCGGCATAGTCTGCGGCACCGAGTCGTTCGTCCGGATCGTCGTCGCCCGGTTGGTCGATCTCGATACCGAGTGTGGCGCTCAGTGCGGCCACGGTCTCCATGTACATCACGTCGTCGACCAGCAACCGGTCGGCGGTCGACTGGTGCTGAATCTTGTGCGCAAAATGTACTGCCTGGCGCGTTGCCAGCCAGTTGTTGAGCACAGGCATATCGGCCGCGATGGCGCCGAATCTGACGGCGGGCTCGCCGTCCCAGGCGATGCCGCGGGCATCGACGAGCGGGTCGAGCAGCTGGTCGGCCGGCACGCCGACCATGTTCGAGATCATCTTGCCGACCAGCTCGTTTTCGCGGCAATTCCAGAAGTCCCACTGATGACCGTGGGCGACGATCATCGGCTTGGTCTCGGTGTAACGCGACGAATCGAGTCCGATCGCATAGCCACGTACGCGCTGCAGCGTGTCTTCAAGGTAATCGTCGATCGCCAGGTCGCCATTCACCAGGTCGACCAGCGTCTCCAGACCGCCGCCGTGCCACGCGTCCTGCAGCGTCTTGACACCCTCGATGATGATGAAGTCGTAGATCTCGAACGGTTCCCGATTGAATGTTGTCGGGGGGTGGTACATCGCGGCATCGAGTACATTGCGTACTGCCGGCAGGTCGAGGTAGGAATCGTGGTTGCCCTTGACGCGGTAGAAGCGTCCGTTTTCGTGTAACCTCTTCAGCTGGTCATAGATCATCCCGTTCCCGGCGACAATCTGGGCCATCTCCGCGGCCGGGCCGTCGTAGTCGGCGAAGTCACGTATGTACCACAGCTCTTCGCAGTCGCCGGCCTCGATCACCGTGTAGCCTTCATCATCGGCCCAGTCGAGCACCCGCGCATAGAGATCGCGGTTGTGCATGAAGTGGTCGATTGAACCGAAGTTCAGGAAACCGCGGTCGTCGGCCGTCTTGTCACGGTGCACATCGCTGAAGATCAGGTACTTGCGTTTGCCGGACGCGGCATCGGGGTTATCGGTTCCCGGCCGCGGCAGCACCTTGGTGTTG
This sequence comes from uncultured Chromatiaceae bacterium, assembly GCA_965601425.1. Lineage (GTDB taxonomy): Bacteria > Pseudomonadota > Gammaproteobacteria > Chromatiales > Chromatiaceae > Thiosocius. Next base: position 6,946 of record CBFCWF010000087.1, on the reverse strand, counting down.
AACTGTGGATCGTGCTCGATGTTGCTGCCCATCAGGTCCCACCAGGGCAGGGCATTTGTCAGCGCCGCCTTGACCGTCGCCATGATAGTCACTGCCGCGCCGAGCACCGGCATCCGGCTGGTGCGCAACAGCATCAGTTCGCGATCCAGGTCAGCGGCGCTGTAGTCGATGATCGCACCGATCAGCTTGGTCATCTTGTCGATATCGAACAGCTGATCAATGCCCGACATAGCCTGCACCTCACCGAGCCCGCCGGCGATGTTACGGATCACCTCGTACAGCGAGTCGCTGGTCGGCAGGCGCGGCACGAAACCCGGGATGCTGGCAACCAGCCCTCCCAGCGCCGACATCAGAAGCGCCGGTACAGCCGGCAGTTCGAAATCGGGTGTCTGCACGATGCCGGGTGCGCCGATCAATGCGGGTACTGAGACATTCGTGCTGGGATCGTCGCCGGCCATCGCGAGGTCCATAAATGCAATGGCGAGCCGACCCGGATCGGCGTTGCCGATCGCGCCGGCCAGGGCATGCATCAGCAGGTTCAGGAACGCACGGGCGTCATCGAGACGTTCGAGGCCGAGTTCGACCAATGCGGTGAGGATCCCATCGAGGTCCAGCGTCGCGATCCCAAACAGCGCCTTGACCGCCGGCCGCATGATGTTCGGCGAGTCGCTGAGCAACTGTAGCACTGCAGCTATTGTGTCGCCGATACCGCTCGTCAGGCGAGGATCGCCGGCGAGATCGAGCAGCGCCTGCCAAAGGCGGCCGTAAGCGTCGTCGGCGACGTCTTCGAAGGCCGAAAACGCCACCAGAAATACACGCTCCACTGGCGTGCCCGGCGTCAGCACGTCGATCGCCTCGTCGAACAGGGTCGACAGTGCGGCGTCGAACCCGGATGGCAATGTCCCGTCGGCATTCAACAACCCGCGGAAAAGCTGTTCCCATTCGAGCTCGCTGAGCGAGAGATGCAACTGTTCGGCCAATTGGTCGAGATTCGCGGCATCGGCCAGCCAGCGCAGGCGCGACACGAAGAAGGCGACAAAGCCCGGAAGATCGACGCCGCCGGGCAGCGAGGGCTGCAAGCGTAAGACCGTTTCCGATCCCTGCTTGACGACTTCGAGCGCCCCGGCGAGATCGAATGCCGGCATCGCGCCGAGTTGCGGGAAGTGCAGGCCGCAGTCTGTCAAGCGGATGCCGAAATCGGTCGGTGCCGGGCTGCTTTCGTCGAAGCCCATCGATAGCTCCGGCAGTCCCAGGTCGACGCCGAGCCCCTCGGGCATTGGCAGGGTCAACGGTGGCGCCATGCCGCCTTCCCAGTCCGGCAGAAGTGATACCAGCGCCGGCCCGGTGGGCACAGCGATGTCCGGCATACCGCCAGACGCCAGGTGGAAGCGGCGCCGGAAAGCGACGCTCGACGGCACCGGGGCCAGTGGATCGATGTTGCCGAAGAGCGGTTTCAGCGTGTTCTTCACCTTGGTGCGTCCCGCGCTGTTTAACCCGCCGTTACCCTGCAACGCGATCTCGAATGCCTGCTCGGCCGGCAGCACGGTTAGCGCGACGGCCCCGTCATCTATCTGAAGGTAGGCATTCGGGATCGCAACAGGCGCAGCGAGCGCGAGTCCGAACGTTGTCTCGTCACCATCAGTCTCTACGGTCAGATCGAAACCGATCTCGGTCAAGCCGAGGCGAGTCGCCAGCGTCGGCAGGACCCAGCGCACGCCTCCGCTGCCGGTGACCGCGCGGCCGTCATCGAGTGTTGGGGTGGCACCGCTGAACGGAATCGAAAGCTCGATGTCATCGAGTTCGAGCTGGCTGCCGACGAGCTTCGCCGCGGGCGAGAATGTTCCGCTCAGGATCAGGCGCCGGCGGTTGCTACCCTGGTTGGTGAAACGGGCGCTGAGTTGCAGTTTCTGCCCGGCCGTCATCCACAACACGCCGTTCGTGAATCGCGCCTCGACAGTGACTGAATCAGCGCTGTCGGCCAGCGTGATCGGTGGCGCCTCGATGGCACCGAAACCCGCCAGATTAAACGTTGTCATTCTGCTCCTTCCCCTGGATGGCTGACAGCCGGGACAGCGAGGCCGACATACGTAGCAATATCGAACAGAAAGTATAGGCGGGAATTTCCTATTTCGGGTGCTGTAATTCTAGGCGCTGGCTGCGAAACGGTGAGGGTGCTGAGTTAGCCGACGCACGTCATCTTCGAACCGCTCGACTTCATCGCACGGCTGGCGGCCCTGGTGCCGAGACCGTGGGTCAACCGCACCCAGTTCCACCGTCAGCTTTCTCGTAACCGGCCGTTCGCCTCGGTACGGGCCACCGCCGCAGTCGGCCATGACCTGCCGGTCGCCAATCACCCAGCGACGGATAGCTTCGTGCGCAAAGCGGCCGTCTCGCAGTACCCGCGTAGCGGCAGCTGCTCACAAAAAGCGATCCGTTCGAGCAGTACGATTTGGTTTGCAGTGTCTGTAGCGTTAACCGACGACGCAGCGTGGGATTATGTCGTTTGCCACCCCGTTCCCTCATCTACGTTTGGCTGGAAGGACGGTCAGCTCACGGCTGCATATCGCCAACCGTTTGACCTGCTTGCGAAAAACGTGATTGCGCTGGAAACAAAAACGCCGGCTGAGCGCACTCGAACCGGCATTTCTGAAAATTGGCTCCCCCGGTTGGATTCGAACCAACGACCAACGGATTAACAGTCCGCTGCGCTACCGCTGCGCCACAGGGGATTAAAGACGAGCGCAAATGCTACTTTCGTTGGCCGGTCCGGTCAAGACTGGATCGGCTAAGGCACTGCCCGGGTCGTCGCGCGTAGCGCCGGTTGGGCCTCAGCCACAACGGATGGCCTTGTTGCCGGGAAGGCGTCGGTCGACCCGTGCGCGCCCGGTCCCGAGCAGCACCACGGCGCGATAAGCCCACTGCTGCTCTCCGGCGCAGATGCTGAAGGTCGTGTTCGTGCTCCAGGCGGCGCCGTCCGGGTCAAAACGGATCGCCGGGCGCCCGGCCGTGCTGTACAGGCGCATACCTTGCGGGAGCCGATCCTGCACCCGCAGCAGTGGCTCGTCGTCGGTGCGCTTGCGATCACCGTCCCGGTCTTCGAACACGAGGTAGCCGCGCTGCCAGCCGAACGGGTCGCCGGAACAGTGCGTGCCGTCGTCACTTGGACAAAGGCCGATCATGCGGTTCCGGTTCACGGCCGCGCTTCTCGCATAGCGCAGCGCGGTGAGTAGCTGGTTCGCGGTGGTGGTGACCTGCGAGCGGTCGACGAGCTCCGACCAGGCCGGTACCGCGACGGCCAGTAAGACACCGGCCAGCGCCAGCGTCGTGATCAGTTCAACCAGGGTGAGTCCGCGCGCATGACGCGGCGATGAATTTTCGACGTCCATGTCGAACAGCCTCCTTGCATGTCTCGGGCGGCCGCTCCGTGGACGCCGTTGCCGAATGCCGAACCGGGTGTAGGTAGATAACGGTCAGCTGATAACCCGCTCGATCCTGTCCAGTGCATTCTGCAGATTCTGCATGCTGGTTGCAATCGAGATCCGGGCATGTCCGCCGAGGCCGAACGCGGTTCCGGGCACCAGGGCTACCCCGGCATGGACGATCAGATGTTCAGCGAGCTGCAGGTCGTCGTTCACGCCGTCGATCGCATCGATCAGCCCCTTGACCGACGGGAACACGTAGAAGGTGCCGTCGGTGGGCAGGCACTCGACGCCCGGCATGCCGTTGAGTCGCTCGACGACATAGTCGTGACGCAGCTTGAACTGGGTCAGCATCTCGGCGATGCAATCCTGCGGACCGTTCAACGCCGCCTCGGCGGCGTATTGAGAGATCGAGGTCGGGTTCGAGGTGCTCTGGGACTGGATCTTCTTCATCGCCTTGATGACCTCCGCAGGCCCGCCGGCATAGCCGATGCGCCAACCTGTCATCGAGTAGGCCTTGGACACCCCGTTGAGCACCAGTGTGCGATTCGCCAGATCGGGGCAGGCACTGAGGATGTTCACAAACGGCTGGTCGGTGTTCCAGCGGATGTGTTCGTACATGTCATCGGTCGCGATCACCACCTTGGGATAGTCGCGGAGCACGTCGCCCAGCGCGGCCAGCTCTTCGAGGCTGTAGGCCATGCCGGTCGGGTTGGACGGGCTGTTGATGACCACCAGCCGGCTATTGTCGGTCAGCGCCCCGCGCAGTTGCGCCGGCGTCATTTTGAACTGTTGGTCCGCGCCTGCGTGAACCAGCACGGGGACCCCGCCGGCCAGGATCGACATGTCCGGATAGGACACCCAATACGGGGCCGGGATGATCACCTCGTCACCGGGGTCGAGAATCGCCTGCGCCAGGTTGTAGAAGCTCTGTTTGCCGCCGCACGACACCAGGATCTGCTCCGGTGCATAGTCAAGACCGTTGTCGCGTTTGAACTTCTCGACCACGGCCTGCTTCAGACCCGGGGTACCGTCGACCGCGGTGTATTTGGTCTTGCCGTCGGCGATGGCCTGGCGTGCCGCGTCCTTGATGTGCTCTGGGGTGTCGAAATCGGGTTCACCGGCGCCGAGCCCGATCACGTCCTTGCCGGCGGCGCGCAGCTCGGCGGCACGCGCGGTGACGGCCAGGGTGGGGGACGGCTTAACCGCCTGTACACGGGTTGACAGCTTGATGCTCATGGGAATTTGGCGGGTCTCCTCGTTCGGACGCACTGCGACTCAATGGATTGATATCATAACGGATTGATTTGTAGTCGTTCACTACCTTTATGGCAAAAAAAACCTTTCAGCTTCACAGCCGCTTCGATCCGGCGGGGGACCAGCCGCAGGCAATCGGTCGGCTGACCGAGGGGCTGCGCGACGGCGAGGCCGGGATGACGCTGCTGGGCGTGACCGGTTCGGGAAAGACTTTCACCATCGCCAACGTGATCGACCGGGTGCAGCGTCCGACCATCATCCTCGCGCCGAACAAGACGCTGGCGGCCCAGCTGTATGGGGAATTTCGTGACTTTTTCCCCCAGAACGCGGTCGAGTATTTCGTTTCCTACTACGACTATTACCAGCCCGAGGCCTACGTCCCGTCGTCAGACACCTTCATCGAAAAGGACGCGTCGGTGAACGAACACGTTGAACAGATGCGCCTGTCGGCGACCAAGGCGCTGCTCGAGCGGCGCGACGTGATCGTGGTCGCCACGGTTTCGGCGATCTACGGCCTCGGCGACCCCCGCCAGTACCTCAGCATGATGCTCCACGTGTCGCGCGGCGAGCGCATCGATCAGCGCGCTGTGCTGCGCCGGCTGGCGGAGCTGCAGTACAAGCGCAACGAGGTCGAGCTGCACCGTGGCACCTACCGGGTACGCGGGGAGGTCATCGATGTCTACCCGGCCGAATCGGACGCCGAGGCGCTCAGGGTCGAGCTGTTCGACGACGAGATCGAGACACTCTCGCTGTTCGACCCCCTGACCGGCGAGGTCTTGCGCAGGGTGCCGCGCTTTACGGTATATCCCAAGACCCACTACGTGACGCCGCGCGAGACCATCCTGGCCGCGGTCGATGCGATCAAGGTTGAGCTCAAAGAGCGCCTGGAACACCTGCACGAGTTGAACAAGCTCGTCGAGTACCAGCGTCTGCAGCAGCGCACGCAGTTCGACCTGGAAATGATGGTCGAGCTGGGCTATTGCTCCGGTATCGAGAATTATTCGCGTTATCTGTCCGGGCGTGCGCCGGGCGAGGGCCCGCCGACCCTGTTCGATTATCTGCCGGACGACGCGCTGCTGGTCGTGGACGAGTCGCACGTGACCATCCCGCAGCTCGGTGGCATGTACCGCGGTGACCGCTCACGCAAAGAGACCCTGGTCGAGTACGGCTTCCGACTGCCGTCGGCGCTGGACAACCGGCCGCTGCGTTTCGAGGAATTCGAGACCCGTGCGCCGCAGACGATCTATGTCAGCGCGACCCCGCGCGACTACGAGCGCGAGCACTCGGGTGCGATTGTCGAACAGGTGGTGCGTCCGACCGGGCTGGTCGATCCGGCGCTCGAGGTGCGCCCGGCCAGCACCCAGGTCGATGATCTGCTGTCGGAGATCCAGCAGCGTGCCGCGCTCGGCGACCGGGTGCTGGTCACGACGCTGACCAAGCGCATGGCCGAGGACCTCACCGACTACCTGATCGAGCACGGCATACGCGTGCGCTATCTCCACTCCGACATCGACACGGTCGAGCGTGTCGAGATCATTCGCGATCTGCGTCTCGGGGAGTTCGACGTGCTGGTCGGGATCAACCTGCTGCGCGAGGGCTTGGACATGCCCGAGGTCTCGCTGGTCGCGATCCTGGATGCCGACAAGGAGGGCTTTCTGCGCTCGGAAGGGTCGCTGATTCAGACCATCGGCCGCGCGGCGCGCAACGTGCGCGGCAAGGCGATACTGTACGGAGACAATGTCACTGGTTCGATGCGTCGTGCGATCGACGAGACCGAGCGGCGCCGGCAGAGGCAGCTCGCGTTCAACGAGGCCCATGGCATCACCCCGCAGACCGTGCAGAAGAACGTGGCCGACATCATGGAATCCGCCTACCCGGGGGCGCCGTCTTCACCCGCCCGTTTCGCCAAGGTCGCCGAGGAAACCGTGGAATATGCCGCACTGACCCCGGCACAGATGAGTCGCCGGGTCAAAGACCTGGAAAAGCAGATGTACCGGCACGCGAAGGATCTGGAGTTCGAGGAGGCGGCACGGATTCGCGACCAGCTGAAGGCGCTGCAGGGCAGGGGACTCGTCGCCTGACGGGGCCTCGCTGAAAGCAGGTTGGTCGCGGTTGCCGGCAGCTTCTGCAGTCCGCGATGCCCCGGTCGCACCCTCGGGCGCTCCGGTACTTGCGATCCGCGCGCCGAAACCGGTATAGTCCGGCTCCTGCTTTGCAGGCGCGTAGCTCAGCTGGTTAGAGCACCACCTTGACATGGTGGGGGTCGTTGG
>CBFCWF010000086.1:0-15430 GCA_965601425.1 uncultured Chromatiaceae bacterium | reverse complement strand
AGGCGCCGGTGGCCGAGCCTGTGCCGGCAGCGCAGCCGGTCGTGGCCACATCGCCGGAACCGTCCTGGCGGCTGCCGGCGATCCTGTTCGGCGGGCTCAATCTCCTGCTGCTCGCGATCGGCGGCTGGTGGTATCTGCGCCGTCGCGCGAAACGGGAGGCGTCGGATTCCGAACACTTGCTGATCGACGCCGGGGCCGCCGTGCAGGGGGCTGCCGAGACACCGCTTCGCGAGGATGCAGCATGAGCCATGCGATGAGCTATCTGATCGTCGCGTTGGGCATCGAGGCGTTGCTGCTGTTGCTGCTGTTCCTCAGCGTCTCCTGGTTTCGCAACCGAGCTATGCGGCGGCGCGATGCCCGGGCCGCCAAGGATCTGGTTGCGCGTGTCCGGCAGCGGGCCGGTGACCGGGAAGAGGCAATCGCGCGGTTCCTGGAGCAGGGCGTGGGCCTTTCGGGCACCGCACTGGACCACGCACGATCACAGCTTCTGGGCGCCGAGCGGACGGTGCTCCAGCGGTTTGCCGATAGCTGCAGACAGCGCGCCGCCAGTGCCGCAGAACGGTTCGACCAGGACCTGATGGCGTTGCTGGATCACTACCATGCCCTGTCCACTACCGGGGCACCGTCCGCCACCGATTGTGTGGGCGACCAGCGGCAGCTCGAAGCGCTGCGTCAGGAGAACCGTCGCCTTTCCGAAGAGCTGCAGGTCGGCATGGAGACCATGAGTCGGATGCTGAAAGAGTACTCGACCATGTTCGCCGCCGCGAGCGCGCCGGAGCTGGCGCCTGCAGCACACGACGGCGAGGACGGGGTATCCGACGCGCCGGATGGGCAGGGCCCGGCGGTTTCTGAGGGGATCACGGCCGACCGACCCGAGGGGGGGGCGAGCAACGGCGTCGTGCCCGGCGAGACGGGCGATGCGGAGATCCCGGGCGCGGCGATGCATCAACCGGCGGCCATCGGTGGGCCAGATCCCGACGACGCGCCTGCGTCGCCGCACGGTGAGGGGCCTGTCCACCGGGGTGCAGCACTCGACGACGGCGATGTGGAGGTCGTCAGTCCGGACGACGCTCCCGGTGAGGCGCCTGCCGATGCCCAGCCAACGCAACAGGCCGGCCTGATAGACGACGAGGAACTGGCGAGTATCCGTTCGGCTCCCTGAGTCGATGGCTGCCCGGGTTGCGAGAAAGCCCGGAGGGGGCGGGCGCGCTGTCAACGCCGGCGTCGGATCACTTGCGTGCCGAGGGCCCGTTGTAATCGATGCCGTTGCTCATGTGGGTCAGGAAGAATTCGAGGTTGCGGTATTCCTCGCCCTGCGCCTCGAACGGCTTCGCCCGAACGCGTTCGTTGCAGCTGTGGAAGCGGCGGTGCAAGGTACCGAGCTCGCCCCATTTCGAACGGTACACCGGCCAGCCGGACGCATGTCCGAGCGCCGGGCTCAGGATTTCCGCGCGCGAGCGCATCCCGGCGCTCTCCATGTGGCACGCGGCGCACGAGAAGTTGAGCTGCCCACGGCGCGCGAAATAGAAGGATTTGCCGGCGTTGTATGCCGCCAGCGCGTCCGGGTCGTCCGGCACCTCGACAGCGATCTTCTGGCCGCGTGACGCGTGGGACATGAACGCGAGCAGGTCGGCGATCTTACCCTGTTGGTAGGCCAACGGTTGCTCGCCGTTGGCCGCCAGGCACTCGTTGATCGCCAGCGGCAGCGTGACGACCATCTTTCGCTCGGCATCCCAATGCGGGTAGTTGCTGCGTTGTGCAGGGTCGTTCCGAAAACAGCTGCCGAGGGTCTTGCCGTTTGCGAAAGGCGTTTTCCAGAGTGCTTCACCGGCGTCGATCATCGGCCCATAGGGCGGGAATTCCTCGATGGCTTCCCAGTTGTCCCGCGCCGCCTTGTCGATCGAGTAAACCCCGTTGCCGAACTCGTTGAGCGGGACGCCCGGGAACCGCTTGTTGAAATAGGCGCGGTAGACCTCGAGATCTTCGGCGGGCGTGGTGTCGGTCGCCCTTTTGTCGGCTATCGCTAGCGATACGCCCAGCGCACAGATCGCGGTCAGGACCAGTTTGGCGAATCGCATTGTTGCGCTCGATATCGCAGCGGCTTGGGCAGACCCCGCTCCCGGGGTCTGCCACTTGGTCCTGCGACTGTCGCCTATCAGCTGATCTTCGCGGTCTCCGAGTCCGAGCCGCCCTGGTTGTCTTTCCAGCTGATGGTCACGTCATCGCCCTTGGAGCCGCCGGTGAAGCCGAAGGAAAGGTAAGGGTTCTTCGAAATGCCCCCGCTCCAGTTCGCCGACATGACGGTCTTGCCGCCGGATTCCGCGGTGACCTCGTTGATGAAGTGTGCCGGGATGAGTTTGCCGGTCTTGCTGTCTTTGCGCAGGCCGGTCTCCATCGGGTGTGTCATCAGGCACTTGACGGTCGTGGTGTCGCCCTTGAGTTTGGCGCGGATCTTGATGCTTTTAGCCATGTTTATCTACCTCGAATTCGTTCGCAGTTGCGGGATGGGTTCGGTGACGCCGATCAACCGCCGCAACCGCCGATGGTGACCTTGACGCTCTTGCGCGCCGACAACAGTTTTCCGCCGGACTTGACGACTGCGATCACGTCGCTGGTCTTGCCCATCTTGATCCGGGTCGATACGTCCGCGACTGCGCCTTCGCCCAGCATGAAGGTGGCGACCAGCGGGGTGTTGTTGCCCTCGGCCAGCAGCGCAATCGACTCCACGTCGGACATGTCGGTGGATACGGACACCGGGACGACCGCGCCGTTCTCTGCAATGTCCGGCGCCTTGATCTTGATCTCGTCCGAGGCCGCATGCGATGCGTCACCCATCGCGGCGGCCAGCGCGTCGTCGACGCTCTCGGCCTTGAACGCTTTCTCGTCCCACGCGGCAAGCACGGCCTGAGGGGCGAGCAGGCCGGCGCCGACCGCGACGCCGACGGTGCCAGCGGCGACGGAGCCTTTCAGAAAGACCCGGCGTTTGATGTTCGTGGTCATCAAATTTCTCCTAAAGGTAATTAAATGATGGTTTAGTTGGTTCTCAGAGCGTGTAGAGGTAGTCGACGACGGCGTCGATTTCTTTCTCTGACAACGCCTGGTGTTTGCCAAACGGCGGCATCCGCGTCGCTGGGTTGGCCACCTGGGCATCCCATATCTGCGCACGCAAGGTGGCGCGGTCAGGGAACCGGGCCTTCATCGCGACTAGCGGTGGCCCGATGTCACCTGGGCTCGCACCGTCGTCCATGAGATGGCAAGCGAGGCAGTTTCCCTTTTTGCGGTCGAACGCGATTTCCTTGCCGAGATCGATCACGTCGGCAGCGGCCGCCCCGACCGTCGTCGGCGGTGTGCTCGCGAGGGCCCAACAGGCGGCCAGTGAGAGAGCCGCCGTCGCCAACCACGCGGTTTTCCGCATCGCTTTTCCTCCTATTGACATGCTTTGTTATCACGAGTCGTCATTGGCCCGGTACGATCCCGTTTGCCGGTCTTCTACGGACCGCTGCGGCAGTTGCGCGGAGCACGCGAGGTGTCGCGCCGACGCGAAGGCGTGTCAAGCGGCTAGCATAATGGATGGATCGGCTTTGGCAAGCATTTAACCCTGTTTTATGGCCCTGTAAAAAATTTCGATGGGACAATCCCGCCGACCGAATTTCACCGCCCCCGGTCTTCGTCGTCCCGCTCCGCCTTGAATTTTGCCAGCCTCGATTCGAGTTTTGATATCTCGTAAAAGTTCAATTCGGGTCGTTTCAACGCAATCTCCAACTGCATAATGGCGCCCTTCAGATCGCCGGTCTGGTAGTAGTACTCGGCCATATACTCGTGCCCCTGCGCGGCCCTCCCCTGGTCGGCGGCGGCGCGCGCTAGCAACTCGTAGACGCGTGGTTCGTCGGTACGGAAATCCAGGAACCGCTGCAGTCGTTTGAGCGCGGCGTCGGGTTCCCCGAGCGCCAGCGCGGTTTCTGCGTAGGTCAGGTTGAGCGCGTAGCTTGCCGGTTTCTCGGCCAGCGCCGCCTCGAGTCGTCTCAGTGCGCTCGCGCTCGCGCCCCGGGCGATGTCGATCTGCGTACGGGCGACGATGAATTCCACGATTCTGGGATGGGATTCGATGAGCTGATCCAGGGTGCGGGCGGCCTCGTCAAACCGTTCCGCCCGTACCTGGGAAAGCGCGATCCCATAGCGAACCGCGGACCGGTTGCGGTAACGCCCGTCCTCGAGCATCAGCTGCAGTTCACGCACCGCCTCTTCCGGACGATCGTACTGGCGCTGCAGCAGGTGAATCCGCGCCAGGTGGTAGCGCAGGTCCTCCGGGTTCTGGCGGTAGGGAAACTGCTCGGCGCGACCCAGCGCATCGGCCGTCCGGCTCGTGGTCACGGGGTGGGTCATGAGGAATTCGGGCAGCTTGGTCGCATATACCCGGTTGGCCTTGCCCATGCGGTCGAAGAACGTCGGCATCGCACGCGGCTCGAAGCCGGACTCCGCGAGGATATCGATGCCGACCCGGTCCGCCTCTTTTTCGTTGGCCCGGGTAAAATTGATCTGCTGCTGAATCATCGCGGCCTGGCCGCCGACCGCGGCGGCGGCGGCCGCATCGCCGCCGACCGCAGCGCCGAGCGCGATCGCCGCGAGCAGAAGGGCCGCACTCGGGATGCTCATTCGACTGGTCGACTCCCAGGCGCGCATCAGGTGCTGCTGGGTGACGTGTGCGATTTCATGCGCCACCACCGCGGCCAGCTCGCTCTCGGTCTCGGTCGTCAGCACCAGGCCGGTGTAGATCCCGATGTGACCGCCCGGGCCCGCGAAGGCATTGATCTGCGGGTTGTCGATCATGAAGAACGAAAAGGAGCTGCCACGCGCCGCGCTCGCGCTCACCAGCCGCTGCCCCAGGTATTCCACGTAGTCGACCAGCAGCGGGTCGTCCAGGACCGCCTGCGAGCGCCGCACGTTACGCATGAAGGCGCGACCGAGTTCGCGTTCCTGTTTGGGCGTCATCAGGCTGCCGGCAGAGTTGCCGAGATCCGGCAACCGCGTGTCCAACGACCAGGCAACCGGCAGCTGCGTGAAGAGCAGGAGCGCGCTGAGCAGCAGGCGTGTCGCCATCGGCGCGGTGTTGGTTCGGTTCATATGCCTTCGTCGTGCCGCGCGGCACGCCGCCGGCGGTTGGCTTCAGTTCAACTGAACCCGCTGCCCCCAGGGCACGGATTCTCTACCCTTGACCAGCCAGATGACCGGATAGTTCGGTTCGCTGGCCGGGAAGCGTCCCTGCGCATCGGTGAAGTAGACCAACAACTCCGGACGCTGTCCCTGGGTCTCGAGCCATTCAAACACCGGTTGGAAGTCTGTGCCACCGCCGCCATGGATCTCGGCCGGGCAGCGGAACTCCTCCCATGGCTCGAACACCCAGGGGGCGCCTTCCGCCAGGCTGCTGTCACAGGCGAGCAGTGTGACACGGGCGCGCATCTGGCCCTTGAGCGCAGAGACCTCGGACAGGAATTCGTCCATCTCGGCAGCCCGGATGGAACCGCTGGTGTCCACCGCTACGACGATCTCTACCTGAGAACTCTTCAGCGACGGCAAGATCGCTTCGCCTTCGCGCCGCGAGGGTCGCATGTAGGTGAAGTCGTCGCGGGCCATTGCTGTGACGTAGCGTGCCAGCAACATGCGCCAGGGCAACTGCGGCTGCAGCAGGTGATCCACCAGGCGTGCGATGCTGCCGCCCATCTTGCCCGCCTGCATCGCCTGCTGCGCGGCGCCGGCCAGGCGCTGCTGCCACTGCACCTCGAGGGTCTGGCGTTCCTCTGCGCCAAGCGGCGGGGGCGTCGGTTCACCGCGGCCGTCTCGGTCGTCGTCGCGCTGCTGTTGTTCCGAGCGTGAGGCGTCTGCGTCCATCGGCTTGGCCCCGTCTCCCTGCCCCTGCCGCGATTCCTGATCGAGTGGCGTGTCGCCACCTGACTCGCGGTCGTCCTCGGGTTCGCTGTTCTCGCCGCCGCCTCCCGGTCGCTGCTGCCGGCTTTCCGGTTTCTCGGGCGCCTGACCCTGTTGGCCGCCGCCGGACTGGTTGTCCTGGTCGAACAGATGCTGGTCGATCGTCTCGTTTTCGTCGGTCTCGTCAATCAGCGGGTAGATTTCTTCGGCGGTCATGCCGAGATACTGCGGCATCAGGTTGCAGTTTGGCGGCGGTGTCAGGCCGTCCTCCAGCAGCAGCGGGTTGATCGCATAGTCGCAGGCCAGATCCCAGCGGTGTTGCACGCGGTGCTGCCGGCGCGCGAAGTGTGAGAGCGCGCAGTGCAGTGCCTCGTGCGCCAGCATGAACTGGGTTTGCGCCATCGACAGCGAATCGATGAACGCCGGGTTGTAGTACAGCTTGCGCGCGTCGGTAGCCGTCGTCGCGCACCAGTTCGCGTCGGCCGCCGCCAGTGGCAGACGCAGCACCAGCGCGCCGAGGAACGGCTTGTCCAGGATCAGCTTGGCACGTGCCGCGGTCAGCTTGGTTTCGATTGCGTCGAGATCCATGGTCTCCGGTTAACCGTTCACGTGTGGCTTGGGTTGCGCAGCGCCTCGGGCGTCACCACGAACGGGCCGCGCCTGTCATTCGTAGAGCATCACATCGGCGACCGCATTGGCCCAGGTCGCGAACTCGGGCACCTGGAACAGGTGTTCGCCGATTGCGCGATGCAGATCCGAGACCAGCATCACGCCCATCTCGCGTTGTGGGAAGCTTCCGGCGTAATCCAGTATGCGACCCGTGACCTGGGCCGCTTCGGCGCCGTCCTGGGCCCGGATCGCACGCCCCACCAACGCGGCGGCGACCGCGTACTGCAGGTCGATCTCGTCCGGTACCGGGACAGGTCTGCCGGCCACGATGTCGTCCAGATCCGGCATCTTGTCGAGGCTGTTGACGAAAGCGCCCAGCTCGATGCCGGCGGCTGGTCCCACGCAGGCCTGCAGGGCGCCCTGCAGCAATTCGGCATGGTCGCCGAACTTCTGCAGGCTGCGGTGGGCGAACTCCCAGGAGCGCGGCGATGGGAACGCGACAGGATTGTGGGCCGGGTCGAAATCGAACAGCAACTCGGGCCGGAAGCGAAGGAATGCGATGACCCGCTCATCGAGCGCGTGCCGGTAGGCCCAGGCCACCCAGTCATCGAGGTGGGTGTCGACGTCGAAGTGCGAGAAGCGATTGGCCAACGGCGCCGGCATCGTGTAGGTCACGCCGCGATCGCCCTGGCGGTTGCCGGCGGCGAAGATCGCCCATCCCTCGGGCACCTCATACTCGCCGAGGCGGCGGTCCAGGATCAGCTGATAAGCGGCGGCCGAGACGCTGGGCGGTGCCGACGTGATTTCGTCGAGGAACAGGATCCCGGTCTCGCCATGGCGCTGCGCATTGGGCAGGATCGCCGGCGCGGCCCACTCGACGAATTCGCCGCTGCGAAACGGGATGCCGCGCAGATCGCTCGGCTCCATCTGGGACAGCCGGATGTCGATGACCGGGCAGCCGTGGCGCTGGCCGGCTTGCCGGACCATGTCCGATTTGCCCACCCCCGGGGGGCCCCAGAGCATCACCGGGGTGTGATGGCCCTGTCGGGTGCTGGCGAACTCGCGATCCAGGATGGTCAACAACTGGGCGGGGCGCATCTCAACTCCTTCGGCTGCGGCAGAGCGCAAGCATGAGAAGCCCTGCCGAGCAGGTCAACCCCCGCCGGGCAATGGGATCGGCGGTGCCCTGATGGTCCTGCGGAAAACGCAAAACCAACTTGTCAGCCTTTAGAAAAGCAGAGTATTCTAATGCCCCTCTTAATTGTAGGGAGCCGCCGCGCCGGCACAGACCGGCTGCAATTCAGTCCCGTGGGCAGGCGCCGCAGGGTGCGAAAAGCAAAAGGGTACGAATTGACGCGAGGGGCGGACGAAGTTGGCTTAATTCGGAGAGCGGACATGAACCAGTTCTACTACGACGCTGTGACCAAGATGGAAGAGATGGGTGTCGATGAGGAGTACATCCAGGGTTGGCAGGCAGGTTTCCTGGGCAACCCGCAACGCGAAGAACAGCGCGTGACCGAGGCTTATGAGGCGGGTTACGGCGATGGTGAGGGAAAGACCACCGACAACTTTGGTGACTGGGTCAAGAGCTGATCGCTTTTCCGGTTTTCAAATCGAAAAAGGCGGGTGATCCCCGCCTTTTTTTGTCGCTGGGATCGGCGAACCGGCGATCGCGATCGGCCCGCCTTGCGCCCGGCACACGGGGACGGCGTCACTCGAACAGGTTCGTGACCGCACGCCTGATCTCGCGGTCGATGTCGATGCCGTCCTTGTCCATCACCTGGTCGATGACCCAGCGGTTTTCCTGCGACGCGCCCATGATTTGCTGGATCTCAAAACCCAGGTGGCGCATGAACGGGAAAGAGGGTCCGTCGGCACCATAGTTCAGTTCCGAATATTCCGCAGCGCGCCGGTTCATTTTTTCAATGAACGGGCCCACGTAGTCGCCAGGGCCGAAGATGTCCACGCTGTTGTCGTGCAGATGCCCGGCGAGGTGCTTGGCGACTGCGACGATCAGCTGGCTGCGGTCCGCGTCATTCAGGCCCAGCGCGACGACTGCGAGCCGGTCGATGACCTGCAGTTCGAATATCAGATACTCGACGATGACCGCAAAGCGTTGCTGGTCCGACGCGTAGACGAAATCCTGCCCGTGCAGATTGATCGCCTTGTCCTTGGCGATGCGCCAGCTGATGAAGGCCAGCGCCCCGGCAATCTCGTGCAGCGAGCGCTCTGCCCCTTCGTCATGCCAATGGCTCTTGATTCTTAACGCCACAAACCTGCCTCCGCGTGTTGAACGGTGGACGGACTATCGCATCCCCGCGCATCGCAATTCTCTCCTTTTTCGCGGGATTTCACACGGGTGCCGGGTGTCCGCGATGCATCGCGCCCTCCGCTTGCGCGCTGGGGCAATGCGGTTGGCATACGATTAATTGTCGAGTATTTTACTCAGATAAACAGCAGCAGCCCTGTTGGCCGGGAGGATGTATGCAGGCCCTGATCGAGGCGGTCCAGCACAACTGTGATATTGCGGATGCCCGTCACGGCACCGACTACGGAATGTGCACCTATTTGATGAAGATGCGAGAGCTGTATCGGTGGGCACGCAGGCTCCCCCTCGGCGCACCGCTCGGCAAGGACGACGTGGGCGATTGGCTCACCGCGCGCGAGGCACACCTGGAGACGCTCTCGCAGGAAGACTTCTGCGAAGTGGCGGTGGGCAACCGTTCGTTCGACCCGTTCGACGCGGAGGCGATCAATGCGGCCGTCGGCGCGGACGGCCTGGTCTACAGCGCCGGCCTGGTGAATGGTGCGCGGCCGCATTTCTTCCTGGCCGAACTCGAGGGCGAGCGACGGGCCGACGACGGCTTCCTGTTGAGGGTCAGCGGCCGCGAGCTGGCGCGCTGCCTGAACGCCCCGCCGGCGATGACCCGTGGGTCGACCATCTTCCTGCGACGCGAGTCGCTGCGCCGCTTCCTGTGGGAAAAGTACGAGTCGTGGCTCTGGAACCGCCCGGACAACGCGATGGCGCGGGCGGTGGCATGCTACCCGTTCGACGACGCCCTGGACCCGGCGCTCGATGCGATGGTGAGCGCCGAGATGGCGGTGATCGAGGCGCATGAGCGCGGCGAGTACCAGGCCGGTCGTGCGCTCGGCGATGCCTGGAACAGCATGCTGCTCGATCTCAGCGAGACGCCGGCGGAACTGATGGCCAGGGCGGTCCGCGATCATCTCGCGGACTGCACGCATACCCTGCCGACCCTGATCGAACCGGGACGCGAGGCCTCGCTGCACTTTTTCGTCGCGAGTCTCGGCGCGATGCGTCGACAGCTGTTCCCGTCGATCGACAAGGCCTATCGTGAATGGTGGACGTCGGGCGATGCAGACGGCCTCGCCAGGTTGATACGGCGCGGGGCGCAGCATTGGGCGGACGTTGCCGGACACATCCTGGCGCTGCACGAACGGCATGGCGAGCGCGCCGCGCCGGTCATTGCCAAGGCGATGCTGCAGTCTGCACTGTGACCGCTTTGCGGTCGTTGACGCAAACGCCGATAATTGCGGCTACCGCCCCTTCCCAGTCGCCGCAGCTGCCATGGACAATCCCTTTCCCGTCGAGCGCAACATAAAACCGCTTGCGAGTTTTCGTGAGCTGAGGCCCGGGAGCTTCGTTTTCGAGCGCCCCGAAACCCTCCCGGCCGACTGGTGCGACGAGATGATCCGCCGCTTCGAGGCCAATCCGGCGCAGCAGAACCTGGGGCGTATCGGCCAGGTGCAGGGCCTGGACTCCGGAATCAAGCGGACCATGGACCTGGTCGTCAGTGGCCGGGACGACTGGAAGGACATCGACCAGGTGTTCTTCCGCTGCGTCGGCGCCGCGCTGGCCGAATTGCGCGAGACGTTCCCGTTTTTCAAGGGGCCGTTCAAGGACATGGGCTATCAGATCCAGCGCTACCTGCCGGGCGAGTTCTACCACTGGCACATCGATGGCGGCAGCCATGAGTTCAGCCAGCGGCAACTGGTCGTGATCTGGTACCTGAACGACGTGCCTGGCCCGGGCGGTGAGACGGAGTTTCTGTATCAGGACCTGAAAATCCAGCCGGCGCGCGGCAAGATGGTGGTGTTTCCACCGTTCTGGACGCATGAGCACCGTTCGGCGACGCTGCGCGAAGGTGTCAAGTACATCGCCACCACCTGGGTGGTCTTCCGCTGACGTGCCCAGTCTGCTCGCTATCGTCGAACTGGGTGGCTATCCCAACCTGCTCCCGACCTACCAGCGTCTGGGCTTCAGTGTCGAGGTGGTGAACTCGCAGCGCAAGGCGCGCGGCCTGCTCAAGCGCCAGGTGCCGGACGTGATCGTCGCCGAGTACATCTTCCAGTCCGATTTCCGTGATCGCACGTCGAACCTGGAGACCCTGATGGCCGTATTGCAGCGTCACCCGCAGGTGAGACTCGTGGTGTTCTATCTGCCGGAGCAGGCCGCAAAACTCGCGACACTCGAGGCACGCTTCCCGATATTCGCGAAGCTCGCGTTTCCGATCACCGCGGACCGGGTCGAGGCCGCATTGCAACGGGCCATCACGGCCACCGACTGACCCCCGGCCGCCCCGGACGCATCCGCTGAACAGCCGGCGCCGCGTCCGCCGTCTGCACCTATACTTCTCCAGCATGTGTCACGATCGATCGGCGGGGTATGACATTGACTGAGCTATCGGCGTTGCTGCGTTCGGACGCGTTCATCGGCGGTGTCTGGGTCGGTGCCGACAGCGGCGCCCGGTTCGCGGTGAAAGACCCGGCTGACGGCAGCGTACTTGCCGAGGTGCCGGACCTTTCCGCCGTCGAGACGCGACGCGCGATCGAGGCCGCGAACGACGCCTGGGCGGGTTGGCGCGGCGCGACGGCGAAAGCGCGCGCGCTCGTGTTGCGGCGCTGGTTCGACCTGATCATCGCGCAGCGGGACGCGCTGGCGCGGTTGATGACGCTGGAGCAGGGCAAGCCGCTCGCCGAGGCGCGCGCGGAGGTGACTTACGGGGCCGCCTTCGTCGAATGGTTTGCCGAGGAGGCCAAGCGCGTGTACGGCGACGTGATCCCGTCGCCTCAACCCGACCGGCGCTACCTGGTGATCCGCCAGGCGGTCGGCGTGGTCGGCGCGATCACCCCGTGGAACTTTCCGGTGGCGATGATTACCCGCAAGTGCGCACCGGCGCTCGCCGCCGGATGCCCCGTCGTCGTCAAGCCGTCGGAACTCACGCCGTTGTGCGCGCTGGCGCTGGCCGAACTGGCCCTGCAGGCCGGGGTCCCGGCCGGTGTGTTCAACGTCGTCACGACGACCGACAGCGCGGCGGTTGGCCGTGAGTTGACCGCGAACCCGGCGGTGCGCAAGTTGTCTTTCACCGGCTCGACTGCGGTCGGCAAGTTACTGATCCGCGACTGTGCGGACACGGTGAAGAAGGTATCGATGGAACTCGGCGGCAACGCGCCCTTCATCGTCTTCGACGATGCCGACCTCGATGCCGCAGTGGATGGGGCGATGGCCTCGAAATACCGCAATAGCGGGCAGACCTGCGTCTGCGCCAATCGCCTGTTGGTCCAGGCCGGGGTCTATGACACCTTTGCCGAGCGGCTTGGACGCCGGGTGGCGGCGATGAAGGTCGGCAGCGGCCTGGAAGACGGTGTCGTGCAGGGGCCGTTGATCAACCCGGCGGCGGTCGACAAGGTGGAACGCCACATAGCGGACGCGTTGGAAAAGGGTGCCGCTCTGGTCTGCGGCGGGCGGCGGCACGCGCTCGGCGGCACCTTTTTCGAGCCCACCGTGCTGCGCGACGTATCGCCGGCGATGCTGGTTGCCCATGAAGAGACCTTCGGGCCGGTTGCCCCGTTGTTCCGCTTCACGACGGAACAACAGGCGGTGCAGATGGCCAACGATACGTCCTTCGGGTTGGCCGCGTACTTTTACAGCCGCGACGTCGGGCGGATCTGGCGCGTCGCCGAGGCGTTGGACTACGGCATGGTCGGCATCAACGAGGGCATCATCTCGACCGAGGTCGCGCCGTTCGGCGGGATCAAGGAATCCGGCCTCGGCCGCGAGGGGTCGCGCTACGGGATAGAGGAGTTTCTCGAGATGAAGTACCTGTGCATGGGCGGGCTTTAGCCCGGATCCGCGCGTTCTCCGCCGGACCCGGGTCTCCGGGCCCGGCGATCGCGGCACGGCGGCCGCGCCTCAATCCCTCATCCGCTCACCAGCACCTTGGCCCTGCCCAGGCGGGTGTCCACCTCGGCCTCGGCGAGCAGCCAGTCTTCGCGCTCGTCGCTAAAGAAACCCTGGGCCTCGGCGCGCAGGTACGCGGCCTCGGCGATCAGGCGATGTCGCTGTTCTGCGGTGATCCGGCGCGGTGCCTGTGCACCGGGGCCGGCGCGGTTTGTCGCCGCCGGTCTTGCCGCAGTCTTTGGCGGCGCTGCCTTTTTGCTGGCGACTTTCTTTTGTGCCACGGGTTTTTTGCTGGCGGCCTTTCGGCTCGGGGTCTGGCGGGCGGTGGTCTTTTTGGCCGGCGTTGCCGATGCGTTCGCTGCGGTCTGGCCGGAGGCGGTCTTACGGGTTGTCTTCTTTGTGGTGCTGGTCATCGGGTCCCTCTACTTAGCACACGAGAATGAAGCCTTGCTGTCGGAATCGCCGGTCTACGCTGGATCGAACCGACATGCACCGGCGGCGTGATTGTCGGGTATTCTGAATTTTTCGCAATCCCGACCGGGACATTTCGTGTCCCTACCGCCGGACAGCAGCCGGCGGCTGGTCGGGTCTGTCGGCGTCCAGCGGCGTGGCCCCGAGTCGGCGGGCGATATCGACGATCTGTCGACGTGGTGGGTACGCGTCCGCGTGGGACTGTAGATAGTATTGCCAGGCCGTGAACGCTTGCTGCAGGTGCGGGTCGGTCCGCTGGCAGCCCAGTACGCGCAGCCGGAAATCACCGACCCGCCAGGGCCCGCTGCCGCTGATCTCGCCGCGCACCAGATGGGCCGCCCGGTCCGGGACCGACAAATGCCAGTAGAGGTCGAGATACAGGAGTCCGGCCGGATGGGTGAACGCGGCAGCGATCAATCGTTCCCCCCCGTCCGGCTCACGCAAGACCAGCGGTGCGGTAACGCTGTCAATGACCGGCATGACCGGCACTCAGCCGCAAAGCGCCTCGAAGCGGGCCTTGAAGGCCTGCTCGCGCAGCGTCTGGGCCTGTTCCTCGTCGGCGATCGCCGGCGACTCCTCCCACTGCCCGGTCGCATGGTTGTAGACCGAGAAGCGATATTGCCGACCCATCCTGAACACCTTGCTGACGTCCTTCGCGGCCTGTGCCAGTGCGTCCATCCTGTTCAGTCCCTGCGGGGTCCCCGCATGAGCGATCGACGGCGCGACCGGGCCGTCGGCCGGTCGCGCGTCCGCGGCGAGCTGGTGGATCTTGTGGTCGCGGGTTTCACCGGCCGGGCTCAATTCGATGCTATCGATATCGGGAATCCGCGAGGCGATGTAGCCCGCCATCAGCCGACCGAGTTTGTGGTCCTCGTTTTCCAGCGCGGTCAATAGCTTGTTCGCAGCGATCTGCGCGCGCAGCATCTGGTCGGGCAGTTCGACCCACTCTCGATTGACCTGCCAGCCGCGGTCCATATCGGCATCCATCTTGGCGAAGAAATCCTGTGCCTGCTCGATGAATGCCTCCGGCACATTGAGTTCCAGTAGTTGGTCGTCGATCACTACCTTCAGTATCATCGTACCCCTCCGGTCAGCCGTCGTCGTGGCTGCCTGTCTTGAGGAAGCTGTCCCGCTGCGGCCTTCAAGCCACGTCCAATTGTACCGTCTAAAGGACCCCGATCGCGATGCTGATAGAGATCCCGGAGCTGCTCAATGCCGCGCAGCTCGCAAAGATACGCGAACTGCTGGCGCACGCGCGGTTCGTCGACGGCAAGCTGTCGGCCGGCATGGCAGCGGGCAAGGTCAAGGACAACGAGGAGCTCGCGCTCGACCCGGAACTGCTGCAGCGCCTGTATCGGGTCGTGATGGCCAGCGTCGGCCACAGCGCGCTGTTCCGTCACGCCGCGCTGCCCGCGAAGGTGGCGGATTTCATCTTCGCCCGCTACCTGCCCGGTATGCACTATGGGGATCATGTCGACGATCCGATCATGGGGCAGGGGCCGCGGTTTCGCAGCGATGTCTCCATGACGATTTTCCTGAACCCGCCCGAGGCGTATGACGGTGGCGAGTTGGTGATACGCACGCCGTTCGGTGATCAACGGGTCAAACTGCCGGCGGGACACGCAGTGGTCTACCCGTCCGCGAGTGTGCACCGCGTCGCGCAGGTGACGCGCGGTGAGCGACTGGTCGCGCTGACCTGGATCCAGAGTTTCGTGCGCGACGCGGCACAGCGCGAGTTGCTGTACGAACTCAATCAGGCGCGTGAGGAGTTGCTGCGCGTAGACCCGGAAAGCGACCTGAGCAAGCACGTGGACCGGTCCTATGTGAATCTGCTGCGGATGTGGGCGGAGGTTTGACGCGTATCGCTCGGCGACACGGAGGCCCAGTCGGCGTTGCGGGGGCGCAGGACATCCGCGATCTGTCGTTCGCCCGTTCAACGACGCATCCTGGCCATCACCCCGGCGAGGTCCGGTAAACGACAAAGGCGGCCCGGGGCCGCCCTTGTCGCCGACAACGGGTCGCGCCCGGACGGGGAAAGGCTCAGTAACCGCCCTTGCGCGCAATGTAGGGCAGGCCGGCAATACGGTTGCCCTGCTTGCTCGGTGCCCCCGGAAACAGGTTGTACAGGTCCTTGCTGCTGACCTTCCTGCCCCAGATCTTGGCCATATCCTTGTTGATCTGGCGCTCCATCGGCTGATTGTTGTTGTTGTTGAAGTACTCTTCGCG
>CBFCWF010000085.1:0-15714 GCA_965601425.1 uncultured Chromatiaceae bacterium | reverse complement strand
GTCTTCAACGCAGAGAGCGCGGATTATGTCGTTCAAGATGCCATCTATGGATTGTAAGAGGTGCCCTATAGTATGCAGACGAACGGGCTGATCGCGATCGCCACTTTTCGGTCGCAAGGTAATCGGGTGAATTCGAATATGTTGGACATGGACATCCCGCGCGCCTGCCGGGCCGCCACACTGGCTGGCGTCGTCAGCGCCGCCCTGTCGTCAGGCGCCTGGGCGGATTTCGACCGGGGTCGCGCACTGTACGAGAACCATTGCCGGCAGTGTCACGACAGCTGGGCACACGACGCCGAGGGCCGGACGGTCACGACATACGACGGCCTGCGCCAGCGCGTCGCGTCCTGGAGCCATCATTCAGGGCTGGGCTGGACTACCGGGGAGATCGGCGCGGTCACCGAGTACCTCAACCGCCGCTTCTACCGGCTGGCGGACTAGCGTCCAGATGCGCACCAAACTCCCCTCAGACCGGCAGTGCACCGCGCCCGGAGCGGCGGCCGGGCGACTGGCTCGCGCAGCGGAGGCCGCATGTTGAAGGTCAGAGTGCTGGGTTCGGCTGCCGGCGGCGGCTTCCCGCAATGGAACTGCAACTGCGACAACTGTTCGGGCCTGCGATCGGGCACGCTGAACGCCCGGGCGCGCACACAGTCATCGCTGGCGGTCAGCAGCGACGGGGTCGACTGGGTGCTCGTGAACGCCTCGCCCGACATTCGCCAGCAGATTCTCGATTTTCCCGCATTGCAGCCGGGTCGCGCCCGGCGCGATACCGGCATCCGGGCGGTACTGCTGGTCGACAGTCAGATCGATCACGCAACCGGCCTGCTGATGCTCAGGGAGAACGACAGGCCGCTGGAACTCTACTGCTCCGCGATGGTACAGCAGGATCTCGCGACCGGTTTCCCGGTCTTGCCGATGCTCGAGCACTATTGCGGCGTGAACTGGCACGAGATCCCGATAGACGGCCAGCCGTTCGCGATCGCGGGTATCGAAGGACTGGCGTTTCACGCCTTGCCACTCGCCAGCAAGGCGCCACCCTACTCGCCCCATCGGGAAGACCCGCATCCCGGCGACAACATCGGCCTGCAGGTGCGGGACCGGCGGAGCGGTCGCAGCCTGTTCTACGCACCGGGACTCGCCCGTATCGAATCGCATGTCGCGCAGGCAATGCAGGTGGCGGATGTGCTGTTGGTCGACGGCACCTGCTGGACAGACGACGAGATGTCGCGCCGCGGGGTCGGCACGCGCCGCGCGCTGGCGATGGGGCACCTGCCCCAGTCGGGTCCCGGCGGGATGATCGAGGCACTTCGGCCCTTCAAACGCCAGCGGAAGATCCTGATACACATCAACAATACCAACCCGATACTGGTCGAAGACTCGCCGGAAAGGGCCGAACTGGCGGCAGCGGGCATCGAAGTGTCGCACGACGGCATCGAGATCGGCGTCTAGCGACGTGCTGGAGGAACACATGCGGCATGAGGCCTGGACCAGACAAGCATTCGAGACCGCGCTGCGCCAACTCGGTCGCCGCTACCATATCCATCACCCGTTTCACCGGATGATGGCCAACGGCGAACTCGGGCCCGAGCAGGTTCGAGGCTGGGTCGCCAACCGCTTCTATTACCAGCTGGCCATCCCGCGCAAGGACGCCGCGCTGATCGCGAACTGCCCGGATCGCGAGACCCGGCGCCTGTGGCTGCAACGCATCGTCGATCACGACGGCACCCGCGACGGCGAAGGCGGCATCGAGGCCTGGCTGCGGCTCGGTGAGGCCTGCGGGCTGGAGCGCGAGGACCTGTGGTCGCAGCGTCGGGTGCTGCCCGGGGTGCGGTTTGCGGTCGATGCATATCTGCACTTCGTTCGCGATGCAGAATGGCACGAGGCGGTCTGCTCTTCGCTGACCGAGTTGTTCGCCCCGCGGATCCATCGCCAGCGCCTGGAGAACTGGCCGCGCGACTACCCCTGGATCGAATCGCGCGGCCTGGACTACTTTCGCAGGCGCGTCAGCCAGGCGAACCGGGATGTGGAACACGGGCTGGCGGTGACGCTGGCCTGGTTCGACACCCCGGCACTGCAACAGCGCGCACTCGAGATCCTGCAATTCAAGCTCGACATCCTCTGGAGTATGCTCGATGCGATGTACATGGCTTACGTGCTCGAGATGCCGCCGTACTTCGATGAAGGGGACCCGGAATGAGCGAGGTCGACCTGGAGGCCTGCTATCGCATCGCCCCGGGGCACCGCATGCAGTGGGAGGAGGCACAACAGGCCTGGGTGATCCTTTACCCGGAAGGCATGGTGCGGCTCAATGACAGCGCCGCGGAAACCTTACGCCGCTGCGACGGGCAGACGCCGCTACGGACGGTGGTCGCCGAACTGGAGGCCGCTTATCGGGAACCGGACCTGACAGCGGACGTGCTGGAACTGATCGAGGCGGCGCTGGCGCAGGGCTGGGTGTCCGGACAATGAGCATCCTGGTCTCGCGATTGTCGAGGTTTTTTGAGCCATCGACGGCCGGCCACCGTCTCCGGGGTGGATTATCGACGCCACTGGACTACGCTTGGGGAGTCGACGCCGCACCCTTGACCTCGCTGACGGCATCGTTTTCCGGCCGGCGAGGCCGGGTGCATCGCAAGAGAATCGCCACCAAGCTCAGACTGGAGGACCAGACATGAAAAAGTGGTCGAAGCCCGGGTTTCAAAACATGCGCTACGGTTTTGAGATCAATCTGTACGTCAAGGTGCGCTGAACCCTGGCCGGATGCCGAAGCGGGGGCGGGTGAGCCCATTTCATCCGCCCCCTTTGATTTGGCCCGTCACCCACGCCGATGACCGACATCACCGGGCAGGCACTACGTCCGCTCTGGTTGCTCGCCGAGCTCACATACAGCTGTCCTTTGCAATGTCCCTACTGTTCGAACCCGCTGCGTCTCGGCGAACGCGCACGGGAACTGTCCACTGACGACTGGTTGCGGGTGCTGACCGAAGCCCGCGGTCTCGGGGCGATCCAGCTCGGGCTGTCCGGCGGTGAGCCACTGCTGCGCAAGGACCTCGAGATCATTGTCGCCGAGGCCCGCCGGCTGGGCTTTTACACGAACCTGCTGACCTCGGGAATGGGCATGGACGAGGCCCGCATCAGCACGCTGAAGGATGCCGGGCTGGACCACATACAGCTGAGCTTCCAGGCCGACGCACCGGATCTGAACAATCGTCTGGGCGGTGCCGACAGCTACCGCAAGAAACGCGACGTGGCCCGACTGATCAAGGCCTACGGCTACCCGATGGTATTGAACGTCGTGATGCACCGCCACAACCTGGACCGGGTGCGCGAGATCCTCGACATGGCGCTGGACCTGGAGGCCGACTACGTCGAGCTCGCGAACACCCAGTACTACGGCTGGGCACTGGAGAACCGTGATTACCTGCTGCCGACGCGTGACCAACTGCAGCGCGCCGAGGCGGTCGCGCACGACTATCAGGCACGTTTCCGTGATCGCATGAAGGTCTATTTCGTCGTGCCGGACTACTTCGAGGGCAGACCCAAGCCGTGCATGAACGGCTGGGGGCGCGTGTTTCTCGGCATCGCACCGGACGGCACGGCGCTGCCCTGCCACGCCGCGGCCGATCTGCCGGGTCTCGCACTACCGAACGTGCGTGATCACGACCTGGGTTGGATCTGGCGCGAGTCGCCGGATTTCAACCGGTTCCGCGGGGAGTCGTGGATGCAGGCACCCTGTGCCGGCTGCGACGAGCGCGCAGACTGCTTCGGTGGCTGCCGCTGCCAGGCCTACCTGCTGAGCGGCGACCCCGCGCTTGCCGATCCGGCCTGTAGCAAGTCACCGGCCCACGCGGTCATCCTGGAGGCCGTCGCACAGGCCGCCGCGCCGGGCGTCGCACCTGAGCCCCTGATGCGCAGCAAGCGCAATGCCGCACGTCTCCTACGACGCGGGGTACCGCGGGACGGGCGCGGGACGGGCGGCCCGCTGGGCGACTGAAAACGACGCGGTCACCGTCCGTTCGCAGACGCGTTATTCAGGGATCTCAAACGTCGCGACGACGCTTGCATACCACTCGGTCACATTGTCGATGTCCTGCTCACTGAGCATCGTCGCGATGATGCTCATCTGCGCATGCTCCCGCCTGCCGGCGCGATAGTCGCTGAGTTGCTTGACCAGATACTGTTTCTGCTGACCGCCGATGTTCGCGACCATCGCCGAGACCCCCCTGCCATCCAGACCGTGACAGGTCTGACAGACGGCCTCGGCCTTCGCCTTGCCGGCGGCCAGGTCAGCGGCCCCCAGCGGGGTGACCAAGCTGGCCAGCGCGATCCCGAGCAGCGGGTCGCGAATGCGCTGGTGCCTCGGCACATCGGCTGGCCGCATCATCATCACCGCCTATTGCGCACCGGGCCCGGCAGGGTCACCGGCCGGCTCGCGCCTGTCGCCACGCACGACCTCAATCCCCCTGGTAGGAAATCCGGTATATCGCGCCTGCCTTGTCGTCCGACACCAGAATGGACCCGTCGACGTATTGCTGCACATCGACGGGACGGCCCAGGTAGAAGCCGCTGTCGGTCATCCAACCCTCGGCGAACGGCTCGCTCTTGACGGCATTGCCCTCCTCGTCGAGGAAGGTCACCATGACCCGCGCACCGCGCGGCTTGACCGCATTCCAGGACCCGTGCTGTGCGCTGAATATCGCATTGCGGTAATTCGCCGGGAACATGTTGCCAGTGTAAAACATCATGCCGAGGTCGGCCGCGTGCGCGATCATCTCGACCTGCGGTGCGACATACCGGGACGCCAGCTCTGCCGGTATCTCCTGGTCCTTGTACTCGTCGGTCCTGACCTCGCCGCCCCCATAGTAGGGGTGCCCGTACCACATGCCCGGCTCGGAGAGCTTGTTGAGTTCACCGGGCGGCGTCTCGTCCCCCATGCCATCCACCTGGTTGTCGGTAAACCACAGCGTACCGTCCGCCGGATTGAACGCGTGTCCCACCGAGTTCCGGACCCCGGTCGCAATGACCTCGCGCTCGGTGCCGTCGCGGTTCATGCGAATGATGCCGCCGATACCCCATTCGTTGTAGAGATCCAGCTTGTCGCTTGGCGCGACGTTGTGTGGCTGGCCGAGGCTGATGTACAGCTTGTTGTCGGGCCCGATCGCACAGACGCGCGCCGTGTGGTTGTACGACTCCTCATCGGGCGGTATCAGCTCGCCTTGCGCGACGATCGGGATCGCGACCGTGTCCGAGCCCTCCATGAAGAACTCGGCCGCCGGGAACATCATCACCCGGTTACGCTCGACAATGAAAAGGAACCCGTCGTTGGAATAACAGACACCGTTGGGGATATCGAACGTCACGCTCGGGCTGAACTCCTCCACGGTATCCGCGACGTTGTCCATGTCCCGGTCAGTGGCCGACCAGACGGTGTTCTTGCGCGTACCGATCCAGACCGTACCCTTGTTGCGGCTTACCGCCATGTGTCTGGCATCGGGGGCAATCGCGAACAGCTCGATCTTGAACCCGGGCGGCATCCTGATGTTCTGCAGCACCTTCTTCAGATTGGCCGCATAGTCGCCCCCCTGCTCGACACGCTTCATCGGGGCCGTGTCGGTGCGCTTGAACGACCCGAGCCTCTCCAGATTCTGCTGATCGTCCCTCGCGAAACTGCTACCCGATGAAAAGGTCAACGCCAGACAGGTGGCGGACACCGCAAGCATTCTCGTACTCATGATCGTCTCTCCGGCTGTTGTTCGGACGCCCCCCGGGACGGTGGCCGTCGCGTGCGCGCGGGGGCGAAGCGGATTTTCTCGACCACGCACCAAGCCTAGCAGAACGCTTTTCCTTGGCTAGGCGCCGCAGTCGCGACCGGGGTAGGCGCGACCTGGCCTGCCGACCTAATCGCCACGATCGGACAACGATGACCTGATCTGGGTGCCCGCGAAACGCTCGCACCCGGTCAACACCTGGACAAAAATACCCTTGTAAAACAGTTTTTTAGGAATTTTCTCGCTTTTGTCTATAAATTTTCTGGACATCTCCGCGATCTTCGTCTAACTTTTGACTCACAGGACGAGACGAAAGACGGACACCGCGGCAGCCACGAGGCATACACAGCAGACGAGGCGTCGGGTGAGCACTTATCAACTGATTGGAACAAGAGGACCGAGACCATGAGACTGTCTACCAAGAGTCGCTACGCAGTAACCGCCATGCTGGACCTGGCGCTGAATGGTTCGAGCGGACCGATGACGCTCGCCGATATCTCCGAAAACCAGGGTGTTTCTCTTTCCTACCTGGAACAGCTTTTTGCGTCGCTGCGCGCCAAAGGTCTGGTGCGCGGGGTGCGCGGACCCGGCGGTGGTTACTATCTGGGCCGTGAGGCCGACCAGATCTCGGTGGCCGACATCATCTGCGCGGTCGACGAGTGGGTGGAGTACACGCGCAGCAAGGGCAGGACGGCCACGAACGAGCTGTATCACGCCTCGACGCGGGCCTTATGGGACGACCTCAGTCAGCAAATCTTCGACTTCGTCGCCGACATCACGCTGCATGACCTGGTCCAACGCGGGGCACAGCGGCAGGTCGCGGGAAAGAATGCCGCGGGCGGCGATGTGGCACGTCTGACCCGGCACGCCGCCTAATCGGCGCGGCACTGGGGGCGGCTCCGCCGAGTCTGACCCGGCGCGCCGACAGCCCAGTGAAATAGTGACGCCGGCCTCGGTCGAGGCCGGCGCGTTAGCGGATGGTGACAGCACGGGCTGTGTCCGCTGCGGTGTCTTCAGTCGGTCGACCGAACCGGCGCTGGTCTTCTGCTTGTTTAACCGGCTGGATTAACGCCAACAGTTGTCTCGACCGTGCCCAGTATGCCGGAGGCGGCGTCGGCGGCATCGGCGTTCGTGAACGACGCGGTGAAGGCGGCGGCGAGGGCATGATTCTTCACCATCTATGTTCTCATGAATGTTTTCGCTCGGTTCGTTTCTGCAGGCCGGGATGTCCGTCCTGTTGAGGAGAATGACAGGGGCGCATCCGAACGGCCCCTCTGCCCCAGGACGCAGCGAGGGTGTGACTTTTTCACATCACCGACCCCGGCGGCTTTGCGGTGCGCCAAGCCGCCCGCTCCCTTCTGTTGATATGATGGATTTCGGGAACACTCCAGCGCCATCGTGCGGACACCATGTGCGGATTCTCCGGCATCCTCTTTTCCAGCGACCAGGCACGAGACGGCTACGCGCCCGGACTGAGCGGCTTTCGCCGCGCCGCCAATCGCGTCGCCCACCGTGGCGATACCGATCACCGGGAGACCCTGCTCGCGCACGCGTGGCTGAATCACTTCCGGCTCGCGTTTCAGGACGTCGCCTCCGGTGTGCAGCCGATGCCCAGTGCGGACGGCCGGCATCTGATCCTGTTCAATGGCGAGGTGTACAACCATCTCGCGTTGCGTGGCGATATCGTCGCCGCGTCCGGCACGGCGTTCCGAACCCGCAGCGACACCGAGACCATCATCGAGGGCTGGAAGGCATTCGGCCGCGATTTTTTTGATCGCCTCGAGGGTGAGTATGCGTTCGTGATCCTGGCCGTCGACGGCGGCGAGCTGCTGGCCCACCGCGACCGCTTCGGGGTCAAGCCGCTCTACCTGTATTGCGACGGGCTCGACACGCAGCGCTTCGCGAGCTTCGCGGCGCACTTTGCATTCGAATGCGGCCGGATCGAGTTCTCCAGCGAGATCAAAGGGCTGGGATCACGCAAGGCCTGGAGTCGGGAGGGATTGCTGCGCCAGTTCGCCGGCCTGTTCGAGCCGGTGCGCACACCGTTCGAGCACGTGATCCAGGTACCGCCCGGCGGCGTGCTCAGCTGTCGGCGACGACGGGCCGGGTTCGCATGCACGCTGCACACCTTTCCAGAACCGATCAGGACCCGCACGACCGGCCGCGTCGACGACGCCGAGGAGACGTTCGCCGGACTGTTTCGCTCCTCGGTATCGGACCGGCTCCTGAGCGACGTGGAACTCGGCGTGTATCTCAGCGGCGGTGTCGATTCGAAGGTAGTGGCCTATGAACTCAGTCGCTTGGCAAATTCCGGCCGCCCGATGAAGTCGTTCACGGTCGGATTCGCGCAGGCGGGCTACGACGAGACCGGCGAGGCGCTGCGCTACGCCCGGCATGCCGGCTTCGATCCGCACCTGGTCCGGATCGACGACCGGGCACTGAACTATTCCTACCCACATGCGGTGCAGCACAGCGAACTCGTCCAGCCCTTTACCAACGGCGCTGCCAAATGGTGGCTGAGCCTGTTTGCGCGCCGCTATGTCAAGGGCGTGCTCACCGGCGACGGGGCCGACGAGCTGTTGTGTGGCTATCCGAGCTATCGCTATGCGAACTGGTGGAAGTTCGCGATGCGCGGCCGCGGCGAGGCGGCCACCGTCAACGAAACCCTGAGACTGCTCGAAAAGTGCCCGCTGGGCAGTCTGAGGCGCGACCGGCTGTATCTGTCGCGGTTCGCCGCACATTCGAGCAACCCCTGGCTCGCCGGCTCGAGCGCCGCGGGTACCGGACAGGATTTCATCGACAGCCTGCGCGTGCTCGGGGTGCCGCATCCGCTGTTCGGCCAGCTACGCGCGATCCTGGCCACACTGCTGGGCCCGGGCCCGGCCGACGACTGGCTGCAGGCGCAGGCCGCGTCGATCCAAAGCTGGACCTACGCGGGCCTCGAGTCGCTGTCCGGCGGGCGCGAGAACCCGCGCAATGCACTGCTGCTCTGGCAGAACTATTTTGCGAAGACGCACCTGCCGACCCTGATCCTGAACTGGGTCGGTGACCGCATGGAAATGGCCAACACCCTGGAAGGCCGGACGCCGTTTCTGTCCAACCGGCTGCGCCGCTACGTGCAGGGCCTGCCGGATCGCCTGCTGGTCAGCGGGCTGCGTGACAAGGTCCTGCTGCGCAGGGCCTACGGGCCGCGCCTGACATCGGATTTCGCGGCCACGCCGAAAAAGCAGTTCAACGCGCCGTTCCTGAACTCGGACCGGCTGATCGCACGCTTCGACGGCGAGGCGATACTGGCCGAGACGGGCCTGAACGAGACGCTCCCGCTGTCCCGGCTGCAGCGATTGGCGGAACAGCGCGCGACCGCCGACCCGTTCGGTGCGACCCACCTTCAATCGGTCCATCAGACCGCAATCGCGCTGAGCATCGTGCACCGGACCATCGTGCGGGACGAGGCGCTGACGCGCGACGAAGCCCTGGAACAACGGTATCTTGGCGAAGGGGGGCCGGTCGCCTGAACCCGGCGCGAATGCGCAGAGTCGTTGCTGTTGCGGCAGCGCCGTGCCGCGGTCAGCTGTCGCCCTTTTGCGCGGCGTCGATCAGGTCGAAGATGTTGCCGAACGGGTCGGTGATGGAGCAGCAGCGCCCGCCCCAGGCATGCACGACGATATCGGTCGTCTTGCCGCCGTGGTCCCGGATGCGCGCCACCACGGCATCCAGGTCGTCGGTTTCGATGAACAGTCCCGAGTGACCGCTCCCATAGAATTTCTCAGTCCACTCGTAGACCTTAAGGACCATGCCGCCGAGGTCGTAGTTCGTGAACCTGTGTGGCGACCCTGCAAACTCTCTTTGGACCTCGAGGCCGACGAGATCCTCGTAAAAACGCTTGCTCGCAAGATAGTCGGCAGCAGGAAACGACGTGAACAGTGCCTTCATCGGCACCGCGCGCAATCCACTGACCGGCCGCGCAGCGGCCCAGCCGGGGAAATCAGACATCGCACCGTCAAAACCCGCCGTTTCAATAAACCTCTCCGGCGCGCATGCTGGCGAATTGTCGGGATGCAGGCGCCGCCAATTGATCTGACGCAACTATTGTTGATCCAGGTAGCATGGTGCGCAAGGTGGCGGTCAACAATTGAACTGTTGACGTGCCAACGAATGGACTCACAAAGGAGATAGCGAAATGCAAACCTTAATCAAGACAGGGGCCGGATTGGGCCTTGCCATTGCATTGTCCGGTGCAATGCTCTGCGGTGTCGCGCTAGCGGAGGAAGACACCATCGGGTCGGATGAGTACAGGATCTCCTGCCTCAACTGTCATGGTGTCGGGGGCCGTGGTGATGGCCCATTGGCGAAATTTCTTACCGTGCCGCCGACGGACCTGACCTCGCTGGCGAAGAACAACGGCGGCGAATACCCCTACCTACGGGTCTTTCTGATGATCGACGGTCGCGAGGAAGTCGCGGCGCACGGTGATCGATCGATGCCGGTCTGGGGCAATCGCTACAGAAAAGACGCAGAGACCGAGTACGGGCCATTCGGCGGGGAGGAGGTGGTCCACGGCAGGATACTCGAGCTGGTCTACTACATTCACTCGCTGCAACAGCCGTAGACCGGCAACGATCGCCCGGCTTCAACGCCCCGTCAGTCCGACTGACGGGGACAGGGTCTGGTTCGCGCATCCGGGGCCGGCCTGCGAGCCCTCCGGCGGGCCAAGACCGCCGGGTGTGTGACGGGCAAAGTTACACCCGATTCACGGCGCCTACTGGTCCTGCCCGGGGTCGACGGGTTCGGGCTCGACCGGCGGCTTCTCCGGCGGGCAGTTCGGGCCCGAGCAGGCCGACACCTTGACGCTGTCTGCATTGGCCACCGCGGCGATCAGACCCGCACCCAGCACCGCGGCAGCGACCAGGTGCCAGTCGACGTCACCCTTCTCGGCGCTGTCCTGTTCGCCGTCGCCGGCCGTCTCAGCGGCATAGCGCGCCAGCGGCGACATAACGCGCACGTCGTTGAGCGACATCACGGTGCCCCCGGTGCCGCTGTAGCGCAGGTCGAGCTTGACCCGCGGCCTGTCCCCGATCTCACCGAGGCCCGCGTAGCGGCCGGCCGGTTCGAACTCGCAATTGGCGCCGAAGAAGGCGCCGCTGCCGTCGAACGGGATACCCAGGTAGGCATTGAACGCGAGATCAGAGGCAAGGGCCGAGTTGCCGATCAGCGCGGACAGCAACAGGAGCAGCGGGGCCGGGGGTTTCACAGTCATGTCAAGGACGCCTTGGATTGATTGGCTCGGTCGCGCTCCCGTCGCTGTGGTCCGGAGAAGCCGCCGATGATGCAGATGATGCAGCTGATATCGGCCGACGCAGGAAAAACCTTCGGGCGACCGCTTGCCGTCCGTCAGCGCTCGGCGCGGCTCGCACAGGCGACGCACAGCAGCGCGGTCGGATCGATCGCGAGCCGCCTCGAGTCTATCGCCTCGCCACAACCCTGGCAGTACCCGTATTCGCCTTCGTCAATGCGCCTTAACGCGGCACCAATCATGCGCAACTGCGCCTCGCGCCGCTGTACCGAGGCCTGCGCCATCGCCTGGGCCTGCATTGCATCCATGCGCGACAGCCGTCCGACGCGTGACTGGTCCAGCTCGACCACGGCCGCCGACGCCTCGCCGGTTGCGGCGACACTGCGCAGCGCAGCGCGCAGCGCGAGCAGGCGCTGTCGCATTTGGTCATCGGTACCGGTCGGGTCAGCCATTGTCCGGGACGCCGGGTTCGGCGGGACCGCGATGGACGCAACCGCGCACCAGGATGTCAGCCGCCGCCACGGTGGAAGCCGCGGTCGAAGCGTCGCAGGAACTCGGCGGCCACCGCCTCTGGTGTCGCGCCGAGGTCCAGCGTGACCTCGAGGACCGGCAGCGCCAGCGCACCGACGCGGCGCTCGGGCAGCGCCCGCGTGTGAATGACCACCAGCGGCGCGCGGTGGCCGTCGACGACCCGCCAGGTGTCGGGCCCGCCGCTGACCGCCCAGTCCCGCATCGCGCGCGGTAGCACTTGGGCGAACTCGGTTGCCGTGTAGCCCATCTCACGCCTGATGACCGGTGCATCCGGCGCGCTCACCCGCCGGCCACGGGCGGCCAGGCGGCGATCACGTCCCCGTCCTCGAGCGCGAGCCGGTCGCGCTCTTCCGGATGCAGAAAGACGCCGTTGCGCAGCACCAGGTGGGCCTGCTCGCGCGGCACCCGGTAGCGGTCGAGCAGGTCGTGCGCAGTCGCCCCGTCGGGCAGTTCAAGCGTCACCCGGTGCCGGTCGGCATCCGAAGGCAGGTGCCTCATCAGTGAGGCATAAAGCTCCAACTGCACGCGCATCGGCTAGATGACCTGCGTGGTGGCCATGTAGGCCTCCATCAGGCGGGTCGGGTCGCGCATCAGGCGCCCCTTCCACTCACCCAGCGGGGTGCGCCGCTGGATCAGGCCACGCAACACCCCGACGTGTTGATAGAGACCGACCGCATTGGCGCCGATCAGGCGGTCGCCATCGAACTGCAGCGACAGATAGCGGAAGTCGTCCGGCGCATAAAGCTCGGCGTGATCGCCGCCGTCGACACCGGTCCACTGGCCGAAGGAACAGGACAGCAGACCCAGGGTGTCGAGCACGTTCATGTTCATCGAACCTTCGTACAGCGCCGGGTGGCCGCTCATGTTCGCGGCGGCCAGATGGCCGTGATCGGACGCGGTCGGCTGGATCGCGTGCACCGCGTACTCGCCGGTACAGAAGTCCAGGCCCTGGGCAACGTCGCCGGCCGCATAGACGTCCTGCTCGCTGGCCCGGAAATGTCGGTCGATGACAATGCCCTGATCGACCGTGACACCGCTGCCGTCGAGGAACCCAACATTCGGGCGCACGCCGGTCGCGGTGATCACGAGGTCGGCGTCGATATGCGTGCCGTCGGCGAGGTGCACGCCGTTCGATTCGATTCGATCGACCGCGACCCCGGTGTGTACCGCGACCCCCTTCTCCTCGCACCAGCGCTTGAGCAGGCCGCCGGCCTGTGGCCCCATCATGCGCGGGACCATGCGCTCGCCCTGCTCGATCACGCTGAGCCGGACGCCGCGCATGCCGAGCGCCTCGAGGATGATGCTGCCGATGAAGCCGGCGCCGATCAGTGCGACATGACTGCCCGGCTGGGCGCTGCCGAGGATCACCCGCGCATCGGCGAGCGTCCAGCAGCTCGACACGTTCGGGCCGTCGATGCCGGGGATCGGCGGGTTGGCCGGTGAGGAGCCGGTCGCGATGAGCAATTTGTCGTAGGCCAGCTGCCCACCGTCCTCGAGGGTTATGCAGTGGCCGCCCGGGTCGACGGTCGCAACCCGCCCGCGGGTCACGTCGATACCGAGGTCGGCATAATGGTCCGTCGCGACGCGCAGGTGGGTGCCCTGCTCGTCGATACGATCCATCAGCAGGTAGGGAATCGCCATGCGCGAGTACGGCGGTTCCGGCTCGTCACCGACGATACGAATCGCCGCGCCGGGGTCGAGTCGACGCAGCGACTCGGCGGCGTTCACGCCGGCGGGGCCGGCACCGATGATCAGATACTGCATGGGCAGCCTCTCCGACAGGGGTGTTGACAGCCACCGCGCCGCGGACGGCGCGGTGGTCGCTGGCCGGCCTCAGATGCCGAAGCGGGCGCGCGTCTCCGGCGTGATCTGACCGTCCGCGGTCCATCCGCGCAGCGCGTAATACTCGGGCAGCATCTTGTCGAGATCGTTGACCCGGCCCTTGGCCGGCCCGACGTTCGCGGCCTCTTTGAGCAGGCGCTTGGGCAGGGTGTCCTGATCCGCGGTCATCCCGGCGCGCAGGTTGAAGTCGCGTTCCAGGTTCCAGATCCTCTCCCCGACCTCGAGCATGCGATCGACGCCCCAGTCGCCCTCGCAGGCCGCGTCGACCTGCGGCGCGATGTTCTCCATGCTCCAGGCGAAGGTCGTGAACACGCACAGGCCGGCCGAGTCGACCGCCGCGGTCGCGTCCTGGAAGGCCTTGACCAGCTCGGCCTTGCCCTCGGTCGCCAGTGGGTCGGTCTTGACCGGGATGCCCAGCACCTCCGAGGCGACCGTGTAGCCACGCAGGTGGCAGGCGCCGCGGTTCGAGGTCGCATAGGCCAGCCCCATGCCCTGGATGCCGCGCGGGTCGTAGGCTGGGAATTCCTGGCCCTTGACCGTCATCGACAGCTCCGGCATGCCGTACTTTTCGCACAGGCGCTTCGAACCCAGGCCCAGGTCCTTGCCGAAGCCCTCGCCCTTCGCGGTCAGCTCGGCCATCTGGACCAGCGCCGCGGACCCGCCGAACGACAGATCGATACCGCCGGTGTGCTCGGTCGTGATCGCGCCGGCCTGGAACAGCTCCATCGCCGCGGCGACCGTCGCGCCGAACGAGATCGGGTCCATGCCGTCCTCGTTGCACAGAAAATTCACATAGGTCAGCGCGTCCAGGTCGTCGACCCCGGTATCCGAGCCCAGCGCCCAGGCGGCCTCGTATTCCAGGCCACCGGAATTGCCCCAGTACTCGGGCTTGTTCTTGACGCTGAAATGCCCCTTGTCGACGGTCGAGATCCGGCCGCAGGCGATGGTGCAGCCGAAACAGCCCGCGTTGGTGGTCAGGTTGGGTTTGCCGTCGCCGGGGCGCGGTTCGTGCATCGCCTCGCCGGAGATCTTCTCGGCGCCCTCGAACTGCACCTCGCGCATGTTGCGGGTCGGCATCGCCGCCATGCCGTTGATCACGTTCATCAGGACCTGGGTGCCATAGGTCGGCAATCCCTGGCCGGTGACCGCGTTCTCGGCGAGCACCTGCTTGCCGGCGTTCACCGCGTCCATGAAGGCCTTCGGGTCGGCCAGGTTGCCGACACCGAGCGTGCCGCGTACCGCGACCGCCTTGAGGTTCTTCGAGGCCATCACGGTGCCGACGCCGGAGCGACCGGCGGCACGGTGCAGGTCGTTGACCACCGCCGCATACAGACAGCCCGCCTCGGCGGAACGGCCGATACAGGCGATACGCAACTGCGGGTCCTGGTGCTTCTTGTGCAGGATCTCGTCGGTCTCCCAGACCGTCTTGCCCCACAGATCGTGCGCCGGGCGCAGCTCGGCCTGCTCGTTCTCGACGTACAGATAGACCGGTTCGGCGGCCCTGCCCTCGAAGATGATCATGTCCCAGCCGGCATTCTTCATCTCGGCGCCGATGAAACCGCCCGAGTTCGAGCAGGCCACCACCCCGGTCAGCGGGCTCTTCGTGATCACCGAGTAGCGTCCGGCGGTCGAGGCCATGGTCCCGGTCAGCGGACCGGTGGCCATGATCAGCTTGTTGTCCGGGCCGAGCGGGTCGCAGGTCGGATCGACCTCCTCGGACAGGTACTTGGTCGCCAGCCCGCGCTGGCCGAGATACGCGTTCGCCCACGCCATGTTGAGCGCTTCCGCGGTGCACGTGCCGTTGCTCAGGTCGACGCGCAGTACTTTTCTGGTCCAGGCCATTTCCTCGTCCTCCTCAGGCCGTGCCCGCCAGGCTCTGCCCGGCGTAGGCGCGCATTTTGTCGATCCCGGTCCAGTCGGCGTCGACATAGGTGATCGCGTCGGTCGGACAGGCCTTCGCGCATGCCGGATCGCCGCCGCACAGGTCGCACTTGATGACCTTGCCGGTGACCGAGTTGTAGTTCACGGTGCCGAACGGGCAGGCGATGGTGCAGACCTTGCAGCCGACGCAGCGCGCATCGACGATGACCTTGGCGCCGGTCGCCTGGTCGATCTGGATCGCCTCGACCGGACAGGCCTTCTGGCACCAGGCCTCCGCGCACTGGGTGCAGGTGTAGGGCGCGAACCGGCCCTGCTCGTGAAAGGTGAACACCTTGATCCGCGACTTCGCGGGATTGAACACGCCTTCGTTCTCGTAGGAACAGGCCATCTCGCATTGCA
>CBFCWF010000084.1:0-15851 GCA_965601425.1 uncultured Chromatiaceae bacterium | reverse complement strand
GCTCAGATCGCGCCCGGATTCGACTTCACCTCCGGCCGCCCGACGACGCCGGCGATTTGATTGCGCCCGCGGCGTTTCGCCTCGTACAGCGCCATGTCTGATGCCCGCAGCAACTCGGCGGGCGAGTCGACGAAGGCATGATCCGAAGAGGCGATCCCAAAGCTGACGGTAACCTGACCGGCTACCGTCGAGGCCTCGTGCGGCAGATTCAGTGCCAGCACGCGCTCACGCACCAGCTCGGCAACGGACCGTCCGCCACTCAACGACGTCCGCGGCAACAGGAACGCGAATTCCTCACCGCCGATGCGCGCGACCAGGTCACCGGGGCGGGACAACGAGTCGGCCATGGTCCTCGCGAGCGAGACCAGGCATTCATCACCGGCAGGATGACCATAGTGGTCGTTGTATTCCTTGAAATGGTCGACATCGGCGG
Source organism: uncultured Chromatiaceae bacterium (assembly GCA_965601425.1). Classification (GTDB taxonomy): domain Bacteria; phylum Pseudomonadota; class Gammaproteobacteria; order Chromatiales; family Chromatiaceae; genus Thiosocius. The sequence continues at coordinate 15,418 of CBFCWF010000084.1, read as the reverse complement.
TAATGACCGTGAGCGCATCACCGTCGCGCTGCGCCCGTCGCCATTCCAGCTCCAGCTCTTCCTCGAACTGCCGCCGGTTCGCGATCTCCGTCAACGCATCGAGGCGCAGCATCTGCTCGAGCGCGAGGCTCGCCTCGACGGATGAAGCGAGTTTCTGGCGCAAGCGCCGCTCATCGTCGAACAGGCGCCGCACTTGGAGGGAGGCGGCGAACATCGCGGCACCAAAGATAAGGATCAACAGGCCCATGATCAAGTGAATACGATCCCCGACCGCCAACATACGCAGGCCGATCGGCAGCACGACCGGGATCGCAAAACAGGTGTAGGCGTGATCGAGGGACGAAAGCAGCGGGATCGCACCGGCGACCATGCCGCCCAGAACGAATGCCAGGAACACCTGGTGCGCGAAGGATTCAGGGTGGAACAGCAGGACGCCGGCGAGGCCCCAGACCAGACCCGCCGCGCACGCGCCCAGTACGAAGTACCGCAGCCAGGCGGCATAGCGGAACTGTGCGTCACGCAGGCGCTGCTTGAAGGCACGCAACTGCGCATAGCGCGCCCCGGTGACCGCGACAAGCATCGCACCCCAGGCAAACAACAGCGTCGGAGCGGTGACCTCCCAGAGGACAGCTATCAGCAGAAGGCCGTTCACCAGATTGACCGTCAGAGAGATCGGGAGCTGGCGGTAACCGTGCTCGACCTGCGCAGCCAGTACCTCCCTTTCCATCGACCCGCGCACTGTGTGGTCTCGACTCTCCACGATCCAGAAATTCCGTTGCCGTGACGGTACACTCGCAAGCGCCGAACCGCGCAAAGAAACGCTTTCCGGATACAGCCGATTCGAGCCAGCGCTCGCGCCGCTTCCCTTGGCGCCCTCGAGATCAGCACTAGTATAGGCGGAAATCCGTCGGCCGTTCTTGCGATACGGCCCGGGTAGGCGGAGGCCCCGGGGAAGGATGGGCAAAGGGTGCGGCCAGTCACAGATTCAGCAGCTGGCGCGCGAGGACCGTCGGCCTGCGCTTCTCGAACTCAGTCAGGATCGTCGAAGACGCCGTAATGGTACGCGCCCTCGATCACGCCGCTGGTGTAGTAGCCGCTCAGACCCTTGAAGCCGCCCTTGGCGAAGTAGACCCTGAGTCCGGGATCTTCCTGCAACGCGCGCCGGACACTCGCGACCAGCTGTTCATCGGCGTTGCGCACCAGGACACCGGAAAAACCGGCGGTGAGCGGAAACACATCATTGCCACTATCGCCGCAGAACACGACCTCCGCCCTGTCGGTGCCGACCGCTGTCGCGACATACTCGAGGGCGGTTTGCTTGGTCGCACTGTGCGGCAGAAAATCCAGCAGACCCTTGCCCGACTGCGAGTCGAAACTGTAGACGATCACCTCGTCGAACCTGCCCTTCACGCGCCGGTCCAGCGCCTCGAGCACCGCCTCGCTGCGTACATGGTCGACGTAATAGCTTTGCTTGAAGGGTCCACAGTGCTCGCGCTCCTGCTCTGCCACGCCGTCGAGCCCGGACATCGCGGCACGGACCGCCTCCGCGTCCCACCTCGGGCTGGTCTGCCGCACATGCAGGTCCCAACCCGTATCGGATTCCCAGCGGCCCTGAGCATGGCGCCGTATCGAAGTGCCGACATCGCCAATCAGCACGTCCGGATGCCGGATCCCGTATTCGCCGATCGCCCGCTCCGCCAGCTCCAGGTTGCGGCCGGTCACGTAGACCACGAACACCCGGTGGCGCTGCGTCAACTCGTTGAACAGGTCGATCGCGCCCGGGTCTGCCGGCCATTGCCCGTTTGGCAGCAAAGTCCTGTCCAGGTCGGTCGCCAGCACCCTCATGCCGGCGTCTCGCACGGCATCCCGTCAATTGCCGGCGGCAGCCGGTCAACCGGGTCGCCCAAAACGAGTACCCTGTGCTCGGCCGAGCCCTCGCCCTCAGAGACCGTGAAGCCGCGGCCGCGCAGGTCCGCCTTCAGGGTCGCAATGGCGTTCCCGTGCCGCCAGCGGATATGCAGCCGGTGTGACGCGCTGTCGAGCACCTGCATCTCACCCAGGAAGGCCGGCGACTGGTTACGCAGCCGGATCAGTGTGAGCTGGTCACGCACGACGGGTCGGCCGAGCCCGGTCTCGATATCGTCCAGGGTCAGCGTGGTCCGGTTGATCTCCTTGTGCCCGGCGATGCCGCCGTTATCCGCCGCCGCATAGTCGTTCTTCCCGGCGAACAGGTCCAGATACCAGACCTGCGGGATGCCCGGCATGAACATCTGGATGGCACGGGCCAGCAGCAGCTTGCGCTCGTCCTCACCGAGCGCACTGAAGAAGGTCGCGTTGACCTGGTAATAGGCGATCTTTTTACCGTCATGGCCGAACAGGTTCTTGACCCGGCCGCCCCGGTCGATGATCCGGGCCATAGCCGCTTCGATCTGCGCGTCGTCGAGCAGGCCCGCTCGATCGGTCCCGTCAACCCGCTTACCCCGCAGATCGAGCACCGGAATGCCGTCATGGCAACCCAGCATGTTGATGGTCTGCAGGCCCTTGGCCTCGATCTCGGCAATCCAGCGCCGCAGGGCATCGTTGCTGCCGCGATCCAGCGCGTCGATCACGAGCCCCGGAAAGAAGAAGTCGTAGATCGGATAGCCCTGCTCCGCTACCTCCTCGTAAATCCCGCTACCGTATTCGGCATGTACTTCGGGGAAGATCACGAGATCGTACTGCTGCGCAATACCCCTGAGCCTCTCCAGGTAGCGCCAGGTGCCCGGCCGGTTGAAGAAGTTCGCCGCGCCCGGTTTCTTGTGCAGATACGCAAAGGCATCGAGCCGGATTATCTTTGCCCCGTACTCGCGCAACCGCTTCAGCGTCTCGTCGTAGAACTCCCAGACCAGCTCGGAGCGCGCGTTCAGGTCCATCTGCCCCAAGTATTCCCGCTTGCGACAGATTATCGAGAGTACATCCTCGCGATAGTGTGCGAGATCGCCGAGGTCCAGCGTTTCCAGGTCGGACTTCGCCGCGATCGCCTTGTGCACCGCGGCCGCGATCGCGGTGGCATGGTCCATATGCAGGCCCTCGATCTCGACGAAGTCATCCGGCGCCAGGTCGACGAACTTCACCTCCTGGTAAAAGGTGTTCCAATACGTCCGGCGCGAACCGTCCGGGAAACACACGCGGAGGATCGGCAGATCCGGTTTGCGCATGAACAGCTTCTCGAGGTGCTCCACCTTCGGTCTCACCGTGCCATCAGGCCCGACGCTGCCATGTTCCTGCCAGAACTGGTCCCAATCGACGAAGAAATCCTTGTAAGGCGAGTCGTCGCCACGCCGCAGCATGTCCTGGAATTGCGGGGAGCGTACCGAGAGATGATTGAGTACCAGATCGAGCTTCAGCGTTATGCCCAACGCTTCGAGTGCCGCCAGGTCCCGCTCTGAGACCAGTTCCGCATTGAGTCCGTAGTCGACGATCGAGAAACCGCGATCCAGATCGCTATTGAAAAAGGTCGGGAGTATGTAGAAAAGCGAGAAGGCGTCCTGGAATTCCGGCCTTTTCAGTAGCTCCACGGTGTCGGCAAGGCGACTGCCGATGCTGTCCGGGTAGGCGTTCAGCATCACGCCGCGCGGCAATGCCTGCCGACTCGATTCCGGTTCACTTTTCATGACTTCTCGCCCGCAGTTGCCAAGGGAACGTCGCTTGCTGCCCACCCCAGCAGCATTGGTGGCCCGCCCTCCCGTAGGCAATATCCGGACGAGCTCCAGAGAGCGCCATGTCCATCGGGCCTCGACAGGTCGGGATGTGACCAACTGCGGACGAGCTTGTCAAGGACCGGGGCTTGCCCAGCGGCGCCACGCGGCGCGGTGTGCCCGCAGGGGGACGGTGCCTGCTATGCTCATCCGAGACGCACGAAGCCAATTGAGACCCGGCCACCGGGCCCAGACCGGGCCGCATCAAAAAAAACAACCCTTCAAAAAGGAGGACCTCGCATGGGGAGCATCATCGATGGCATCAACGGAATCCTGTGGAACTATCTGCTGATCTACGGGCTCCTGGGCGCGGGCCTGTTTTTTACTGTCAGGCTGCATGGTCTGCAGTTTCGGCGCTTCGGCGAGATGGTGCGGGTGATCACCTCGGCGCGCCAGACCGACGCCAGGGGCATCTCACCCTTTCAGGCACTGACCGTGAGCCTCGCCTCACGCGTCGGCACGGGTAACCTCGCCGGTGTCGCGGTGGCGCTAACACTCGGCGGCCCGGGCGCAATCTTCTGGATGTGGCTGGTCGCGTTGGTCGGCATGGCCACGGCCTATTCCGAAAGCACGCTCGCCCAGCTCTTCAAGGTCACCTCGAAGAAGGGCGAATACCGCGGCGGCCCGGCTTTCTACATGGCGAAAGGGCTCAACGCGCCCTGGGCAGGCGCGATCTTCTCGGTATGCCTGATCCTCAGCTTCGGCCTGGTATTCGTCGCGGTGCAGTCCAATTCAATCGCCGAGGCCTTCGAGGGCGCGTTCGGCATCGACAAGCTCGTCGTCGGCTCCGTTATCGCGGTGATGGCAGGGCTCGTGATTTTCGGCGGCATTCGCTCCATCGCGAAAGTGGCCGAGATCCTGGTGCCGCTGATGGCCGGGGCCTACCTGCTGCTCGCGGTCGTGGTCATGCTAATGAACATCGCAGAAGTGCCTGCGATGCTCTGGTTGATCGTATCCAGCGCGTTCGGCCTCGAGGAGGCAACGGGCGGCGTCGCTGGCGGCCTGATGGCGGCGATGCTCAACGGCGTGAAGCGCGGACTGTTCTCGAACGAGGCCGGCATGGGCTCTGCACCGAACATCGCCGCCGTCGCCACGCCGGCGCCGCACCATCCCGCGAGCCAGGGTCTGGTGCAGGCCTTCGGCTGCTTCATCGACACGATACTTGTCTGTACCGCCACTGCACTGCTGATCCTGCTGTCGGGCGCCCTGGGGCCGGATGCCCCGACCGGCATGCAGCTCACGCAGAACGCGCTCACCGCGCATCTCGGGGTCGCCGGCAAGTACTTCATCGCGGTCGCGATCGTGTTCTTCGCCTTCACCTCGATACTTGGCAACTATTCCTACGCCGAGAATGCGATGACATTCCTCGGCCTCGAAGGCACCCTGCAGATCACACTGCTGCGCCTGGCCGTTCTTGGGATGGTGGTCTGGGGCGCACTGCAGAGCGTGTCGACGGTGTTCAGCGTCGCCGACGCGGCGATGGGCCTGATGGCCGTGATCAACCTGATCGCGGTCCTGTTGCTGTCCGGTCTCGTGATCAAGTTGACGCGCGACTACATGCGCCAGCGCGATGCCGGGCAGGAACCACGCTTCCGCTCGCGAAACTTCCCCGAGTTGGGCGACAAGGTCGATCACAAGATCTGGGAATGACACCATGGGCAAAAAGCCACACAACGAACACGATCTGCAGGCAATCGCGGACAGCATCGCGGCCCGCATGGTCGGTGAGTCCGAACGGGGCAAGGTCGCGGACTACATCCCCGAACTCTCAAAGGTCGACCTCAACCGGTTCGGCATCGCGATCGTACCGATCGAGGGGGAGGCCACGGTCGCCGGTGACGCTGACCATCCCTTCTCGATCCAGAGCATTTCCAAGGTGTTCAGTCTGACCCTGGCACTGGAAAAGGCCGGGGCGACGCTCTGGCAACGGGTCGGCCGCGAGCCTTCAGGCGATCCTTTCAATTCCATCGTTCAGCTCGAATACGACCACGGCGTACCGCGCAACCCGTTCATCAACCCCGGCGCAATTGTCGTGGCCGACGTCGTGCTCGCGGGCCGCAAGCCGCCGGACGCGATCGACGAAATCCTTCAACTTTGTCAACGTCTCGCTGGCGACGACACGATTGCGATCGATCCCGACGTCGCCAACTCGGAACTGCGCACCGGGGCACGCAACCGTTCACTGGCGCATCTGATGTCTGCCGAGGGCAATCTGGAAAGCCCGGTCGAGGAGGTGCTGACCGTCTACTTCAACCAGTGCAGCATCGCGATGTCGTGCCGCCAGTTGGCCGCCGCCGGGCGCTACCTGGCCGCCGCCGGGCAGCCGATCGGCGGCGAAGACCCCACGGTCACGCCGGAGCGCGCGCGGCGCATAAACGCGCTGATGCTGACCTGCGGCCAGTATGACGCATCCGGCGAATTCGCTTTTCGCATCGGCATACCGGCAAAGAGTGGCGTGGGCGGCGGCATTCTCGGCATCGTACCGGGCATCGCGTCGGTTGCGGCCTGGTGTCCCGGGCTCGACGACAAGGGCAATTCGCTGCTGGCCTCGAAGGCGTTCGAGGAACTGGTGCGCACGACCGGCTGGTCTGTATTTGGTCCGCTTCAGCCACTGTGAGTCACGGCCGCGTCAGCTGCTGATGTACTGCTCCAGCTGCTCGATGGTGAACCGCTGCTCGGAGATGATCGCCTTGACCGCATCGCCGATCGAGACCAGGCCAAGCACGCGGCCGCCCTCGATCACCGGCAGGTGACGCACCCGTTTGTCCGTCATCAACGCCATGCATTCCTCGACCGACTGCCCCGGCCCGACGCACACCGGCCGGCTGCTCATGATCTCGCGCACCCGCGTTTCCTTCGCAGTTCGTCCCTGTAGCACGACATTGCGAGTGTAGTCGCGTTCCGACAGTACGCCGATCAATTGGCCCTGGTCTATCACCAGCAGGGCCCCGATGTTTTTTTCCGCCATCGACGCCAGCGCATCGAACACGCTCGCCTCGGGTGCGATAGACCAGACCTCTGTCCCCTTGTCCTGCAGCAGCTCACTGACCTTTTTCACATCTCCTCCCGTCGGCGGATCGCCGTATCGCCGCGAACAGACCCGGCATGTGCCCAGGTCATCTCGAGTCGCCTGTATTCACCCGAGATTAGCAAACCTGGCGAGCAACCGCGCTTTCCACCGCATCCGGCCGGACTCACGGCTGTGCCGGCTCAGGCGGGGCGGCCGGTGGTGAATCGCCGCTGGCTCCAAACGCTATCGGGTTGCAGTTCTTGATCGTGACACGACCTTGCAGCAGATTTCCCTTCGAATACTCGCTGAACACGCAACGATTGGTTTCCGGGTCATAGTTCTCGACCCAGAGATTGTCGTCCTTCCAGGTCGTCGCAATATGGTACTGACCCCGCGGGACGCTGATGGACATCACACCACCCCAGCGCTTCACAAAGATCTGCTGGAAATAAAAATAGTGGGCGGCCCAACCGATCGTCGCCACGACCGCCGCGCCCAGCAATCCTAGCTTCAAGCGATCCATCTTCATGCCGGCCAACAGCACGACAAGGGCGGCAACGATGACTAGCGTCCAGTAAAAGTAGGTAATCATGTCGGGGCTCCGTTTGGCTTTTGTTGACGACGTCTGCTGCGAGTCGCCCCTGCGTCGTCTCGGCAGACCGGGGGCAACACCGGGACCTCATGCCGCAGCGTCCGAACGACGCAGGTGCGCTTTGCGCAACCCGCCCGGTGCCGGTCTTGCAGCGCCGCAATCATAGGTTCAGGAGAAGAAACCCTTGACCTTGTCGGACAGGCTTTCCCAGCCGCTTCGCATCTCGCCCGCCACCTTGTTCCAGTTCTCCTTGGACTCCGCCCAAAGCTCGTCGAATTTATCATCGGAAGCCGCGGCCAGCTCGTTGAACTTCGCCCGGCCCGCCGCTAGATTGGCCTCCGCCTTGGCGAGCAGTTCGTGCATCTCCTCGGATGCCTCCGCGCCGTACTCGCCCATCTTGGCCTTGATCTCGTCGACCTTGCTTTGTCCCTGTTCGAGTTCCCTGCTCATCTCATCCTGGATTTTCTGACGGTCTGCCATGCCGATCACCTCGTTAATGTTGTTACCAAACCGGGCCCTTGCCAGCGCGCCGCGCGGGGACTCTCCCGGCGGCCACAGCTTAGCACCAAGCGGCGGCCCGGTCTGCGCAGCAGGCCACCCCTGGATTATCCATGAACATCGGCGGGCAACCCGGCGCACCCGCTGCGTGCGCGCTGTCTATACTCACGGGGGTTGCGGCGTGTTCGCGCCGTTATCCGGCTCGCTCCGTTAGTCGTAACTGGCCAGGGCTTGAAACAGGTACCTGTCCTGTGCGGCATCGAGGGGCCAAGACCACACTGTCACGCGATGAGGTCGACGGATGCCGAAATTGAACGTGAACGGCGAGATGCACGAGCTGAAGGTCGACGCCGCGACACCGCTGCTGTGGGTGCTGCGCGAGCAACTCGGCCTGACGGGTACGAAATACAGCTGCGGGATCGGTGTCTGCGGGGCCTGCACCGTCCTCGTTGACGGTGCCGCGGTGCGCGCCTGCGTCGTCCCGGTCTCGACGGTCGGTACAGCACAGAAGGTGACGACGATAGAGGGCCTGTCCCCCGATGGCGAACACCCGGTGCAGCGCGCGTGGGCCGAGCTCGACGTCCCGCAGTGCGGTTATTGCCAGCCGGGTTTCATCATGGCCGTCGCGGCACTGCTGCGCAGCAACCCGAACCCGAGCGACGCGGACATCGATGCCGGCCTGACCAACATCTGCCGCTGCGGCACCTTCAACCGCGTGCGGCGCGGGATTCACCTCGCGGCCCGGCTGGGCCGGCAGGAGCAGTCCTGATGGCCGGGCAGCGCGTCACGATCTCGCGCCGCGACTTCCTGATAGGCAGCGCGGCCTCCGGGGCCGGCCTGATGCTTGGTCTGTCGCTGCCGCTGGGTGAGTCGCGAGCCGACGCAGGGCGGCGGACCCCCGAGATCAACGCTTGGGTTGTGATCGAACCCGACGACCGCGTGATCATCCGGATCGCCCGGTCCGAAATGGGACAGGGCACGCTGACCGGCCTCGCGCAACTGGTCGCCGAGGAGCTCGCGTGCGACTGGTCCAGGGTCGAGACGGAATACCCGACGCCCGGCCAGAGTCTGGCGCGCGACAGGGTCTGGGGCAGTTTTTCCACCGGCGGCAGTCGCGGCATCCGCGGCAGCCACCAGTACATGCGCGAAGGCGGGGCAGTCGCCCGGGTTTTGCTGATCGAGGCCGCCGCGAACGCCTGGGGCGTTCCGGCTGAAGAGTGCAGCGCCGCATCCAGCCTCATCACGCACCGGCCGACGGGTCGTACCGTGCGGTATGGCGCCGTGGCCGCCGCCGCGGCCCGGCTGGTCCCGCCGAGCACGGTCGAGCTCAAGGATCCGAAAGACTGGAAAATTGCGGGCCGGCCATTGCTGCGGCTCGACACGCGGGACAAGCTTACCGGTCGGCAGGTGTTTGGTGCCGACCTGCGATTGCCCGGCATGCTCAACGCGACGATCCGTGCCTGCCCGGTGTTCGGCGGGAAACTCGTCGCGTTCGACGATGCCAGGGTGCGCGAGATGCCGGGCGTACGGGCGGTCGTGCGTGTGCATGACGACGCGGTGGCCGTGGTCGCCGACACCTGGTGGCAGGCCAAGACCGCGCTCGATGCGCTGCCGGTAACCTGGGACGATGGGCCGAACGCCGAACTGAGCAGCGCGGGCATCACCCGGATGCTGGACGAAGGGCTGGGTGCCGACGACGCATTCGTCGGCAATCGAACCGGTGACGTCGAGGGCGCACTGGCCAGCGCCGCGAAGACCGTCGAGGCGATTTACGGCTACCCGTACCAGAACCACGCCACGATGGAGCCAATGAACGCGACTGCCCGTTGGACCGCCGAGCGATGCGAAGTCTGGTGTCCGACCCAGAACGGCGAGGCGGCGCTGCAGGCGGCCGCCGAGTCGGCCGGCCTGCCGGCAAGCCAATGCGAGGTCTACAAGATCCATCTCGGCGGTGGCTTCGGGCGGCGCGGGGCCTTCCACGACTTCGTCAGACAGGCGGTCGCGATCGCGAAACAGCTGCCGGGCACACCGGTGAAGCTGCTTTGGACGCGCGAAGAGGACATGCTGCACGGTGCCTACCACCCGATTACCCGCGCGAAACTGGTCGGCGGGCTGGATGCCCAGGGCGACCTGGTCGGTCTGCGCGTGAGAATCTCCGGCCAGTCGATACTCGCCGCGGTGCGACCGAACGCACTCAAGGACGGCGCCGACATGATCACGTTTCAAGGGCTGCTGCCGGCGGGGGACCACAGCATCAGTTATACGGTGCCTCACTTGCTGGTCGACCATGCGATGCGTAATCCGCCGGTGCCGCCAGGCTTCTGGCGCGGTGTCAACATCAACCAGAATGCGATCTACCTGGAGTGCTTCATCGACGAGCTCGCACACGCCGCTGGTAAGGATCCGCTCGCGTTCCGGCGCCGGCTGATGGTGAATCACCCTAAGGGCCTCGCTGTGCTTGATGCGGTCGCGCAAAGGGTCGGCTGGGGCAGCGCGGCGCCGGACGGGGTACACCGCGGCCTCGCGGTCTGCAAGGCGTTCGGCAGCTATGTCGCGGCCTGCGCCGAGGTCTCGGTAGATGACCACGGGCGACTCAGGATTCTGCGCATCGTCGCCGCAACAGACCCCGGTCACGCGGTCAACCCGCAACAGATCGCGGCACAGATCGAGGGCTCGTTCGTGTTTGGTCTCAGCGCACTGCTGTATGGTAGCTGCACGATCGAACGCGGTCGTGTCGAGCAGGAAAACTTCGACACCTACCGCTCGATGCTGATCGCGGAAATGCCACAGGTCGAGGCGATCGTGATGCCCTCCGGCGGCTTCTGGGGCGGCGTCGGCGAGCCGACCATCGCGGTCGCCGCGCCGGCGGTGCTCAATGCGCTGTTCGCGGCGACCGGGCGTCGGATTCGCGAGCTGCCGCTGGGAGACATCAACTTGAGGGCCGCCTGATCGGACGCTTCACGCTGCGTCCGGCCGCCGAAACGGCCCTCAGGGCTTATTAATCAGGTTCTTGATCGCCGCGACCAACTTGTCCTGCGCCTCCTTGGCCCAACTCGGCTGCGGCAGATTCCAGCCGATCACTATCCCGACTGCCAAGATCAATAAGGTACCCACCGGTCCACCTCCAAAATTTGTATCGACTTCCATGATACCGCGCCGCACGCAAAAACGGCATGACACGGCACCGCCGGGCGTGGTGGACGCGCCGCGGGACACCTGGCGGGTCAGTCGGGGCGCGGCACGATGCGCTCGCCGCCGTGGGCATCGAACAGACTGATCGCGTTCGGATCGAAGGCGAGCGCGAGGCGCCCGCCCGCCCTGACGCCGTGGGTACTCGCGATCCGCGCAACGAGACCGACCCGGTCCCGGCGCAGCGCCGCGAGATCGTCGCCGGCCGCCCCGATGCGCAGCGTCGGGTCCAGCGGCCAGTCGGCGTAGGCGTACTGGTCGGCGCCGAGCCACTCGACCCGGTCGACCGGCGCATCGATCCTCGGCCAGGCATCGGCGCCACCGAGGCCGGGATCGACCAGCTGCTCCGGCCTGATACCAACGATCAGTTCCCGTCGCTGCCCGCCCAGCGCGTGTTCGTAGGCTGCCGGCAGGTCCAGTTCCACCATCGGCAGCCGCAGGCGTCGGTGTTCCAGCGCGGCCGGCAGGAAGTTCATCGGCGGCGCGCCGAGAAAGCCCGCGACGAACAGATTGGCCGGCGTTCGATAGAGTTCACGCGGGGTCCCGACCTGCTGCACCCGCCCGCGGCGCAACACCGCGACTCGCTGCCCGAGTGTCATTGCCTCGGTCTGATCGTGCGTGACATACACCATGGTTGCCCCGAGGCGCCGGTGCAGCCGTGCGAGCTCGCCCCGCGTCTGCAGCCGCAGCCGCGCATCCAGGTTGGACAGCGGCTCGTCGAGCAGGAAGGCCGCTGGTCGACGCACGATCGCGCGGCCCATGGCCACGCGCTGTCGCTGTCCGCCGGACAGGTCTGCCGGCCGCCGTCCGAGCAGTTCGCCGAGCTCCAGCAGCTCTGCCGCCTGACCCACACGCCGCTCGATTTCGGCATCTCCGAGCTTGGCCAAGCGTAGCGGAAAGGCGATGTTCTCGCGCACCGTCATGTGCGGATAGATCGCGTAGCTCTGGAACACCATGGCCATGTTGCGATCCTTCGGGTCAAGCGCGGTGACCGTCTCGCCACCGACCCGCACGTCGCCGCTGGTCGGCTGGGTGAGCCCGACAATGATGTTCAGCAGCGTCGACTTGCCGCAGCCCGAAGGGCCCACCAGGATGAAGAACTCGCCGTCACCGATCGTGAGGTCGGTCGGGTGCAAGGCGTCGGTCCCGTCGGCGAAGCGCTTGCTGACCTTGTCGAGCACGATCTGCGCCATCGCCCTACCCCTTGACTGCGCCGGCCGTCAGCCCGGCGACGATGCGGCGTTGAAAGACCAACACCGCGAGGACCACCGGGACGGTCACGACCACGGACGCGGCCGCGATGGACCCGGTCGGCAATTCGAAACGAGAACTGCCGGTGAAGAATGCGATCGCGGCCGGTACGGTTCGCGACGCATTGGTGGACGTCAGCGCGGCCGCGAACAGGAAGTCGTTCCAGGCGAAGATGAACACCAGGGTCGCGGCCGCGAACACGCCTGGCGCCGCCAGCGGCAGGATCACATGGCGAAACGCCTGCAGCGGCGTCGCCCCATCGACCCGCGCGGCCCTGTCCAGGTCCCACGGGATGTCGCGGAAAAACGCCGCGAGTATCCAGATCGACAGCGGCAGCGTGAAGGTCATATAGGGCAGGATCAGCCCCAACCAGGTATCGAACAGCCCCAGCGTGCGCCACAACTCGAACAGCGGACCGATCACCGCGACCGGCGGGAACATCGCGATCGCCAGCGCGCCGACCAAAATCCAGCGCCGGCCGCGAAAGCGCAGACGCACGATCGCGTACGCGGCCAGTGCGCCCAGCGCGATCGACAGCAGCGTGGCCAGTGCCGCGACGCCGATCGAGTTCAGCAATGCGGCCGGGAACTGAGGATCGACGAAGATTGCTTGGTAGTGCTCGAGGCTCGGGTTGACGGGCAGGAAGCGACCATCGTTCAGCTCCGCGGCCGGTTTCAGCGACAATGACAGGATCCAGATTATCGGCAATAGCGCATAGCAGATCACGGCGACGCTGCCGACGCGCCAGAGCAACCTGTCGGTGGATGCCTCCGCGGCGTTCAATGGTCCGCTCGCTCGCGCTGAACCAACGGGGCGCCCAAAACCGTGACGAACACGAAAGCGATCGCCGCGACGCACAAAAACAACAGCACCGAGACGGTCGAACCCAAACCGAGATTGAGTCGCGTGATCAGTGCATGATAGGCGACGATCGACAGCGTCTCGGTGCCCTGGGCGCCGCGTGTCTGTACGAAGACCATGTCGAAGATACGCAGCGCATCCAAGGTCCTGAACAGCAGCGCGACCAGGATGGCCGGCCGCATCATCGGCAGCGTGATGTGCCAGAAGCGCTGGAGCGGGCCGGCGCCGTCGACCCGCGCCGCATCGAGCAGATCCTGCGGCACCTGGGCCAGGCCGGCCAACAGCAGCAGCGCGACGAACGGCGTCGTCTTCCAGACCTCGCTCAGGACGATCACGAGGAGTGCGGACCAACGTTCGCTCAGCCAGGCCTGCTCGACGCCGAAAAGCGGGCTGACGAAACCGCTCACCGGGTCGAACGCGAACTTCCAGGCCAGCGCGGCCACCACGGTGATGATTGCATACGGCACCAGCACCGCCGTACGTAGCGTGCGCCGCAGAAACAGTGCACGATGCATCAGCAGCGCGAACAACAGACCGAGCAGAAGCTCCAGCAGAACCGAACTCAGCGTAATCAGCAGCGTGTTGCCCAGCGCCTGCCACCAGACCGCCGAGCCGAGCACGCTGAGATAGTTGTCCCAGCCGACGAAGAGGCGGCGGTCCGGGAACCGCAGATCGTACTGAAACAGCGACAGCCACATCGCGTACAGCACCGGGTAGGCGGCAACCAGCAGCATGCCGAGCAGCGCCGGCGTGCACAGCAGCCAACCGAGCTGCCCGGTGGATAAGGCCCGCCACTTCACAGCAGACCCTCCGAACGCAGCGCCCGCGCGACCGCCGCACGCAGCCGGCGCAGGTCCTGCTGCGGACGGATATCGCTCATCGGGTGCAGGGTGCGGCTGATCGCCAGCGACACGTCGTTGTAGAGCGGGGTCTGCGGACGCTGCACCGCATCGCGCAGCGTCTCGCGCAACAGTTCGGCAAACGGGAACACGGCCCGCACCTCCGGCGCGTCGTACAACAGCGTGCTGGTCGGCGGCAAGCCGCCGCGTACCGCGGCGATGCGCTGATTGTCCGGTGACGCGATACAGGCCGCCGCCTGCCGCGCGAGGGCCGGGTGACGGCTGTAGGCCCCGACGGCAACATTGATGCCCCCGACCGTGACACGGCTCGGCCGGCCGGGCAGCAGCGCCGGCCACCGGGCATACCCCATGTGCCGCGCGACCTCGGGCGCATGCTGTTGTGCGCTGGGCCAGACATAGGTGTAGTTAAGCATGAAGCTGGAGTCACCGCGCTCGAAGGCGAGCCGTGCCTGATCCTCGCGTGCGCTGGCCAGCGCCGAGTCCGCGGCCGGCGACCCGGCAAGCCGCCGCATCAGTCGCAACGCGTCGAGGGTCGGCTCGGCCTGCAGCGCTGGCTGCCGGGCGTCGTCGGTCAGCACCGAGCCACCGGCCGAGGCGAGCAGCGATACAAAAAACACGGTGAAGCCCTCGTAGCGCTCGCCCTGCGCCTGGATGGTGCCGACCTCACCGAGGGCCTCGGCCTGCGCGATCATCTCCTGCCAGGTCCGCGGCGGCCGTGCGACACGGTCGGTGCGGTACCAGAGCAGCTGGGTGTTGCTGGTGAACGGTACCGCCCACAGGCGCCCCGCATAGCTTACCGTCTCGAGCGCGACCGCGAGCCGACCGTCTCGCACCGCGGCCGCCGCGGTGTCCGGCCAGGGCAGGATCCAGCCGGCCTCGGCGAACTCCGCGGTCCAGATCACGTCCATGCCGATGAGGTCGATGTCGTCATCGTACGCGGCGAGGCGGCGCACGAGTTGCTCGCGCTGCTGGTCGGCGTCGGCCGGCAACGGCCTCAGTTCGATCCGGTAGGCCCCGGCCGACGACGCACTGCAGCGCCGGGCCGCCTCGGCGAAGGCCCCGGAGCGTTCGTCAAACACGTACCAATGCAACGGCGCCGGGCCACCCTGCTCCGTTTCGCAGGCCGTCAGCACGCCGAGCGTGAGCAGGCCGAGCAGACCCGCTGCGAACCGCGAGCGTCGGGCAGGGGCACGTGCGTTGATTCGATCCATGGCCGCATACTGAAAGATCGGGACCACCGCTGACAAGGGCCGGTGCGCGGGCGGGGCCAAGCGGCGGCAGCGCTTGCGCAAACACGGTGCCGTGAAAGCGCGGCGATATCCACAGTGCGCCGATGGAAGGGTTCGCCGAACTTCCCGCAGCGCACGCTATCGAACAAAACGCCAACATTACGAGGAGTGATACACAATGCCAAAATCCA
>CBFCWF010000083.1:0-15904 GCA_965601425.1 uncultured Chromatiaceae bacterium | reverse complement strand
CACAAACCCTGCTGGATACCCGCCAATCCCATCGCTTCATCTGGCAAAATCCGGCGGGTCAAATGCAAAACTACTTTAAGGGCAAGGATTCTGGCGACGATGAAGACCTATATGTGCGTGATCTGCGGGTACATCTACGATGAGGCGAAAGGGGCGCCGGATGACGGCATCGCGCCTGGGACGCGATGGGAAGACGTGCCCCTGAATTGGCAATGTCCGGAGTGCGGGGCGGGCAAGGAAGATTTCGAGATGGTCGAGGTGTGACCCGCCCCCGAAGCCGGTCGTGACGCAGGCGAACGCCCGAAGGCTCGTCAGTTTGCGGTCCGCAGCGACTGACCCGGGTCCGCAGGCTGGGACCTCGCGAAATCTCGACTACACTTTCCCTCAGTAACCTGTTTCGTGGCAATTGCTGTAGAAACAAACACTTGTGGCTCAGTCCCGGGTATGGTCACGATCGGCTTCCTGAGGAGATGTCATGCAAATCGATGTCAACGAGTTGCTCGCGATCGCGCGCCGCTATTGCGAACTCATCGAGTCGCTGCAGGCTGGCGATCGGGAGCCGCTGACACAGCTGAACGAGCTGCTGCCGCGGCTGCATGCGGCTATGACCGTGGCCGGTCCGTGGCAGGAAGAGAGCCCGCAGGAGGGCAGCGTCGATCTCGATCAGCGTTTTGAGTTGTTCAGCAGCCTGCGCAGGCTGCTCGGTGATCTCGACGGTTACTGGATGGAGTTCGACGTGACGCCGGATAGTCAAGAGATGAGCGGCAGTCTCGCGGACGACCTCACCGATATCTACTGCGAGCTGAAGAACGGCCTGATGCGTCTGGAACGCAGCCAAGACGCGCACAGGACGCTGCGCGGTTGGCGAAGCGGTTTCTGCAGCCACTGGGGACAGCACGTGGTCGACGCAGAACGCCATCTCTACGCTCTCGCCGCGCGCCATCGCCTGTACTGAAATCCGCCCTCGCGGGTGTTACACTCGCCACCGTTTCGCTCAACACCGACGACTTGTTTGAGGTAGCTAACATGATCCAGGCCGTGCTCAATGATACAGACATCACGCTGACCAGCCCCGCACAGGGCAAGATGGCCGAGTTGCTGGGCCAGGTGGAAGAGAACATCCAGGGCGTGCGCGTATTCGCCACACCGGGTGGCTGCAGCGGGGTCAGCTTCGGGATGACTTTCACCGATCAGCTCAACGACGACGACCGGGTTCGCGAGCTGGACGGCGTCCGCGTCATTGTCGATACCGGGACGCTGGAATACATTCGTGGGGTCGAGATCGATTTTGTCGATGCGGGTGACGGCGATGCCCGCTTCGTGTTCAACAACCTGCAGCCCGTGTCCGGTGGCGGGTGCGGTACCTGCGGTTCGCAGGGAGGCTGTTCCTCCTGAGCCGACGCTTCGGACGGTCAGATAGCGCGCCCGGTGGCGGTTTTTTTACTGTCCGGTCGCCTTGTCCCGCCCTGTCGGATCGGTCCCCAGTACCCCGTCCGACGCGATCCGTGTGCGGACCCAGTTGACGTAAGGGCTGGGCTGCTCTTCCAGTGCGAGCGCCGTGGCCAGTTCGGCCCTGGCCTGCTGCGTTCGGCCCTGTTGCCAGAAGACCCACGCCAGACGCGCGCGCGCCTGCGCGGTCTCGCGCTCGGCGAGCGCCTGTTCCAAATGGCTGGCCGCGTCCTCCAGTCGGCCGTCCTCGAGCATGATCAGCGCCATCGCGCGGTGGCGCCTGGCGTTCCCCAGGCCCTCGGCCAGTGCAACCGCGAGCAGGCCTCTGCCCTCATCGAACCGGCGCTGGCCGACCAGCGCGACCCCGAGGTCCGCTAGGGCGTCGGGGAGGTCAGGTTTGAGCGCCAATGCGGCCTTCAGGCTTCTCTCTGCTGCCGGGTAGTCCGCCAGAGAAAGCCGTGTGACGCCCAGCCAGTGGTGCGCACGCGCCCCTTCCCCCGGCAAGTCGACTGCCGACTGGAAGCTGCGTGCCGCTTCGTCGAATCTTCCAAGCTGCCATTGCGCCTGGCCGAGCAGCAGGAACGCGTCATAAGCGGGCCAGTAGCCGGTAAAGGCCTTGTCGCGCGACGCCTCCATCGCCTCCAGTACATGGTTCATCGCCGGTTCGGCCCCGCCCTGCGCCAGTGCAACCTTGGCGAGTTCCAGTCGTCCTTCGATGTAGTGCGGGTCCCTGGCGATTTCGAGTTCGAATAGCTGGTGATCCCACCACCTGCTGCTCCAGGCATTGCTGACGAACGCCAGTACCAGGATGATCGGCATGAACAGGATCGCCTCGCTGCCGCGCAAGAGCTGGCGTCCCAGCGGGCGCCAAAGCTGAAAAAGCGCGTAGGCGAGACCGAACATGATCCCCCAACTCGCGAGATAGAGCGTCTGGCTGGTGTGATAGTGGTCGCTCGGAAAGATGCCCACTCCGGGAACCACGCCCAGCAGGAACCAGGTGGCGCCGAGCGCTGCCGGGTGTCGCAGCACGAGTCCCAGCGCGGTGAGGCCCAGTAGCAGGAGCAGGCCGAGCAGCGCGGCGACCTCGGACGATCCCCAGCCGCGCGTCACCGGTCGGGCATCGGAAACGACGGGCTCGAATGGCCATAGCGTCTGTTCCACCAGGAACCAGAAATGGTGCAGCGCCGTCGCCATGTTGTAGAGGGTACTCCCAGTCGGGTAGTCGGCCCCGAACTGTAGCCCGCCAAGCACCGTCGCGCGGTAGATGAGCACGCCCAGCAGGGTGCCGCACAGCAGCAACAGGCCGTTGACGCGCTGTGGCGCGATGCCGCCAAGCACCGATCTGCCGCGCTCCCTGCTTTCGAACGCGGCAAGCAGGAAGGCGAGCGCAGGCAGCATGAACGCGGTTTCGTGGCTCAGCATCGCCGCCAGCCCGGACGATGCCAGCGCCAAGCCTGCTGGCCACCCCCAGGTATGGCGACGGCGCGAACGGGTCGTGGCCTGCAGATTCACGAACAAGACCAGGCACCAGACGCTAAACACGGCCGCAAGCAGGTAGCTCCTGCCGCCGATCCAGGCGACGCTGCTGACTGCGGCAGGATGCACTGCGAACAACGCTGCCGCCCAGAACGCGATCGTGTTGCCGTGCCGCCGCCTCGACAGCAGGTGACTGCCGAGCAGATAGAGTCCGACGACGAGTGCCGCATGCAGCACGATGTTTTCTATGTGGAAACAGGTTGGGCAGTCGCCCCAAAGTGCCCAGCTCAGCGTGTAAGAGAATATGCTCGCAGGCTGCCAGCTGCCCGCGGCCGGGTTCGCAGGCCCATCGAGCGTCCTCGCGCGGTATGCTGCGCGCGATTGCTGCAACGCCGCCTGGACATCGGCGAGCCCGTGCAGACGGTAGGCGCCTTGGACTATGTCCTCGCGGTCGCTCCAGACGAAATCGCCACCGAGTGCCGTGACATAGCCGAGTAGTACCAGCAGGCCGAGCCAGATCAGGTGCCTGCGCTGCGTCCCCGCCTGCTGCTCTGGCGTCTGCCGATGGCGTCTGCTGCGTGGCACGGTGAGGCGCTATGCCGGCTTCAGAACCGCCAGCAAGACGATGGCGATCAGCAGCAGCACCGGAAACTCGTTGAACCAGCGGAACCAGACATGGCCGTGGCGATTGCGCTCGTGTTTGAAGTCGAGCAGCAGCTTGCCACAGTAAACGTGGTAAACGACCAGCAGTAGCACCAGCAGCAGCTTCAGTTGTAACCACAGCTGGTCGCCAAAGGCGACCCAAGCATAGTCGTGCAGCATCCATAGCCCGATCAACAGGGTGAAGACACCGCCGGGCGTGGTAATGCCGAAAAATAGCTTCCGTTCCATGACTTTGAAGCGTTCGGTCGAGATGCGGTCATCGCTCATCGCGTGGTAAACATAAAGTCGCGGTAGGTAGAACAGGCCAGCGAACCAGGTGACCATGCCGATGAGGTGCCAGGCCTTGAGCCACATCATTCAACCTCCTTAGAACGTGAGCAGGGTTGCGCGGACACGCGTTTCATTGATCGGGCCGCGCTCCGTGTGGCTGATCGTGCCGTCTGGCCGCACCAGTATGCTGGTCGGCGTGACCTGGATGCCGCCGAAGGCGGCGCTGACCTCGCCATGGACATCCAGGGCGATGGGGTAGCCGGGTTCAAGCCTGTTGACCATCGCGACGACGGCGGGCGGCGGGTCATGCGGCGCCGCGACGCCGAGCACCATGAAATTCTCGCCACTCAAGCTTTCATGCAGTCTCGTCAGCGTTGGCATGTCGCGCAGGCAGACATCGCAGCTGACAGACCAAAAGTTGATCAGCACACTCCGGCCCCGCAGTTCGCCGCTCGACAGGGTTCGCCCGTCGGTGAGATGGAAGGTCGTCTCCGGCATCGGCCGCGCGTCCGGCCAGAAAAACCAGGCGAGTGCGATCGCGGAGAGCGCGACTGCGATGCTGGTAAGCAAGTCGCGCATCATGGGCGGCGTGCGCGCCGGGTGCCGGGCGCCCCCCGCATCGCACGCAAACACCCGTCGCCTGCGTGGGCGGCCATACGTAAAGAGAGGCTGGCTTCGACTGTGTCCATCGCGTCTGGTCCGAGGCTGATCCGGGGCATGTTGCACGGCCGGCCTTGAGATCCGCCCGATTCGGCTATCGAGCGCAACCGACCCCTGGTCGTGCTTCGATTGGGAATCGGCATCGGGTAAGCTGGCCCCGCTCCGCTGGCGCGACTTTATCACGTACGGTGCGCGGTTGATCAAGCGCCAGGGGCTGGCACGCGCCGCGTTTGCGGGGGAGAACGCGGGCCGCGATTGCGTTTAGAATAGCGCTCCCCGAGATCGTTGTTGAGGCAAGCGAAGTTCCGATGGTCAAGATTGGTATCGTAGGCGGCACCGGCTACACCGGTGTCGAACTGCTGCGACTGCTGGCTATGCACCCCGAGGTCGATGTCGTGCAGATCACCTCGCGCGCCGAGGCCGGGCGCCAGGTGTCCGAACTCTACGGCAGCCTGCGCGGGCACTTCGATATTGCGTTCTCGGAGCCCGAACCGCGGGCCCTGGCCGAGTGCGACCTGGTGTTCTTCGCGACACCGAACGGCACCGCGATGCAGATGGTTCCCGATCTGCTCGAGGCCGGCGTGCGCGTGATCGACCTGGCCGCGGACTTTCGTCTGCGCGAGCCCGAACTCTGGGAGCGCTGGTACGGCATGTCCCATACCTGTCCCGAACTGCTCGGCGAGGCCGTCTACGGCCTGCCCGAACTGAATCGCGCGCGGATACGTCACGCGCGGCTGGTCGCGAATCCAGGCTGTTATCCGACCGCCGCGGCGTTGGGCTTCCTCCCGCTGGTCGAGAACGGCCTCGTGGACATCGGCACCCTGGTCGCGGATTGCAAATCCGGGGTCAGCGGCGCGGGGCGTGGCGCCAAGGTCGACACACTGATGGGCGAGGTTGGGGAGAGCTTCAAGGCTTACGCGGTGGCTGGGCACCGGCACCTGCCCGAGATCAGGCAGACCCTGTCCGGGGTGATCGGGCAGCCGGTCGGGTTGACCTTTGTCCCCCACCTGGTCCCGATGATTCGCGGCATACACGCGACGCTCTACGGTCGCCTCACCGCGGAACAGGACGAACTGCAGCGGCTGTACGAGGAGCGTTATGCGTCCGAGCCGTTCGTCGATGTGCTGCCGGCTGGGAGCCACCCGGAGACGCGCAGTGTGCGCGGGGTCAATCATTGCCGAATTGCGCTGCATCGGCCGCAGTCAGGAGATACCGTCGTCGTGCTGTCGGTGATCGACAACCTGACCAAGGGCGCGGCGGGCCAGGCGGTGCAGAATATGAACCTGATGTTCGGATTCGACGAGCGGTGCGGTCTCGAGCAGGTCGCGCTGCTGCCATAAGTGTCATGGGCAAGGTAAAGCCAACACGGGTCACGACGCCACGTATCATTCAGCCGGGCGAGGGCAGGGGGCGCCCGTGGCTTTGGCTGCTGTTACTTCTCGCACTGGGCGTCTGGTCGTGGCAGGTATTCCTGTTCGGTCAGCAGCGCGCCGGATTCGACGTGGGTCAGTCGGGGCAGATGGAACAGCGGCTCAATGAACGGATCGCCGAACTCGAAGCAGAGCGCGACGCGCTACGCGCGGCGGCGGCCCGTTTCGAACGCTCCGGTCAAATCGACCGGGCCGCGGCCGCTGGCGTCAAATCAGAAGTCAAGGCGTTGCAGGAAGAACGTGCCGAACTCAAGCGCGAGGTGGCTTTCCTCAAGACCCTGGTGTCGGGCAGCGAGGGCAAGGAGCTCAAGTTCGAAGACTTCCGGCTGACCGAGGCAGGCGAGCGCGACTATCTGTTCGCGGTGACACTGGCCAAGGGCGCGGAAGATCCGGCGACCGTCAGCGGCCGGGTCGTCTTGCGTGTCAAAGGCAAGGCCGACGGGCGATCAAAGACGCTGGGCATGGGGACCTTGACCGATGGTAAGCGCGACAGTATCGGTATACGGTTCAAGAACTTTCAGAAGCTCAAGACGCAGCTGCGGTTGCCCAGCGGTTTCGAGCCGAGCGTGATCGAGGTCGGCGTGACTACCGATGGCAAGGCTTTCAAATCGTTCGAACAGGCCTTTGATTGGAAGGTGTCGGATGCCTGATCGATCCTTATCGCGAGGAAATTGACGAGATGGCACGAGGCAAACGTTTCAAGGCCCCCAAGGTGTCGACGGTGATTGGCCAGGGCACCCTGATCAAGGGTGACGTCGAGTTCGCAGGTGGCTTGCACCTGGACGGTGCCATTACCGGCAACGTAGTCGGCACCGCAGCTACGCGCGCGACCCTGACGATTAGCGAGCAGGGTGCGGTCGAGGGTGATGTGCGGGTGGAAAACCTCATCCTGAACGGGACCGTGACCGGCGACGTCCACGCAGACGGTCACACCGAGCTGGCGCCCGATGCGCGTGTGATCGGGACCGTTTACTATCGATTGCTCGAAATGGCCATGGGGGCGGAGGTCAACGGCCAGCTGGTGCACATCGAGGAGCAAGAGGCGCAGGCCGAGGCGTTGCGCCCAGAATCTTACGAAGACCAGGCCGTGACGCTACCCGAGAGTGGCGACGCCAATACTTGACTAATTTGATCGGGAAAAGCATACTGAGCGGAAAACGGGGGTGATCCCCGAGGCTCAATCAAAGCAGGTGGTTGCATGACTGAACAAGCAGTGGACAGTGTGGAAAGTACCGACGCCCTGGTTTTCACCTCGGCCGCCGCAAAGAAGGTATCTGAACTGATCGCCGACGAAGGCAACCCGGAGCTCATGTTGCGGATCTATGTTCAGGGCGGGGGCTGTTCGGGCTTTCAGTACGGTTTCACGTTCGACGAGACCGTCAACGAAGGCGACGAGCGGGTGATTACCGACGGCGTCACCTTGCTGATCGACCCGATGAGCATCCAATATCTGATGGGTGCGGAGGTTGATTACTCCGAGGGCCTTCAGGGCGCCCAGTTCGTGATTCGCAACCCGAACGCGACAACGACCTGCGGTTGCGGTTCTTCCTTCTCGACCTGACTCGCCCGTTGGACGGCGTCGTTTCCGTCTCGCCAGACGACGCCTTGCCCTTCGACGGTCAACCGGCTAGAGGTGCCGCCTGACCGCGACCACGTCGGGGTCGCCGGCGTTGTGCACCTTGCGGAAGCCCAGTGCGGAACAGAGCCGCAACATCTTGCTGTTGTTCGACAGCACCTCTCCCTCCATGATCTCGATCCCGCGGTCGCGCGCTACCGTCATGAGTCGTTGCATCAATTGTCTGCCGATCCCACGCTGCTGCCAGGCGTCGGCGATCGTCAACGCGAACTCGCAGGACTGCTTGTCCGGATTGCTCACGTAGCGGGCGACGCCGAGGATGCGGGCCTCGGGGGTGTGCTCGTTGATGACGGCGACCAGCGCCATCTCTCGGTCGTAGTCGATTTGGGTGAAGCGGGCGAGCATCAAGGGCGTTAGCTTGTCCATGCTCTGCATGAAGCGGAAATACTTGCTTTCGGCCGACAGGTTCTGCACGAAGTCCTGCTCGATCTCAGCGTCTTCCGGGCGAATCGGCCGCACCGTCACATCCGTGCCGTCCGGTAGCTGCCAGCTGGTCTCGAGTTCCGGCGGATAAGGATGAATCGCCATGTGGCCGTAGTGCGCGGTGCTGGTCCTGGGTGATGCGACGACGATCCGTGCATCCACCGCGATGACGCCAGTGTCGTCGATGAGCAGCGGATTGATGTCGAGTTCCCGAACCTCGGGCAACTCACAGGCGATCTCCGAGACTCGCTGCAGTACATCGATCAGTTTGGAAGTGTCTGCCTCCGGTAGATTGCGGAACTGCTGCAAGAAGCGCGCAGCGCGGGTTCCCCGTATCAGGTCCCGGCTCAGATACTCGTTCAGCGGCGGTAGTGCCAACTGGGTATCTGCGAATATCTCGACGGCGGTTCCGCCCGCGCCGAAGCTGATGACAGGGCCAAACACCGGATCGTGCGCAATGCCTATCATGATCTCGCGTGCGTGCGGGCAGTCCAGCATCGGTTCGATGGTCACGCCGGGTACCCGGGCCTCCGGGGCCTGCTTTTTCACGCGATCCATCATTTCGCGAAACGCAGTGCGCACCGAACGTGGCTCGCGAATGTTCAGTTTTACGCCGCCGACATCCGATTTGTGTGTGATGTCGGGTGAGTTGATCTTCATCGCGACCGGCAGCCCGACGCCCTCTGCCGCGATCAGTGCCTCGGCGGCCGAGCCGACGTTGATGCTCGGCGAGGTCGGGATATGGAACGCCTTCAGTATCGCCTTGGCCTCGGCGTTGCTCAGCGTATAACGGCGCTCGCCCATTGCGTGTTCAATGATCAGGCGGGCGCCCTCGACATCCGGCTCGCGGTGTTTGGACAGGGGGGTCGGGGCCTGAAGCAGCGCCTTTTGGTTGCGGCGGTAGCAGGCGAGGTAACCGAAGGCGTCGACGCCGCCCTCCGGGCTGCTGAAATGCGGGATGCCCGCTTGCGCGAATCGCTGTCGACCCTCTTGGACCAGCTTTTCGCCCATCCAGCACGCGAGTACCGGCTTGTCGGCCTTGCGGGTGGCCGCGATGACGCCCTCTGCACACGCGGTCGGGTCGGTCATCGCCTGGGGTGTCAGCAAGACCAGCAGGCCGTCGACGTTCTTGTCGGCCAGGAGGACCTCGGTTGCAGCGCGATAGCGCGTACTGTCGGCGTCTCCCAGGATGTCCACAGGATCGCTGTGCGACCAGTAACCCGGTAGCGCCTGGCCCAGCCTTTCGATCGACTCCCCGGACATCTCTGCCAGCGGGACCTGCAGGTCACTGGCTCGGTCGGCCGCCATGACGCCGGGTCCGCCGCCGTTGGTCAGTATGGCCAGTCGCGCTCCTTCGACACGGGTGCCGGACGCGAGGGTCTGGGCCGCGGCAAAAAGCTGGCTGACAGTCTGCACACGCACCGCACCGGCGCGCTGAATCGCCGCGTCGAATACGTCGTCGGCGCCGACCAGCGCCCCTGTGTGGGATACGGCCGCGCGTGTTCCGCTCTCACTCCGCCCCGACTTGACCACGATGACCGGTTTCAGCCGTGCGGCCACCCGCAGCCCGCTCATGAAGGAGCGCGCGTCGGACACCCCCTCGACATACAGCAGGATGCTCTTGGTCTCAGGATCCACCGCCAGATAGTCGAGGACGTCACCGAAGCCCACGTCGGCAGTCGCGCCGAGCGACGCAACCGCCGAATAACCAAATCCGTTCGAGTCCGCCCAGTCCAGTAGTGCGGTGCAGAAGGCGCCCGACTGGGCGACCAGCGCTACCTGCCCCGGTTTGGCGCCGCTCTTCGCGAAGGTGGCATTCAGGCCCACCCGTGGGCGAATGACACCGAGGCAATTCGGGCCGACAAGCCGGACGTCAAAGGTTCTGGCGACATCGACGATCTCGCTCTGGAGTGCCTGGCCGCGCTTGCCAACCTCCGCGAAACCCGCCGAGATCACCACGGCGGCACCAACGCCGCGTTCCGCGCATTGCCGGATGACATTCGGGATCGCAGCTGCTGGAATGGCGATCACGACCAGGTCGATCGGATGATCGATGTCGGAGATCGCGGCGTATGCCTTGAGCCCCTGCACTCGGGCATGCTTCGGGTTGACGGGATAAATTTCGCCCTGGAAGCCACCTTCGCGCATGTTGCGCAGCACCTGTGCACCGACCGAGGACGCGTGATCCGATGCACCGACAACCGCAACCGACTGGGGCTCGAACAGTTTGTTCAGGTAGTGTTTTTTCATCTCGCAACTGCTCCAGATTGACCGGTAGGGAAGGTCGGTGTGCATGCGGCGACGCCACACGGCCGCCAACAGACAGCCAATGGTGCACTGCAACATAAGATTCGGCAAGAGCAATCAAAAGTTGAGGACATCAAGATGTCGATAGCGTATATCTCCCACAGCGACTGCCAGTTGCATGACATGGGACACCATCATCCCGAACAACCGGCGCGGCTGAGCGCAATCAATGACCGACTGATCGCGACCGGGCTGGAGATGATCCTGCACCAGTACGATGCGCCACTGGCCACGCGTGAGTCGCTCGAGGCGGTGCACGATGCCGCCTACATCGACGAGATCCGGGCAGTGGCCCCATCGGAGGGCATTTACTGGGTCGACGGCGACACGGCAATGAACCCCCACTCCCTGAACGCGGCGCTGCGCGCTGCCGGCGCAGCGGTGCTGGGCGTCGATCTGGTGATGGAGGGGCGGGCGAAGCAGGCGTTTTGCGCGGTGCGACCGCCGGGCCACCACGCGGAGCGACATCGCGCGATGGGTTTTTGTCTTTTCAACAATATTGCGGTTGGCGCCTATCACGCGCTCAACCGGCATGGGCTGGAGCGCGTCGCTATCGTGGATTTCGATGTGCATCACGGCAACGGAACCGAGGACATTGTCGCCGGGGATGAACGCCTGTTGTTCTGCTCCACCTTTCAGCACCCGTTCTACCCGCACTCCGGATACGACAGCAACGCGACGAACGTGGTCGACGCTCCGCTCGCTGCGGGCAGCAAAGGGGCGGCCTTTCGTGAGACGGTTGAGGCGCGCTGGCTGCCGCGGCTGGAGGCGTTCGCACCGGAACTCATCATGATCTCGGCAGGATTCGATGCCCATCAGGCCGACGACATGGCAGGTCTGAGGCTGGTCGACGCGGATTACGCCTGGGTTACCCGCCGGCTGTGCGAACAGGCCGAGCGCAGCGCGCAGGGACGGATCGTGTCGTCACTCGAAGGCGGTTACGACCTGCACGCGCTGGCGCGTTGTGTCGAGGCCCATCTGAAGGCCTTTCTGGGCGAGAACTGACCCGCCGCGATAGCCGGCGCTTTGTACAACAGCCGGCCGCGACCCTCAGGCCTGGTGCACGGCGCCGAGGATGCGCTCGCCGACCGCGCCGGTAACCGACGGCAGGTTGCCCGGCAGGCCCTCCAGCGTGCGCTGTGCGAGCCAGGCAAAGGCCATTGCCTCCATCCATTCCGGATCGATTCCGAAACCTGCGGTCGACTGGACGGGGACCGCCAGCAAGTCGTCGAGGGAGTGCATCAATGCCTGGTTGTTGACGCCGCCGCCGCAGACCAGCAGCCGGCCGGTACTGGGTGCATGACGGCGGATCGCATCGAGCACCGTGTGACAGGTCAATGCGAGCAGCGTGGCTTGCACCTCGGCCGCCGGCCTGTGGCCCGTCGTGGCCAGCCGCTGATCGAGCCAATCTGCGGAAAAGTGCTGTGTGCCGGTGCTCTTTGGCGGCGGCCTTGCAAAGTACGGGTCGGTCTGGAGTCTCTCGAGCAACGCGGCGTCGGGCCGCGTCGAGGCCGCCCATTCGCCGTACTTGTCGAACGCGAGCCCCTGTTGACGTTGGATCCAGCCGTCCATCAGGCAGTTGGCCGGCCCGGTGTCGAAGCCGGTTACCGGGAGCTTGCGGTCGGCCGGCAGGACGGTGATGTTGGCGATGCCCCCCAGATTCAAGACCACACGGTCTTCAGCTTCGTCGCGCAGGAAGGCCGCGTGAAATGCCGGGACCAGCGGTGCGCCCTGACCGCCCGCTGCGATATCGCGTCGTCGAAAATCATTGACCGTCGTGATGCCGGTGAGTTCGGCGATGACGTTGGCGTCGCCCAGCTGCAAAGTGCTCGGGTGTCGACTGTCGGGGGAATGGCTCACCGTCTGGCCGTGGCAGCCGGTCGCCCGTATTCTGCCGCTGTCGATCGCGTGTGCTTGGAGCATTTCGCAGATCGTCTGTGCCAGGAATTCGCCGACTTCGCGATCGAGCGTGGCGATGCCGGCGGCATCGATCGCCGCACCTGCCGCCAACTGTTGGAGGCGTTCGCGCAGCGCCCTGGGCCAGGTGCGATGCGACCGTGCGATGAGGTGTGGGGCCGGGCGGCCGAGATCGACGACCGCGGCATCCACCGCATCCATGCTGGTGCCGGACATGACGCCGACATACAGGGTCATGCCGGTCAGCGAGTCCGGGTCGGACCCGGGTCTGCACTCGCGACCATGGTGTCGGTCGGAATCTGCTCCAGCTGTGCCAGCAAAGGGGCGGTGGCCTTGCGGAATGCGGCGATCTCCGGCTTTGGCAGCGACAGCGATTTGGGAAGTTCAACACGCAATGGATCGCGATGTTTGCCATGCACGCGGAATTCGTAGTGCAGGTGAGGCCCCGAGGCCAATCCGGTCTTTCCGACGTACCCGATGACCTGTCCCTGCTTGACCCGGTTGCCGGCACGCGCCCGCTTCGAGTATTTAGACAGGTGCGCGTAGAGCGTCGTGTACTTGCCCCCGTGCTCGAGAATCACCGTACGACCATAGCCGCCCTTGGTGCCGCGAAATGCGACCCGCCCGTCCCCGGTCGCCCTGATCGGCGTGCCGGTCGGCGCCGCATAGTCGACGCCCTTGTGCGAGCGCCACTTTTTCAGGATCGGGTGCCAGCGCCGCGGGTTGTACCTCGAACTGACGCGCCCGAACTTGATCGGCGATCGGATGAAGGCGCGGCGCTTG
Source organism: uncultured Chromatiaceae bacterium (assembly GCA_965601425.1). Taxonomy (GTDB): domain Bacteria; phylum Pseudomonadota; class Gammaproteobacteria; order Chromatiales; family Chromatiaceae; genus Thiosocius. The sequence goes on along the minus strand of CBFCWF010000083.1, from coordinate 2,890 downwards.
CTGTGGCCGTCGGCATCGAAATACCCGGTCTCGCCTTTGGCGTCTTTGTAGCGCACGGCCCGGTAGGTCGCGCCACGATTAGTGAACTCCGCAGCGAGAATCGGGCCGTCGCGCAGTCGCTCGCCATCCAGAAAATGCTCCTCATACAGGACCCGAAATTGGTCGCCGGCGCGGATCTCCAGCGCAAAGTCGATGTCCCAGCCGAAGATGGTCGCCAGCTCCATGATCAGGCCGTCCGAAAGACCGGCCTTCTGGCCGTCGGCGAACAGCGACGACTCGATCATCCCGGCCGCCGAGGCGATCCGGCTGTCCACTGCCTTGCTGATCTCACGGGTACGGATTTCGTCGTCTGCAATCGCCACCCGCAGGCTTTCTGTCGGGCTACGTTGCAGTTCGAGAACCGCCAGCTCCCGGTTCTCATCGAACTGGAAGCGCAGCGTCTGGCCGGGCCGGATACGCGCCAGCAGCTTCGCGTCGCGGCTACTGTTGACGATGCGATGCAACAACGCCGGCGCCAGCCCCTGGCGATCGAAGATCCGTGCCAGCGAGTCGCCCCGGGCGACCAGGTGCTCCTGCCACACCGGATCCGGCTGGGGCTCGCCGCGCGTTTCAACGCTGTCTTCAACCGCCGCGGCCTGCTCGGCCAGGGGCGTTTCCGCCGGGGCCGTCGATGCCGGCGGCAGGCCTGCCGTCGCAGGGCTCCCATCGGTCTCGGAAGTCGTCGGCGCTGCGCGCGGCGGTAGTTCCCTTAGCGGGCTCGCGGTGGTCGAACGTCCGGCGACTTGCGCCGCCGCTGCCCGATCGTCCGCCGGACCGCCCGCCAGGGGTCCTGTCACGACCGTTCGCAACGGCTCGGCTGGATCCGCCTCGCGCTCGCCAGACCCGGGCGCGGCCTGTGAAGTGTCGTCGGACGCCGGAATGGCGAGCGGAATGGAGACCGGCGCCTTGGCTGCTGCATGCGCGCCGATCGGGTCGCTTAGCGCGTCCAGATCCAGGTGCCGGAGCATGCCGATGGTCGCCGCTACTGCGACTAGCACGACGGTGACACGGATCACGGCGCGGCGGCGGCTCCGCCGGCGAGCGTGGCTGCGGGTAGGCTGAAACTTATAGTCTAGTATCACAAAAACGCCGTAATCATCGGAATTGCGGGGATTATGGCAGATTGTCGGCAGCGCGCGGCAGGAATTTAACAATATACGCATCGACGACCACGACGGTCACGTCCGGCGCGGCGGGAGATGCCTGTTTCTGATAACTTGGCGCCTGTCCAGTGCACTTTCCGAGACTGAGCGATGTCGTTGCAAGAATCCCTAAACATCATCCGGCGTGGTGCCGAGGAGATCCTCGTCGAGGCGGAACTCGAGAAAAAGCTCGCGCGCGGCCGGCCGCTGCGCATCAAGGCTGGCTTCGATCCCACCGCGCCCGATTTGCATCTCGGCCACACCGTGCTGATCAACAAGCTGCGACAGTTCCAGGATCTCGGCCACGAGATCCTGTTTCTGATCGGCGACTTCACCGGCATGATCGGCGATCCCACCGGAAAGAGTCAGACCCGGCCGCCGCTGACGCCTGAAGAAGTGGCGCAAAATGCGGCAACGTACCGGGAACAAGTGTTCAAGATCCTCGACCCTGAGCGGACGCAGGTGGTGTTCAATTCGCAGTGGATGGCCGATATCGGTGCCGCGGGGATGGTGCAGCTCGCGGCCAAGCATACCGTGGCGCGCATGTTGGAGCGTGAGGATTTCAGCAAGCGGTACAAGAATGGTCAGCCGATCGCGATACATGAATTTCTCTACCCGCTGATTCAAGGATGGGACTCGGTGGCGCTGAAGGCCGATGTTGAGCTCGGCGGCACTGATCAGAAATTCAACCTGCTGGTCGGCCGACAACTGCAGGAACAGGAGGGGGTCGAGCCCCAGGTGGTACTCACCATGCCGATCCTCGAGGGGCTGGACGGGGTGCAGAAAATGTCCAAGTCGCTTGGCAACTACATCGGGATCACGGATCCGCCAGACGAGATGTTCGGCAAATTGATGTCCATCTCGGACACCCTGATGTGGCGTTATCTGGAATTGCTCAGCTTCCGTCCGCTCGCGGATATCGATCTGCTGCGGGACCAGGTGGCTGGCGGGCGGAATCCGCGGGACGTGAAGTTCGAATTGGGGGCCGAGCTGGTCGCGCGCTTTCATTCGCCAAGCCAGGCCCAGCAGGCCAGGCAGAATTTCGTGAATCAGTTTCAGAAAGGCGCGCTGCCTGACGACATCCCAGAGTACGTGCTGGCTGGGGCCCAGGGCCTGCCGATCCCGAATGTCCTCAAGGCGGCGGGCCTGGTCGCGAGCACCTCCGAGGGTATGCGTATGATCAAGCAGGGGGCCGTCCGGCTCGATGGCGAGCGGCTCGAGGATCGTGGGCTGACGTTGCAGCCGGGTGCCGAAGTCCTCTGCCAAGTCGGCAAACGCAGATTCGCCCGAATCAAAGTGCGCTAAATAAAGTGCCTCGGAGGGATTGACGCTGCCGCTGACGCCCCTATAATGCGCCCCTCTCGTGACGGGGGCACTGGTGCTCCGGGATCGCAGACTGAAAAAACAGTTGACGGCCCCGCCAGAGTGTCTAAAATACGCCGCCTCGAAACGGCGAAGCCGCCGCGAGAAACCAGATAGCACCGAAAAGTGCTTGACGAAGAAGAACGAAACGTTTCATAATTGAACGTCTCGGCGCTAACTAAAGCGCACTGCTCTTTAACAAATCAAATCAGGTAATTTGTGTGGGTGCTCCGTTGATGGCTGGAGACGGCCAAAAATATCAACGAGGCATCTTAGATACCTAAGATTCTGAGTTGAGCCAAGATTTGTTGCCTCAAGCAACAATCGTGATTGAACTGAAGCGTTTG
>CBFCWF010000082.1:0-15966 GCA_965601425.1 uncultured Chromatiaceae bacterium | reverse complement strand
CGGTGATTAATGGCGCGTGACCTCGTTTCAACCGGAAGAGCCCGGCCGCTGACGATGGGGCGTTGCGCGGCATACCGGCCCCGATCATGCCGCGCGGCGTGTCTGCGGTTGTGGCCCCGCGACATCCCTCCCGAGCGCCCGAAATTCCGCACTTTCTGCGCGTATATCATGTTAGACTATCAGCATATTCACGGATATTTATTGGCTGCGGTCCGGCATCCGGACGAGACGCCGCGGCCGCAAGGTCTCCTCTCGGCGAGTGGTCGTGCACCCATTACTCTCAAGGCTGTTGCCGTTCCTGCGCTGGTTTCCGATGTCTGCTGCCGGTCTCCGTGCCGACCTGGTCGCCGGGATCACTGTGGCCCTGGTGCTGGTGCCGCAGAGCATGGCCTATGCTCAGTTGGCCGGCCTGCCGGTCGTGTACGGCCTGTACGCATCGTTCATACCGGTGATCGTCGCCTCCCTTTGGGGTTCGTCCAGCCAGCTGCATACCGGCCCCGTTGCGATGCTTTCGTTGATGTCGGCGGCCGCGTTGATTCCCTTCGCGACGCCCGGCTCGGAAAGGTTTATCGAGCTGTCGGTGATGCTGGCATTGATGGTCGGTGTGTTGCGACTGGCCCTCGGCGTGTTGAGCCTGGGGGCGGTCGTGAATCTGCTGTCCAGCCCGGTAATCGTCGGTTTCACGAACGCGGCCGCGCTGATCATCGGTCTGTCGCAGCTGAGCAAGGTGCTCGGGGTGCCTTTCCCACGTACCGAGTCCTACCTGGCCGACCTGTGGCGGGTCATCCGCCAGGTCCCGGAGACGCATCTGCCGACGCTGGGTTTTGCGCTAGGCGCCTGGCTGCTGATCAGTGGGCTGCGCCGCTACCGTCCGCGTCTGCCCGGGATCCTGTTCGCGGTGCTCCTGGCGACCGTGGTCAGTGCGCTGATTGGGTTTGAGCAGAAGGTCACGGTGCAGACCTCCCAGATCGTGGACCCACAGGTACTCGCTAGCCTCGAACAGCTCGACCATGCGCAGAAGCGGATGTCGGAAATCACCACTGAACTGGCCGAGATCGGCCGGCGTGCGGATTCCCTGGAGGGCGACGGGGGGCTGTATGCGGTTTCTCGGGTGGCTGAGGTGCGAGCCCAGGTCCCGGCACTCGAGTTCGAACAGGCTGCGCGTAAGCGCGACGTGACCCGGCTGCTGGTCGAGCTGCACAATCTGGAGCTCAACAGCGCCGAAGCGGCCGACGGGAAGCGGGTGTTTTCTGTGGCCGACGGCGAATCCGATGCCGGGCTGAGCGACCACAGGCGGTGGCGTTTCCAGGGCGTACGGGACGGTGAGGTCACCTTGTCTGCTGGCGGCGATGTCGTGGGTGTCATCCCCGAAGGGTTGCCCAGCCTTGAGGTTCCGGCCATCCACGGGGACCTGCTGCTTGCGCTTTTGCCGGCCGCACTCGTTATGGCGCTGATCGGCTTCATGGAGGCCACTTCGATCTCCAAGGCGATTGCCACCAGTACCGGCGAGCGGGTCAATACCAACAAGGAACTCGTCGGCCAGGGGCTGGCCAATATCGCGGGCAGCTTCTTCAGCGCATTCACCGTCAGCGGTTCGTTCTCGCGTTCGGCCGTGGCGGCGCGGACCGGAGCCAGGACGGGCCTGTTTGCGATTGTCAGCGCGTTCGCCGTCGTGCTCGTATTGCTGTTTTTCACCAGGTACCTGTACCACCTGCCGCAGGCCGTGCTTGCGGTCATTGTCATGATGGCGGTGTTCAGTCTGATCAGGGTTAGGCCGCTGGTTCACGCCTGGAAGGTCGATCGGGTCGGTGCTACGATCGGCGCGGCGACCTTCGTCGCGACGCTGGTAATGGCGCCCGCGATCGCCAACGGTATCCTGCTCGGCGTCTCACTCACGGTGCTCGACTTCCTGATCCGGACGATGAGACCGCGCGCGGAGATCGTCGCGCGCAAGCCGGATGGTACCCTTGGCGGTATACGCGCCAACCGCCTGGCGCCGATGAGCGAACAGTTCGTGCCGGTGCGCTTTGACGGGTCGCTGACCTTCGTCAATGTTGCCTATTTCGAAGATATCATCCTGGAGGCCCTATCGGATTTCCCGGACGCGAAGGCGATCCTCGTCGTGAGCAGCGGAATCAACGACATCGATGCCTCGGGCGAAGAAAAGATTCTCGAAGTGGCCGAACGGTTGCGCAAGGTTGGTGTCACGCTGATGTTCAGCGGTCTCAAGCACCAGGTGCGCAGATTGCTGGAGCGCGGCGGGGTGCTTGAGCAGCTCGGCAGGAAGGCCTTTTTTCCGGACAAGGAGACGGCGCTGCGGTCACTGCTGCAGACTTATGGTCAGGCCGCGGCCCAGCAGGGGCAGGACGCACCGGGCCTTGTCCCGGTGGATCCCGGCGCGACGCGGTGAAACGGCGCCTCGCTCGCGCCGGCCGCGACTGCGCCACGCTGCGGCCGTCTGCCGTTTTTTATTGATGATGGGTCGATCGCGCGTCGGCCCGTTCGATGCAGGTTCGTTCTTTAAACTTTGGATGCGGTGCGAGTTTGAGGGGGGCGGGGCCCGCGCGGGTTCACCGCTTTTGCTATATCTCTCGTCCTTAATACATAGAGCAGGGTCTATGGTTCTCGAAGACAGGATCTATTGGAAATGCAGTCTGCCGCGATCCTATGCTTCCGACCCACCTTTACCAGGATCCATTCCCGGCTCGAATCAACCAGCGATAGCTCAGGAGTTAAACCATGGCCAAGGCCTATGATGCAGGCGTCAAAGAATACCGTGACATGTACTGGACCCCGGACTACGTTCCGCTGGATACCGATCTGCTGGCGTGTTTCAAGTGCACCGGCCAGCCGGGCGTTCCTCGCGAGGAAGTGGCGGCGGCGGTGGCTGCGGAATCTTCCACCGGCACCTGGAGTACCGTGTGGTCCGAGCTGCTGACCGACCTCGAGTACTACAAGGGTCGTGCCTACCGGATCGAAGACGTCCCGGGCGACAATGAGTCGTTCTACGCCTTCATTGCCTATCCGATCGATCTCTTCGAAGAGGGTTCGGTGGTCAACGTGCTGACCTCGCTGGTCGGTAACGTGTTCGGCTTCAAGGCCCTCAAGCACCTGCGCCTGGAGGACATTCGCTTCCCGATTGCCTACATCAAGACCTGTAATGGCCCGCCCGCCGGTATCTCGCTCGAGCGCGATCGCCTGGCCAAGTACGGCCGCCCGATGCTCGGTGCGACCATCAAGCCGAAGCTTGGTCTGTCGGCGAAGAACTACGGCCGCGCCGTCTATGAGTGTCTGCGCGGCGGTCTGGACATGACCAAGGACGACGAGAACGTCAACTCGCAGCCTTTCATGCGCTGGCGTGACCGTTTCGAGTTCGTCGGTGAGGCCATCCAGAAGGCCCAGCAGGAGACCGGCGAGCGCAAGGGTCACTACCTGAACGTCACTGCGGCGACGCCGGAAGAGATGTACAAGCGCGCCGAATTCGCGAAGGAGGTCGGCTCGCCGATCATCATGCACGACTTCCTGACCGGCGGTTTTACCGCCAACACGGGCCTCGCCAACTGGTGTCGCGAGAACGGCATGCTGCTGCACATCCACCGCGCGATGCACGCGGTCATCGACCGTCACCCGAAGCACGGCATCCACTTCCGCGTACTGGCCAAGTGCCTGCGCCTGTCCGGTGGTGACCACCTGCACACCGGTACCGTCGTCGGGAAGCTCGAAGGCGATCGTCAGTCGACGCTGGGTTTCGTCGACCAGCTGCGCGAATCCTTCGTGCCGGAAGACCGCTCGCGCGGGGTGTTCTTCGACCAGGACTGGGGCTCTCTGCCCGGCGTCATGGCTGTCGCCTCAGGCGGTATCCACGTCTGGCACATGCCGGCGCTGGTTACCATCTTCGGTGACGATTCCATGCTGCAGTTCGGTGGTGGTACCCAGGGTCACCCGTGGGGCAACGCCGCTGGCGCCGCTGCCAACCGCGTCGCGCTCGAGGCGTCCGTCAAGGCGCGCAACGAAGGTCGCGAGATCGAGAAAGAAGCCCGTGACATCCTCACCGAGGCCGCCAAGCACAGCCCGGAACTGGCTATCGCGATGGAGACCTGGAAGGAAATCAAGTTCGAGTTCGAAACCGTGGACAAACTGGACGTCGCTTGATCCTGCGCCGCACAGCACACGAATTAGTCACAGATACAGATAGAGGACAACACAATGTATGGTCACGAGATCGGTGATTACCAGACCGCCCAGACCCTCGAAACCTTCGGTTTCCTGCCCAAGCTCAGCCAGGAAGAAGTCTACGACCAGATCGCCTACCTGATCGCCCAGGGCTGGACCCCGGCGATCGAACACGAGCATCCGAGCAATTCGACCAATCACTATTGGACCATGTGGAAGCTCCCGTTCTTCGGTGAGCAGGACCTGAACCGGGTGGTCGAAGAGCTCGAAGCCTGTCGTCGCACCTACCCCGATCACCACGTCCGCCTGATCGGCTATGACAACTACACCCAGAGCCAGGGCGTGTGCTTCGTGGTCTTCGAAGGTCGCGGCTGATCTGCGTGAAGCTTTACCGGGCGCGAGCCCGGCGTTGAGGTAACGGAACAAGTAGCGGGGATGAACATGGCACAGAGTGCAAGAACCAACAGCAGCAGAGAAGTGGCGCTGGCGCGGCGGCGTGCGATGTCTGCCGGCGGAAAGGCGGGGATTCCGCAGTCGCAGAAGCAGGCGACGCGCAGTGCTCCGGCCAGTTCACCAGCCAGCGCGCCGCCCCCCGCTCCCCGTGCTGCAGCGTCGCGCGCGCTTACCGCGGCCGGCAGTTCGTCGAGCAGCACCGCCAGGGCTGCGGCCTTGGCGCGCCGCAAGGCGATGTCCACCCGTGGGAAGCAGGCGGTGAGCAGTGCCGACCGGGTGCGCACATTGGAGAACGTCGCCAAGTCGACGGCGGCAGCTCCGGCACCGCGTCAGAACAAAGGAGATTGCGGTTGTGGCTGCGGCGGCAACGGTGATTGCGGCGACAAAGGTCGCAGTGAACAGGCGGCGGCCGAGGCGCCCAGGCGCGCACATTCGGGCGCTGGCTCCTCGCGTGCATCGCGCGTACGTGCCGCCCGCAAACCGGCGATAGTGCAGAGCCCGGCCAAGGCCGCCTCGCTGGCACGCCGCAAGGCACAGTCCACGCGTGGCAAGGCGGGTATCAGTCCGTCGGGAATGTCCGAGGCGCAGACCGCCCGTGCCAGCAACCCGCAGCTGTCGGGTCGCGAACTCGCCCGCGCCCTGCGCGATCAGCGCAGCCGTCGTGGCGGTGCCGGTCAGAAGAAGAGCGCACCCTGTGGGCGCCAGCGCAAGAAACCCGCTGCGGGCGCCGCGCAAGACGCCCCCTGGAAAGTCGGTGCCAGCATGACCAGCCATGAGCAGACGGTGACCGGCACCATGGTCGGCCGTGATACCGCGGTGACCGGCAACGAGCAGAGCACCTGCCGTACCATCACCGGTACCGAGTACATGGGTGCGGACATGTTTCGCGAATTCTGCCAGGCCGAACCGCCGAAGGCCCAGCGCCGCAGCGGCGTGAGCGCGACGAGCCGCGGCAACGCGGTGACCGGCAACGAAGTGGGGCGCAGCGAGAAAGTCACCGGTGACGAGCCGGGAACCTGTAAGAACGTCACCGGGTCCGAGTACCTCGCGGCTGGCCAGGCCGAGGCCTTCTGTGGCACCCGGCCACAGCCGACCCCGGTTCGCCAGACCCGTGCCGAGACGCGCAAGGGCAAGGTAGTGACCGGTGACAACGTCGGTACCTCGAGCAAAGTGACCGGCGGAGAGGCAGGTGCCGATCGGCAGCTCACGGGTACGCAGTACATGCAGCTCGGCGACCGCGGCAAGGTGCCACCCAAGGTCGGTGCCAGCGGCACCCTGAGAGGCGGCACGGTGACTGGCACCATGGTTGGACGTGGCGCCAAGACCACCGGTGACGAGCCCGGTGCCTGTCGCAACGTGACTGGCGACGATTATGTCGGCCGGGACCAATACCAGGATTTTTGTGAAGCCGCGCCGCCGAAGGCTACTGACCGCAAGGTCGGCGTGTCGAACACCCTCGCGGGGGAAGCGGTCACGGGTACGATGACCGGTCGGTCCGAAAGGGTTACCGGCGACGAGCCGGGCACCTGCAAGGTGATCACCGGTACACCCTATGCCGGCGGCGAGCAGTATGCCGGCTATTGCGAGGCACCTGCGCAGAGCATGGCACAGGCCCGTCTGGCACAGGGCAAGCGCAATTTCGGTTCGGTCATGACCGGCCAGCAGCCGGGCGTCGGCGGCAACATGACCGGTGCCGAAAAGGGTGCCTGCGAGACTGTCAGTGGCACGCCTTATGTCGGCACCGATCAGGCCGCCGAGGTCTGCCCGGCTACGGCCGCGGAGCCCGGTGCGCCCGATTTTCCGCAGCCGATCGGTGGTGCCCCTTGGACTCAGTTCAGTGTCGAGCCGCCCGCACATGCGTCAGACCGCATTGCGAGTTCGCCCGCAGTGACCGGCTCCCAGTACGAGCATGGCCAGATCACTGGCCCCTTCGGAATGGCGAGCGGCAAGGTCACCGGTACCGAGCAGGCCCGTTTCGGGCATCGACCGGCACCCGCCGACGAGGTGCCGCCAGCGCTGAAGGAACATGCCGATGGACGGATCAAGTCGCGCATCACGGGTGAGGGCCAGGACGCGGGTGCGAAGATCACCGGTGACGACTGGGAACGCGGTGACCGGGTGACCGGCACCGAGGGCCATTCGGCCACCGTGCGCAACCAGTCCCGTCGTGGAGCACCGATGACTGCCATGGGCGCACGTGCCAACCCGCCGGCCGAGGCGCCGGCGCCGGTCAGTCGTGTCACCGGCAGCAGTGGCAACACAGAGACCGGTTCGCTTATCACCTATTCTGGCGGTGCGCGCGGCTAACGCCGGCCGACGATCGAAGAGACGATGTTTCGTTCATCCCGACAATCAGCACTGGCATCGCGTCGCGCGGCGAACGGCAGGGCGCCGTTGCGTCGGCCAGGTGCTGTCGGTTCCGACCGCGGTTCCACCGGCGGCGGGGGATCGCACCCGTTGTGCAAACGGGACGAGAACGCGCGTCTACTGGCCTACGAGCGCACCGTCAAAGAGGCCTTCGACGGCATCGTGCCGATCCTGAAGGAGATCTCGGCATTGCAACATGAGCCGGCTTTCGTTGAACAGGCCCAAGCCATTGCGCAGCGCAAGCTCGCGTTCGAACTGCCGAACGATATCCTCGAGGCCGCCTGGGTCGAACAACTCGATATGCGCCGCCTATTCGCCTGGTGCGTGTTTCAGACCTACAAGCGGTTTTGCGACGACTTTTTTGCCAACGACCCGCTGGCGAGCGCAGACGGCGATGGTTTCGACGCGTTCCTGCAGGCCTGCGGCTTCCATACGCTCGATGTCTCACCCTGCGCCGATGGTCGGTTGGCGCACGTTGTCCGCTATGTGCTGCGTCTACCGTATCGCGCGGTGCGACGGAAATCGTATGCGGGGGCGTTGTTCGACATCGAGAACAGCCTAGAGAAATGGGTCGAGACAGAGATGCTGCGTTACCGCGAAGGCCGGCCGAACCTCGCCGACGCGCCGACCCGCTATCTGAAGGCCGTGGTTTATCACTACAGCTCGGTGGATCCCGAACACGAGGGTTGCGCGGCGCATGGTTCGGATACCGTCAAGGCAGCCCAGGCAGGTGTCGATCGTCTGGCCGGATTCCGCGAGGCCGTCGAGAACAGTTTTTGCTGTGGCGCCTCGATCGACCTGCTGCTGATCGGCCTGGATACCGATACCGATGCGATTCGCGTCCATCTGCCGGACGGTCGCGGGGACCTGTCGCTCGAGCGCTATGTCGACGCGTTGTCGCTGTATGAACAAACGCGCGGAATGAACGCGGATGATGCGGTCGCGGCCATTGTCGCGGCACTGAGCGGGTCGGCACCGGAATCGGCCGCCGGCATGCAGCAGCTCGTCGCCCGTCTGATCGAGAACAATATCTCGCAGATCGTCTATGTGAAGGATGCGCACGGCGAGCATTATCCGGATATTGGGCATGCCGAACGCTTTATCGGCGCCGGTATCGGCTTCGAGGAGATCCAGCTGCGTAACCTGATGTACTTCGCCTACCTCAACACGGTCGAGGAGGCGACGCCGGACACTGATGTCGGTATCAAGATCTTCAGCGGGCTTAACGTGGCACGTGGCCTGCCGGTGCCGATTGTGGTCCGGTTCGATTACCACAGCACGGTGCCGGGTGCCCGGGAGAGGGCCGTCGAACGCTGCGCCCGCGTAGCAGAGGCGCTGCGGGCGCGTTATGCGGAGCTGGCCGAGAAGGGGCTGCTACACATTCTGCAATTGGTGCGCGACTGTACGGCGGACGCCGGTGTCGAGGTGTTGGCCTGTTCCGTAAATGCCGGTGTCAAAGCGGGGGCACATTAATGAAGATTGTCCAGGTTGAACGACCACTGGTGTCGACCAATCGTATCGCCGAGATGGAGCACAAGCACCTGCAGGTCGTGCGCGACGGCAGTTCGCTGGCGGTGGCCGTCGATGCGGTCGGTGCGAAGCCGGGCGACTGGGTGATCTGTGTCGGCAGTTCGGCGGCGCGCGAGGCCGCCGGCAGCAAGGGTTATCCGAGCGATCTGACCATCGTCGGCATTATCGACAAGTGGCCGCCTGAGGAGGATGCCGATGCAGATCCTGCAGGTTGAAGGCTCGCTGTTCTGCACCTCGCGGCATGAGGGCCTGAAACATACAGTGTTGCGAATCGTGCGCGACGCGAACGGAAAGCGCCAGGTGGCGACCGACCCGGTCGGGTCAAGTCCGGGTAACTGGGTTTTTCTGGCGAGCGGTTCTGCCGCGCGCTATGCGGCCGGGGATTTCGAGATCCTCACCGACTTGACGATTGCCGGGATCATCGACCAATGGGAACCGGAAGAAACGAACGAAACGGCGTCCTAGCGTGGTTGGTTCCGTTAAGGACAAAGTTGAGTTGACGTATTTATCAAACCTTGGATAAGGGCAACAGGAGACACTGAAAGATGGCAAACGAGAACTATGGCATCGCACTGGGCATGATTGAGACGCGCGGGCTGGTGCCCGCCATCGAGGCCGCAGACGCAATGACGAAGGCCGCCGAGGTGCGCCTCATCGGTCGTGAGTTCGTCGGCGGCGGCTACGTCACCGTTCTGGTGCGTGGTGAAACCGGCGCTGTCAATGCGGCGGTTCGCGCTGGCGCCGATGCCTGCGAGCGTGTCGGTGACGGCCTGGTTGCTGCGCACATCATCGCGCGTCCGCACCGCGAAGTTGAGCCGGTTTTGGAAAGCAAGTAACTGAAGGGGCTGCGTCTTGTCGGCGCGGCCACTGAGCTGATTTTTACTTATTCTGCATTCTGACGGAGAAGAGACAATGGCAAGCGAAAATTACGGTATTGCACTCGGTATGATCGAAACCCGCGGCTTGGTCCCCGCCATCGAAGCGGCTGACGCGATGACCAAGGCGGCAGAAGTTCGCCTGATCGGGCGCGAGTTCGTCGGCGGTGGTTATGTCACCGTACTGGTGCGTGGCGAGACCGGTGCTGTCAACGCGGCAGTTCGCGCCGGTGCGGATGCCTGTGAGCGTGTTGGCGACGGCCTGGTTGCCGCACACATCATCGCACGTCCGCATCGTGAGGTTGAGCCGGTACTGCCGACCGGTGGCGGCGCTTCCGAGTAAGCGCTGTATACCACAAGGCGGCAGCGGGCAGATGCTGACGGGACCAGCGGATCAGGGAGTACTCGGCTATCTCGGCCGAGCACTCAGCCTGGAGTTCTCGGCAGTTCAGCTCTACAGCACCCAGGCTCGCCTGGTGGCGTACTGGGGGCTGGCGAGTGCTGCCGAACGACTCCGCCATGAGGCCGAAGAGGAACTGCAGCATACCGATCGGATCATCGAGCGGATGCTAGCGCTCGGTGTTGCACCGAACGCCTCCCAACTCAGACCCGTCAAGCTGGGCGAGAACCTGGTTCAAATGCTGGGCATCAATCAGCGGTTTGAGCAGGAGCTGATCAACCTTTACTATGCGGCGGCAAGCTATAGTGCACGAATCGGCGACCATGACAGTCGGCTGTTCTTTAATGCGCTGCTCGAAGAGGAACGGGCGCATCATCGGGAGCTGCTCGACTGGCAGGCGGAGCTGCAAAGCGGGGAAATCAGCGATTGAGCATCTTGCGAGCCCAAAAAGGCCGGAGTGGGCCTGGCCAGAGGGTCGGTGAATGAGTTCGGGGTGGCGGGAGCGCAAACGACCCTTATGCCTCGAGAAACGCTACGAATTCGGCGGCTACTCCATATTGCGCGACTTCCTCGATCAGGCGGCGGAGCTGTCGGAGAGCGAATCCTTCTACCCCGATATCGGATTCGGGCGTGACTATGTGAATGTCACGATACATGCGGACGAAGAGAGCGGCGTTCTGACGGAAGCACAGCGTCGGTTCGCTGACTTGCTCGATAATTTGTACGCGGACCAGGTGGAATCCTGATCAGCTTATGCCGGTTATCGCACTTGTAGGCAACAAGGGTGGGGCAGGCAAGACGACCTTATGCATCAACCTCGCGAGTGCGCTGGCCGAGCGCGATGCCACCGTCGTGTTGGATGCCGACCCACAGCAGTCTTCGCACAACTGGCATGCGATCGCCAACGGCGGTAGCGCCTTTCCTGTGATCGCCGCCACCGAGGATGTCGCCGACGCCGCAGCGGATCATGCGGCTGCCGCCCGGTATGTGCTGATCGATTGTCCGCCGTCGGTTCATTCCCGGCAGACCAGTGATGCCCTGTCCCACGCCGATCTTGCGTTGATCCCGGTCCAGCCGTCTCCTCTGGATCTTTGGGCCAGCGCGCAGATTGAAGCGGAGGTGGGCCGTGCCCGGGAATCGAATCCCGATCTGGGTGCATTGCTGGTTATCAACCAGCTCGAGCCGCGCACGCGCCTCTCGCAGGTGATGCGGGATGCCCTGGCGGAACTCAGTCTGCCCGCGGCGCAGAGTGCGATCAGCCGACGCATGGTCTATAAAAAGTCGGTTATCCAAGGGAAAAGTGTGCTGGATGTCGGTAGCCAGGGTGCTGCCGCCGCGGAAGAAATCAGGCAACTCGTCGACGAAATGGTGCAACTACTGTGACGACCAAAGACAAGACTGGCGACCAGCTCATGGCGTCGATTCGCAAGACCAAGTCCGAGGGCGCCACGCCCGGTAAGGATCCCGTTGGCGCGCCAACGGCAACGCCGACCGCGCCCAAGGCCGCCGTCCCCAAGGCGAAGCCGGCGACCGCCAAGCCGGCGCGGGTGGCCAAAAAGAAGGTCGCCGCCAAACCCAAGCCTTCACAAACCGGCCGGGACCAGGCGTCTACCGCTGGCTATCAATCGCGCGGCAGGGTCTGGCCGGACTGAGTTTGTAGGGCCAGCATCGAAAATTGGACCTGACGCCGATGCCCAGCGTCTAGCCCCGGCCGTACCGGGTCCATCGATTCTTCATGCCGGCTGGTCCTCGCGGTTGTTTCCGTGCAGGTGGCAGAACAAGCGTGAGGTAGGCATGTGACGACTCCCGGCAGTCCGTACGATACGCCGCCGGCCATGATGTCGGATCATTTGATCCGCCACACGACCCTTCGGCAACTCCAGATATTCGAGGCCAGCGTCCGTTTCGGCAGCTTCACGCGCGCCGCCGAGGCCCTGTTCCTGACCCAGCCGACGGTTTCGATGCAGATCAAGAAACTCGCCGATACGGTGGGCCTGCCGCTCTTCGAGCAGGTCGGACGCAAGCTCAGACCGACCGAGGCGGGAACAGAACTATACAAATCCTGTCGACAGATCTTCGCCACGCTTTCCAACCTCGAGATGAAGATGGCCGATTTCAAGGGCATCAAGACCGGCCGCCTGACGCTCGGGGTGATCACGACGGCGAACTGCTTCGCCCCCGAGATCCTTGGCGAGTTCTGCCAGCTGTACGCGGGTATCGAAGTTGCACTCAATGTCTTCAATCGCGATCAGATTATCGATCGGATCAAGAACAACGAAGACGACCTCTACATCATGGGCCAGGCGCCTGTCGAGCAGACCGATGATATCGAGGCGTTCCCGTTTGCCCCGAACCCGCTGGTCGTCCTGGCGCCGCGCGATCATCCATTGGTCGGGCAAAAGAATATCCCGCTCGCGCGCATCGCCGAGGAATGGGTGATCCTGCGTGAACCGGGGTCCGGGATACGCGACGCGATGCTGCGGCTTTTCGGTCAGCAGGAGCTGAGTCTCAAGGTGCGCATGGAACTGGGCAGCAACGAGGCGATCAAACACGCCATCGTCGCCGGCTTGGGACTCTCGGTACTGTCGATCCACGCGTTGGCCCTCGAAGGGCCCGACGGCCCGGTGGCGTTGCTCGACGTCGAGGGTTTCCCGATCATGCGCAAGTGGTACATCGTCCATCCAAAAGGCAAGCAGCTGTCTCTGGTCGCCCAGGCCTTCCTGGACTTCGCGCAGGGTATCGAACCGCAGATTCGTGCCCAGCTGGAAGAACAGTGGCCCAACATGCGGGCAGCCTTCGAGCAGTCCGTCGCCTGATCGCAGTCAAGGGCGATGCCACTGACTTGGGCCGATGCCGGTCGTTTTTGGAGCAAACGTCGGCGGCGTGGGCGCCGCCGTCGAGCTACAGGGACGTATTCACGGTTATTTGCGCCGGAAAATGATCGGAATCACCCGGCCAAGCTGTAGCTTGCGCTCCTCATGGGGTGCGATTCCGGTCAGGGGCCTGTCAGTCAACGGCCACGCAAGCGTCGTGTCTTGTCCACCATCCGATAGGTAGACAGGTTGTTGTTGAAACGCGAGGTCGCGTAGACGGGTACCCATAAGACCTCGTGCGACTCGTCGTTGCCAGGGACCGGAAGGCGGTCGTCGATTTCGACCAGAAAGCGGATATCGTAGTGTCGATGCCGGGGTTCGGTCCCGATCGGCGGGATGGTATGGATATCGACGTCGAAGATCGTGCCGTCCACCAGCTTGATGTCCTCGGCGTCGATGCCGGTTTCCTCGTGTGTCTCACGCAGCGCCACGCGAATGATGTCGTTGTCGCCATCCGCGTGCCCACCCGGCTGGAACCATTCGTTGTGCTTGCGATGATGCATCAGCAGCACTTTGTCGCGGGCCGGATTGACGACCCATGCGGAGCCGGTGACGTGTCCATGCAGGAGTTCGCGGTGGAAACAATCCGCGTGCTGTTCGACGAAATGTCGTGTGCGCACCACGTTCCCCGCCTCGGCGATGGAAGGGGGATGGTAGAGATCCAGCAGGCGGAGCAGTTCCTCGCGGTGCATAGCGCCTTCCCTGTCAGGTACCGGAAGGGTTGTTGACTGCCGCAATCGCCGCTGCAGCCGCCTCGTCCACGTCACCCTCGCGGCCCGCGAGGGTCAGGCGACCGAAGGCTCCGACCGCGCGGACGTCGATCAGGGTGATGTTGGCGGCCTTCTCGGCCTGGTTGGCGGCGTAAACGATGTAGCCGGCGGGTTCCGTTTCGAGGATAAACATGCTCTGGCCCGGCAGGATCATGGAACCGCGGCGGTCCTGCCGGTTGATCAGTACCGTGTGGTCCGGCGTCATACCGCGGATGACCTCGCGCCAGGCGATGCGGCAGGTCTCGCGATCGTCCTGCGAGGCGTGCATATGGCGCAGCAGTATGCGCCCGGCCTCGACGACATCGCTCTGGTCGCGCTGATGGATGACCATGGAGCCATAGGCCCGTTCCACGACCTGCTGCGCGAGGTGGACGCGCGTCGCCTTCAGGGCGGTATCGGTCAGTCGGTGTACGGCCATGCCGGGAGAGACCTCGACCCACAGGCAGGCGTCACCGGGTACCGGCAGAAATCCCTGCGACACGGTCGCCATGTACTCGGCCAGCTGCGGTTGCAGGGAATCGATGTACACATAGGTCCGTAGTGAAATCCGTGGGTTCGGAGTGTCCATGAGGCGCGGGTCAGGCACCCATCGAGATGAGGGCGCGAATTGTTCGGTAAAGCTGGGTCATTGTACCAAAATCAGTGATCGGAGACCTGCGGTCCCCCTCTCGGGATGCAGTTCGCTCAGCCCGCCCGACGCTGGCCTTCGAGCAGCGCGGTCGCCTCCGCCAAGGCCTCCTGGCGCGTCCGAACGACATGCTCCCGCGGCACCAGGTCGAGCACGCCGAGCTTCTTCAGTCGTTCGGCCACATCGCCGACTGCACCGACGATGAGCACCGGCCGTTGCTGTTTCAGATCCTCCAGGATGATGCTCTCCAATGCCAGCGACGAGGACACGCCCAGCACCGGCACCTCGGTGAAGTCGATGATCAGGATCTCATGGCTACTGAGCACCGCGTACTTTCTGGATATTGCCTTGGCGACGCCGAACAGCAACGGGCCACCGAGCGTGAAAACGAGGATCTTGCCGTTGGCGCGCTCGAGCAGCGTCTGTTCGTCGCGGGTCAGATCATGATCGTGTGCAGGGTTCGCATCGGCAATTGCCTTGACCGCGTCATGCTGAAGTTTTTCCATGCGCGCAATCGTCAGCACGTTGGCGATGAATACGCCGATTGCCACCGCGGTGATGAGATCGACGAACACCGTCAACGCAATGACGCCGTACATGATCAACGCCGCCTTGAAGGACACACGGTGCGCACGCTTCAGAAACGACCAGTCGATGATGTCGATGCCGACCTTGAGCGCGATGCCGGCGAGCACCGCGAGTGGTATCTGCTCGGTCAGGTCGGCCGCCCACAGCACCACGATCATCAGCAGGACGGCGCGCGTCAGGCCGGAGAGCGCCGAGCGTCCGCCGGTCTGGATGTTGACCACGGTGCCCATTGTTGCACCCGCGCCCGGTATGCCGCCGAAGAGGCCCGAGGCCAGGTTACCCATCCCTTGGCCGAACAGTTCCTTGTTCGAGTCACTTTCCTTGCGGGTCATGTTTTCTGCGATGACCGAAGTCAGCAGGGCATCGATGCTGCCCAGCACGGCCAGGACGGCGGCCTCCACGACCATGAGCTGCCATTGCGCCGCGGTGAAGACCGGCAGCTGGAGTTCGGGCAGGCCGGTCGGTATCTCGCCGATGCGGCGTATCTCGGCATCGGAAAGCAAGAACACCGAGATCAGTGTGCCCAAGACCAGGGCGAGGAGTTGCGGTGGAATCACGACGCTGAGCCTTTTCGGCATAAGCACCAGCAGGCCGAAGCTGAGTAGCGCAAGGGCGGTCTCCGCCGGCCGGATGTTGTCGATCAGCGCCGGCAAGGCGGACAGTGTGCCGGTTACCCCGCCTGGCGGCGGCGCCTGGCCGAGGAAGGGCCCCAACTGCAGAATGATGAGTATGATGCCGATCCCGGTCATGAAACCGGATACCACGGTGTAGGGCATCATGGTCACATAGTGGCCTAGCTTCAGTATGCCGAACAGCATCTGAAAAACGCCCGCGAGCATGACCACGGTGAAAGCCATCGCCATGCCCTGCTCGGGGTTCGCCGCGAGCAGTTGGGCGATGACCGCCGTCATGATCACCGTCATCGGCCCGGTGGGCTCGGAGATCAGGGTCGGGGTAGCCCCGAACAATGCGGCGAACAGGCCGACGAGCACGGCACCATAGAGGCCGGCGGCCGGGCCGGCGCCAGACGCGACACCAAAGGCCAGCGCCATCGGCAGGGCGATGATGGCGGCGGTAACGCCACCGAAGAGATCGCCGCGCAGATTGTCAAACCGGATGTCATTGAAGATGCTCATGGCCCGACTTCCCAGGTCTATTGCTCTTTCCTTTATAAGCCGTCACACCTGTCAGGAAAAGCAGATAGTTTCGATCTGACCTATTGATGATCGTAGATGGCTGGCCGTCGCCCGCGCCGACCCATGGCAGCGGTCGAGCGCGCTGGTTTCGGCATTCTTTCGGACGACGGACG
>CBFCWF010000081.1:0-16000 GCA_965601425.1 uncultured Chromatiaceae bacterium | reverse complement strand
AACTGCCGGTGGCAACCGTAAAACCCATCCAGCTGCAACTATCACCCGCGATCGCCGATCGCCAGCACCTGGCGCAATGGCTCGCCGACACGGTGCAGGCGCTGCCCGTCGCAAGCCTGCCGCTGCAAGCCTGTTGTACCCAGGGTGGCTGGGTCAAGGACGGGTCGCTGGAGGTTAGCGTGCTGGATCTGAAGGTCGATTCGCAGCATGTCCGCGCCCGACTTGGTATCTTCTTCGGCGAGCGGCTCGGTGGCTGCAACTGTCACGATGACCCGGTAGAGATCCATGCTTACTGCCTATGTATCCTTGAACTGGACAGGGCCAGCGGGCTTGCAGAGCTGCGGGCGGAACCCGAATGAGCGTGCCCTGAACGGGCGCGCCGGCTCAGTCGGCCGCCTCTGTGGACAGCTCGACCGGCTCCGAGCGGTAAGGTCGCCCTAGCGCGACCGGGATCGCGAAGCACGTATCGGCTACCGCCATGAACCGGTCCAACGGTACCGGCCTGCTGAAATGATAGCCTTGGAGAAAGCGGCAGCCGTGCGACACAAGCCAAACCACCTGTTCACTGCTTTCCACGCCCTCGGCCACGATGCGGTTCCCCAGACGCTCGCCAAGGGTAAGGATCGACTCGACCAGCGCCCCATCGCGACCGGCCGCAGGCAGGTCATCGATGAACGACTTGTCGACCTTGATCGTGTCGACAGGCAGGGTCTTGAGGTATGAAAGCGAAGAGAAGCCCGTGCCAAAGTCGTCCAATGCGATCTTGACGCCGATCTTCCCGAGCGCCGCGAGCAAGCCACCGGTCCGCGCGCCGTCCTCGATGAGTGCACTCTCCGTCATCTCCAGTTCGAGCGTCTGGGATGGCAGTCCGACCTCGCGCAAGGCGCCCTGCACGCGCTCGACGAAACCCGGCTGTTTGAGCTGATGTGCCGACACGTTGACGTGTACCGTCACATCGTCGGCAGCGCCGTCGCGCCGCCAGCTCGAAACCATTCGCAATGCCTGTCGCAAAACCCATTCTCCAATCGGGTTGATCAGGCCGCTCTGCTCCGCCACGGAGATGAACTGTGAAGGCGAGAGGAGTCCCCTGTCGGGGTGATTCCAACGCAGCAATGCCTCGGCAGAACGCACCCGGCCGCTTTGGGCATCGACGATCGGTTGGTAATACACCTCGAGCTGGCCGCGCGCCAATGCGAGACGCAGTTCGTCCCGCAGCGCGAGCTGTTCGCCGACCTGTGCGGACATCTCCGCATCGTAGAACGCAAAATGGTTCGGACCCTGAGATTTGGCTGCGTACATCGCGGTATCGGCGTGCTTCAGCAGACTATGGACATCATCGCCGTCACGCGGATAGACGACGACACCACAGCTCCAGGTCACGTAGGTCTCGTATTCACCGATCGTGTAATAGCGTCCGACGCAGGAAAAAAGCCGCTGTATGACGCGTCCAACACGGCCTTCACCGTCGGACTCCTCGATGACGACAACGAACTCGTCGCCGCCGAGCCGCGCGACGGTGTCGCTGGCTCGCAACACACCGCGCATCGCATCGGCGACCTGGCACAAGAGATAATCGCCATACTCGTGACCGAAACTGTCGTTGATCGACTTGAACGAATCCAGATCGATGAAGGCGACCGCGACCTGCCTCCCGGTACGTCTGGCCTGCGCTAGCGTCTGTTCCATGCGGGTGTAGAGATAGGCCCGGTTGGGCAGTCCGGTCAACACGTCGTGGGTGGCCATGAACTCGGCCTGCTCCTTCTTTGCCTTGAGCTCGATGTTGGCTTCGGCCAGCCGGTCGATCATGACCAGGAAAAACTTTGGCATCAGGACCAACCCGACCATCAGGCCGATGTAGGTGCCCGGTGCGTTCCAAAGATAGCCGTTCGTCGCCATCGCCCCGCTGAAACCGAGCAGGCCGAACAACGTGGCAAACTGCATGCAACGTTCACCATAGCGAATGCCGTTGCCGATCATGACCCACAGGAACAGTGGATAGAACGCTACACCTGCGGCCGTGAAATAGGCGGTGAGGTAGGTGGCCACACCGAGGTCGAGCAATATCACCAGGTAACGTCGCCAGAGGTACGCCTGCTTGTTGCGTGACACGAACGAGAGATAGAAGAAGCTCGCCAGCATGTAGGCCAATGCGAGCAGAAAGGGTTGGTCACCATGACCGAACTGTCTTGCGGCGAAGAACAAGAGGGTGCCGAATGCAGCCAGCAGAATGCGCGCTACCGCCTGACCCTGTTCCTGCGTGATCTCGCCTTCCGGTCGAAAGAAAATGGACTGGAGCAGACCGCCGCGGTCGCCGGCCGGACGCTGTGGCTGTGATCTTTGGCCCGCTACCGACTGCGGGGTGATCCGCAGATGGGTCGCTTGACTGGCCGACTGTTGCATGGCGCCTCCAAACGAACGGCCGCCAACGGCACGCGGCCGCGCGACTCGTCTAGTGATCATCGGCGTCGACAGGCGGATCTTGACCTATTCCGCCCCCGAGAAGGCCTGTTGCCGCCACGCCTCATAGACGAGCACGGCGACGCTGTTCGACAGGTTGAGGCTTCGCTGGCCCGGACGCATGGGCAGGCGCAGCGCGCGGTCGGGCGGCAGCTCATCCAACATCGCCTGTGGCAGACCGCGTGTCTCGGGCCCGAACACGAATGTGTCACCCGGCTGGAAAACGATCGCGTCATAGGGTGTCAAGGCGCGCGTAGACACGCCGAACCAGCGTCTGGGTGATACCTGGTCAAGAAAGACGCTGAAGCTCGCGTGCTGCCGCACGTCGGCATATTCGCGATAGTCGAGCCCGGCGCGCCGCAGCCGTCGGTCGTCGAAGGCGAAGCCGAGCGGCTGGATCAGATGAAGCATACTGCCGGTATTGGCGCACAAGCGTATGATATTGCCGGTATTGGGCGGGATCTCCGGCTGATACAGGACAACGTGAAACAACGGAGAAACTCGAACTCGATGGCTAATACCGACCCACGCCTGGCCCTGAATTTTTGCGGCATGCATTTCGCCACACCGCTGGTAATGCTGTCGGGCTGCGTGGGTTTCGGCGAGGAATACACGCGGGTCGAGGGTTTCTCGAACCGCGATGCGGGTGCGGTATGCCTGAAGGGTACCACGGGCAACCGGCGCCTGGGCAACGCCCCACACCGAATTTACGAAACGTCGGCCGGCATGCTCAACGCGATCGGTCTGCAGAATCCGGGTGTCGACGAGGTCGTGGACGGCATTCTGCCATCGCTGGATTTCGATGAGACGCGCTTCATCGCCAACGTCTCGGGCTCGACGGTGGAAGAATACATCGAGGTCACCCGCCGCTTTGACGATTCGCCGATCGATGCGATCGAAATCAACATCTCGTGCCCGAACGTGAAAGAGGGCGGGGTCGCGTTCGGTAACGACCCCGATATGTCGGCCCGCGTGGTCGAGGCATGCCGCGGTGTCACGCGAAAGCCTTTGATTACCAAACTTTCGCCAAACCAGACCGACATCGCCGAAAATGCCAGGCGCTGCATCGAGGCCGGCAGCGACGCGTTCGCGGTGATCAACACCCTCATGGGCATGGCCATCGACATCGAGGCCCGCGCACCCTATATCGGCAACAACCAGGGCGGACTCTCGGGGCCGGCGATAAAGCCAATCGCGTTGCTCAAGGTGCACCAGGTCTACCAGGTGACCCGGCCGCACGGCATTCCGATTATCGGGCAGGGTGGCGTAACCGTGCCCGAAGACGCCATCGAGTTCCTGCTCGCCGGGGCAACTGCGGTCGGCGTCGGTACCGCGCTGTTCTACGATCCGCTGATTCTGCCAAAGATCAACCGGGGTCTGCTCGACTACCTCGAGCGGCAAGGGCTGGGGCACGTGGAGCAGCTGACCGGCGCGCTGCGGCTCAACATGCCCAGGCAGGCGCCGGGGTGCGGCTGCTGAAGTCGTTGACCGGGAACATTAGCATCGGGTTATACTCTGTCCTACGCGTCCCTCGCGGGCGTAGAAGACTCTCAACCGAATCTGGAGAGAAACATGAGTGACATCGATACACTGAAGGCGGAAAAGGCCAAACTGATTGGCGAAATGCTCGAGATGCAGAAGCAATTCATCGATATCGAGCACAAGGACGGCGTTTCCGGAAAAGATTACTACTACTCGCAAGACGGTCTTTTGAAAGACTACCGAGAAGTCTACATGCAGAAGGCCATGCGTGTGGTGGAGCTGTCCCACCAGATCGTTGGGTCCAGCCCCCTCTGATATCACCCAGCTCCGCAAGAAGGCCCGCCCGGCGAGCGTCCGGCGGGCCTTTTCGTTCGTAGCGGGTTCAAGACTCCAGTCAGCCCGCCGATGCCCTGGGAACGAGACGCATCACCTGGCCAGGGCAGCTATGACGGAAACCGCGGACCACCCGAAACCCTCTGTGCTGAGGCGTTTGAGCACGCTGCACGAGCTTGCCCAGGATGAGTTGCTGGTGCTCAGCGAGCAGCTGCTGATACACGAGGAGCGCCGGGGCAAGATACTGCTGCCGCTGGGTTCGGATGACGGCTGCACGCTGTACCTGCTGGAGGGCAGTTGCCGGTTGATTGCCGAGGACGGGGGCACCAAGACCATCGACCACACCGATCCCTCGGCGTTGGCCCCACTCGCACGCCTTCGGCCCAGCCACTATCAGGTGGAGGCCGCCACCGACGTGCGTTTTCTTCGGATCGATAACGGCCTGCTCGATCGCTCACTGGCCAATCTCGAGGACACTTCCTCGCTGACGCTGGAGAACTACCAGGTCGAGGAGCAGGACGACTTCGGTCATATGGATTCGGAGAACCGTCTCACGCTGCAGATCTACGAGGACCTCAACGCGGAGCGCCTACTGCTGCCCAGCCTGCCGGAGGTGGCACTGCGGATCGGCGACGCGGTGAACGACGAAGACGCCGATGCGCGATCAGTTGCCGCCGTGATCGAGAGCGATCCGGCGATTGCACTGAAGCTGGTCAAAGCGGCGAACAGCGCGCGATTCGGCGGCGTCGCGCAGATCGGGACCCTGATCGAGGCCGTCACCCGCCTGGGCATGCACAACACCCGGCTACTGGTCATCGCATTCGCGCTGCGCGAACTGTTCCGCACGGACTCGGATGCGCTCGCGAGCCGCATGCGAGCCCTCTGGGCGCATAGCCGCCGGATAGCCGCGCTGGCCCAAGCCCTGTCTGACAACGTGGCGGGTCTCAACGCGAACGAGGCCATGCTCGCCGGGCTGGTGCACGACATCGGGTCGCTGGCGGTCATCGGTTACGCACGCGACTTCCCGGAGGTCGCGGCAAACCCCGCCTCGCTCGAGTCGAGCATCAATGCGCTGCGGACCCAGCTCGGTGGGATGATACTTTCCAAATGGCAACTGCCGGACGCGCTGATCGATGCCGCCAAGGACGCAGAAAACTGGTATCGCGAGCATCCGGGGAGTGCGGATTACGCCGACCTGGTGATCGTCGCCCAGTTGCACGACGGCGCCGATGGCAACATCGATCCGGGCAGGGTCACGGCGCTCGCCCGGCTCGGCCTGCCCGCGGACCGGATCGACAGCGGTCTCGAACAGCTGCCTGTTGCGCTGGAGGAATCCGAGGTGACCCAGCATCTGCTGACGGGCTGATCCGCCGCGCGCCACATAGCCAATCGGTTTCTTCGGCGATACCATTCAGGTCCTATGCTTGCGGCGTCCACCGAAACGCCGGGGATCTGCCCGATGCCACCGAGGGACCAAACAGTCATCAGTGACGCACTGCGGCGTCTTGGTACGCTGGTCGGGCTAAACGGGCAACAGCTCGAAGAGCTCGCCGGCGAGGCGCAAACGCACGATGCCCGACAGGGTGCCTGTTTGCGCGAGTTGGGCGATCGCGATCCGCATCTGATGTTTCTGCTCGACGGTGAGCTGCAGCTGACTGCCGCCGATGGCGCCTCCCATGTCGTGCGTGCCGAGGATGCGGGAGCGACCGGCCCAGTCTCGCGTCTGCGACCCTCTCGCTATCGGATCACCGCGCGCACCGACGTCTGCTACCTGCTGATCGACCAGCAGCTGCTCGATGAGGTCATTTACATGGCGGCCACCGAGAGCATGGTGGTCGAGGACTCGCTGCAGGCAGACAGCATCAGCGAGCCGTTGGATGACATCGCGACCCATCCGCTGGTGTCGGATGTGTTCCAGGACCTCAACCGGGGCCGCATTCTGGTTCCTTCGGAACCCGGACTGGCAATCCGGGTCGGACGTTCACTCAACCTGCTCGGCGGCAACCCGGTGCGAGTTGCCGACACGCTCGCCCTTTGTCCTGCACTGGCGCTGAAGGTGGTGCGAGCAGCCAAGGTTCACGGCGGTCGGCAGGCCGCGATGCGCAGCCTCAGGACGGCCGTTCATCGTCTTGGCCTTGAACAGACCTTTTCGCTGGCGGTCAACTGCGTGCTACGCGAGTCGCTGCGCTCAAGCTCGCCGACGGTACAGGCCTATTTGAAGACTTGGCGCGAACGTACTGTGCGCGTGGGCGCCATCAGCGCGGTCCTGGCGCGCATCAACGGGCGGTTCGATCCGGAGTTCGCCCGCCTCATCGGTCTGTTGCATTGCATCGCCGATCCCGTTTTGCTTGGTTACGCGGATCGATACCCGGAGCTGGCCGATGCCTCGGCATTGGAGCAGGTAATCCACAGAAACCGCGCCGAGTTGGGCAGACTGCTACTTACGATGTGGGACCTGCCGCGTGAGGTGGTCGATGCAGCGACGTTCTGCAATCAATGGGACTACGATCATCCGGGCGAGCCCGACTACACCGACGTCATCCTGGTAGCACGGTGGCACGCTACGATCGGCGCACGCAGCGGCCAGCGGCCACCGCCACTCGAGGATATCCCGGCATTCCGACGTCTCGGGATCGCGACAGACTCGCCGGAACTCAGCCTCAAGGTCGTCGAATCGGCACAGGAATCCATCGATCGGGCCCACGCCCTGCTGATCGGCTGACCGATGACCAGCCCAGTGGTGAAGACACGACCCGGCGCGAAATGGCACTTACTCAAGCTGATTTCGGTCGTTTCTGGAGGAAACGTCGGCGGCATGGACGCCGCCATCGAGCCTACAGGGACGTATTCACGGCGTTTTCCGGAAGAAATGATCGGAATCATCAGGACAACTTATAGTCTGCGCTTCAACGTAACTGCCAATCCGGTTCAAAGCAGTATGTAGTCCGACTGTGTCATCAGGTCGACGCCGCACTGCAGCCCGCTGATCCAGCGGATGAACTCACCGACCGCCTTTGACGAAGCCAGGATGGCTTTGATCAGCGTTTCCCAAAGCGGGGAACGCGCGACGCGGCAACGACCAGCACACTCACGCCGGCCGAAGATGCTCGATATATTTCGGCACACCCTCCATGTCCAGCGCGACCGCCTCGGCGTCGACCCTGATCTGGTGATCGCCTAGCTTGAGCACGCAATGCGCACTGCCGCGGCTCGCCAGCGGCACGGGGATCATGTCGCGGTAGGTGTAGACGTTCTCGCCGACGTCGCCGCCCGTGCAGGTGGCCGGGAGGTCGGGCAGTGGTCCGGCCGCATCGAGCGCCGCACCCTCGAAAACGAGCGATCCATTCTGCCACCAGCGCGTGCGTTCAACTGATCCGGTCATGGTCTTAATCAGGTAGGCGGGTTCAAACCGGATCCGAACCGTATCGCCATCGACATCGACGGTGGATATCTCCGAACCCGGAAGTTCGATGTTGATGCTGTCCATGGTCGTCGCAACCTCGCGTCAAAACCCGGAATTATACGGACGGACGGGTCAGCGGTGCAGGGTCCTTCGCGCAGCGGCGACCCTGGGTCACCCGGCCTGCCGATGCTCCTCTTCCAGGCCCAGTTCCTTGATCTTGCGCGTCAATGTATTGCGCCCCCAGCCGAGCAGCCGCGCTGCATCCTGCTTTCGGCCTCCGGTGAACTCCAACGCGGTTTCGATCATGATGGTCTCGAATTCCGGCAATGCCTGGTCCAGCAGGTTGACCTTGCCGGCCGTCAAACTACTGCGCACCCAAGCACGCAGTTCAGAGCGCCAGTCGCCGTCGACCGCGTCTGGCGCGTGCTCGCGATGCAGTTCCGGTGGCAGATCCTCGCTATGGATCTCGCGTCCAGAAGCCATTACGGTCAACCAACGCGCAGTGTTCTCGAGCTGGCGCACATTGCCCCGCCACTCCAGGGTCTGTAATTCACTGACCGTCTCGGGCAGCAGTGTCTTGGCCTCGACACCCAGCTCTTGCGCGGCACGCTTGAGGAAATGCGCCATCAGCACCGGAATATCCTCGCGCCGCTCGCGGAGCGCAGGTAGATGCACGCGAATGACGTTCAAGCGGTGGAACAGGTCTTCTCGGAAGCGCCCGTCGAGCACCAGCTTTTCCAGATCCTGGTGGGTCGCCGCGATGATACGCACGTCGGCCTTGACCGGTTCGTGACCACCGACCCGATAGAACTCACCGTCGGCCAAGACACGCAACAGACGCGTTTGCAGCTCGGCCGGCATATCTCCGATCTCGTCCAGGAAAAGTGTGCCGTGGTTGGCCTGCTCGAAGCGGCCCGTGCGACGGGCCTGCGCACCCGTGAATGCACCTTTTTCGTGACCGAACAGCTCGGACTCGAGTAGATCGTGCGGTATAGCCGCCATATTCAGTGCGATGAAGGGCCCGTTGGCACGCGGGCTGTGCTTGTGCAGCGCATGTGCCACGAGTTCCTTCCCCGTCCCGGACTCGCCGTTGATCAGCACCGTGATGTTCGATCGGGCGAGACGGCCTATGGCGCGAAACACCTCCTGCATTGCCGGAGCCGCACCGATGATCTCGGTCGGTGCGGCGGTTTCGTGCGCGGCGCTCGCCCGCGTCTCACGACGCAGCTTGCAGGCTCGCTGCACCTGATCGACCGCCTCTCCGATATCGAAAGGTTTGGGCAGATACTCGAACGCGCCGCTGTGGTAGGCGGACACTGCGCTGTCGAGATCCGAATGCGCCGTCATGATGATGACCGGCAGCGCCGGGTAGGCTTGCCGAATGCGATCGAGCAGTGCGAAACCGTCCATACCCGGCATGCGTACATCGGTGATGACTGCCTCTGGCTGGTCGCGCTCGAGCGCCTCCATGACCCCGTTTGCATTCGAGAAACAGGTGACGTGCATGCCGGCCTTGGTCAGGGCCTTTTCCAGGACCCAACGGATCGACCGGTCGTCGTCGATGACCCAAACCTGGTTTGATTCAGTCACGGGTTGTGGTCTCCTTGCCAGCGTCGGCATCCTTATCGCCGCCGATAGGTAGATGAATGGTGAAAACGGTCTTGCCCAGCCGTCTGCTGCATTCGATCAGCCCCCTGTGCTGATTAATCAGCGACTGCGCAATCGACAGGCCGAGTCCCATGCCACCGGTGCCGCCGGTAATCATCGGCAGGAACAATGTGTCGGCGATCTCGGCCGGAATGCCCGGTCCGTCGTCGATGATGTCGATCTGGGCGGCCAGCCGCGAACGTTCGCTGCCTATCGTGAGCTGGCGTTGAACACGCGTGCGCAATGTCACGGTACCGGTGCCGGTGATTGCCTTGGTGGCATTGCGGACCACGTTCAGTACCGCCTGGATAAGCTGATCACTGTCGCCGAAGAGTTCGGGGATGCTCGGGTCATAGTCGCGCCCGATCGTGATCCGCTCCCCGCTCTCGGCCAAGACCAGGGTCCGCACGCGCTCCAACACGTGGTGGATGTTGACGGCCGCATAGTGCGGTCGCCGGTTGGGGCCGAGCATGCGATTGACCAACTCCTGCAGGCGGTCGGCCTCCTGAATGATGATGCTTGTGTATTCCTTGAGCTCTTCGCTCTCCAGTTCGCTCTCCAGCAACTGGGCCGCACCGCGCAGACCGCCGAGTGGGTTCTTGATCTCATGGGCCAGGCCCCGGACGACGTCGCGTGACAATGCCTGCTGCGTGAGCAACCGCTCCTCGCGACTGATCCTCAGGTGACGGTCGATTTGCTGTAATTCGACGATGGTCAGCCGCCGACCCTGCTCGTCCAGTATCGGCGTCACCGCGCAGTCCACTGTGACCTCGCTGCGCTCGTGCTTCAGCACGACGCCGCGTTTGGTGATGGGCGAACCGACCTCCGTGGCCGTCACCAGATCGACCAGTGCATCACGCTCGCACGCCATCCAGCTTTTCGGGGTTTCGCCCAGCGCGTGTTTCGCGCTTACCGCCAGCAGCATTTCGGCCATCTGGTTGAGGTACATCACCTTAAGGTCGACGTCGAACACGATGACCGCCGAGGCGAGGTTGTCCAGGACGGTGTTACTGAGCAGCGGCAAGGAGGTCATGGGTGCCTGCATGCAATTTTCGGGAGCAATATTCGGGCCATCGAAATCCAACCCTATGCCGCGATGCACGCCTGATTCTGCGGGCGCTGGCGCGTGCTTGGGCGGTCGTGAGCAAAGCGCCTGCCCATTTGCGGCGCAGTAGAGATATCGAATGCACCATATTAGTTCGCCCGGGTGGGCGGCGCCCGCGGCCCTTGCCTGTTGCAGGGGCAAACCGGCAATCAGCGGTGGGTACAGCGCGTCGCCAGCGCGGCTGTTCGCTCGAACCTAAGGGCTGTAACTGGGTCTGAATGCCGGGTTGGTGCGTCCCGGGGTACTGGAGAATCCATCTGGCCGATAGCCAGACGTGCCCGACGACTCGGGGCGAGCGGGTGGGGGCGCCGAAGGCTGCGGCACCGGCTCGATCGGGTTGACCGGCTGCACCGGGGGCTGCTCGGCCCGCTCCCGATCGTACAGCGTCGTCTGGCGCAGCGTGAAACGCACCGTGGGCGAATCGCCGATGCGCTTGCCGTCGGCGTCGGACACCACCGCGCGCAGGCTATGCGTCCCACGCTCGACACCGCCCAGATCGATGGCGGGGCCATCGAACTCGCCACGCACGGCACCACCGTCGATGTATAACTTGATCCTGTGACCTTCCACCAGTGGCGGGTCGAGCGTGATCGCAACCGGCACGATACCCTCGTTGCTACGCACGGTGCCGTTGGCCTCCGGTTGAACGATCTCGATCGAACGGTAACCTTCGAACTGCCCTCGATCTGCGGCGCTGTCTTCGGTGGACGGCCGGGCCGAGGTGTTTTGGGTCTGGGGAATCGGCCGCGGTTCGTAGCGCGAATAGTCGGGGAGTTCTACCCGCTCGGCGCACTCGCCTGCCGGGACGTCCGTGTAGCCTACGACGCCGTCGGCATCCACAGTCTTGCAAATTACCGCCTGGGTCATGCCCGGCAGCAGCAATGAAACAAACAGTA
Organism: uncultured Chromatiaceae bacterium; assembly: GCA_965601425.1. Lineage (GTDB taxonomy): Bacteria > Pseudomonadota > Gammaproteobacteria > Chromatiales > Chromatiaceae > Thiosocius. The sequence continues at coordinate 4,677 of CBFCWF010000081.1, read as the reverse complement.
CGGCTCTGATCATGCCGCTAGCATAGTGCAGCAACCCGGTGCTGGCGACTCCAAAATGCGTGCAGTGGGCAACCTGTCGCCGGAGCGTGGGAATGAGAGACCCCGCCGGCGATCGACGGGGCCATGCTCGGTCGGTCGAGACTCAGAGACTGAAGTAGAGGTCGAACTCGACCGGGTGCGTGGTCATCCGCATCGTGGTGACCTCTTCCATCTTGAGCGCGATATAGCCATCGATCAGATCGTCGGTGAATACACCACCTGCCTTGAGAAAATCGCGGTCGGCGTCGAGCGCATCGAGCGCCTGATCGAGGCTGTGACACACGGTCGGAATCGCCAAGGCCTCCTCTGCCGGGAGGTCGTAGAGATCCTTGTCCGCCGCATCCCCCGGATGGATCTTGTTCAGGATACCGTCCAGACCGGCCATCATCATCGCCGCGAACGCGAGGTAGGGATTGGCGGTCGGATCCGGGAAACGCACCTCGACGCGACGTCCCTTCGGACTGGCGACCCAGGGAATACGAATCGACGCTGATCGGTTGCGTGCCGAGTACGCGAGCATCACGGGCGCTTCGAAGCCGGGGACCAGACGCTTGTAGGAGTTTGTCGACGCATTGGTGAATGCGTTCAGTGCACGCGCGTGCTTGATGATACCGCCGATGTAGTAGAGCGCGGTTTCCGACAAACCACCGTACTGGTCACCGGCGAAGATGTTGGTGCCGTCTTTGGCCAGCGACTGGTGCACATGCATACCCGAGCCGTTGTCACCGACGATCGGTTTGGGCATGAAAGTCGCGGTTTTTCCGTAGGCATGGGCCACGTTCCAGGTGCAGTATTTCTGGATCTGAACCCAGTCGGCGCGCTTCACCAGCGTCGAGAACTGCGTCCCGATCTCGCATTGACCGGCGGTCGCGACCTCGTGGTGGTGCACCTCGACCGGGACACCCATCTCCTCCATCGCATCGCACATCGCACCACGCAGATCGTGCAGCGAGTCGACCGGCGGGACCGGGAAATAGCCACCCTTGATGCCGGGCCTGTGACCGATGTTGCCATCTTCGTAGACCCGTTCGGAGTTCCACTGGGCCTCCTGCGAATCAATCTTGACCATGCAGCCCGACATGTCGATGGACCAACGTACGTCGTCGAGGACGAAGAACTCGGGCTCCGGGCCGAAATACGCGGCGTCGGCCACCCCTGTCGATGCGAGGTAGGCCTCGGCGCGCTTCGCCACTGAGCGCGGGTCCCGCTCGTACCCCTCCATCGTGGACGGCTCGAGGATATCGCAACGCAGGTTGACGGTGGCTTCATCGGTGAACGGATCGAGAACGGCCGTCGCGGCCTCGGGCATCAAGATCATGTCGGATTCGTTGATGCCTTTCCAACCGGCAATCGACGAACCGTCGAACATCTTACCCTCTTCGAACAGGTCTTCATCCACGACGGAAGCCGGCACGGTTACGTGCTGCTCCTTGCCGCGGGTATCGGTAAAACGGAAGTCGACGTATTTTACGTCGTTGTCCTTGATCATTTTCAGGACGTCTTTTGCGGACATTCTCGATCTCTCCAGAAGTAGCGGTGAGTGCGGCTGCCGGCACGACAGCGGTTGCTTTGGACTGCCACGCAGGTCATCCGGACCCGCCGAGCGGCATGCTGGATGGGAGGCAGAATCCGTGCCACTCCCAGGGGTGGTCGTTGCCCTCCACGGCAGCGGCCACGAAGGATAACCGCGAGGACATCATTACTGCATTCAAATCATCCGTTTAGGCCCGAAACCGACCTAAATTGGGGCGTCGGGGCTGACGCAAGCGGGCGAGGCGGTGGCCCGATGCGACACCCAAATGCACCAAATATATGCATTCGCTCAACATCTTGCACCAGATTGGTGCTATTCGTAGAGCAGGCGCAAACCACCGAACCAGGGGAGATCCCGCGCAACGGCTTCGAGGTGCGCACGCAGCTGATCTGTCGCCCGCCGGTCCACGAAATGCGACAGCGGCAAGATCAGTTCGACGTCTATCTTGCCCGACAGGTAGTGTAGCCTGGTCTCGTGCGGCGCCAGCGGGGCGCCCGCCTCGGTCCACGCGTCGTCGAGGGCCTCAAGGGCCTCGGCCCGCAGCGGGAGCCCGGCACAGGTGGGCGCATCTTCGTCGTCCTCCGGGTCGATATGCACGGTTACGTCGGTAATCGAGTCGACCTGCTCGATCATCCGGTCTTCCACGGCCTGGCTGATCATATGGCCCTCGGACACAGACAGCCTCGGCGCGACCTGCACATGAACATCGGCGCTGGCTTCGGCCCCGTGCCGCCGCGTCCGCAGCATGTGGACGGAACGCACGCCGTCGATCGCCATCACGACCCGCTTGGCCTCTCCGACCTCGTCATCGTCCAGCGCGGTGTCCACCAATTCGGTCAATGCGCTCCAGCCAAGATCCCACCCGATCTTGCCAACCATGATGCCGACGACGATCGCGGCGAGTGAATCCATGTAACCGAAGCCGAGCACGGCACCGCCGACACCGATTAACACGACGACTGAGGACATCGCATCGGATCGGTGATGCCAGGCGTTCGCACGCAGCATTGCCGAGTTCAAGCGCTTGGCCACCGCGATCGTGTACCAGTAGAGCCCCTCCTTGGCGGCGATACCGGCAGCAGCGACCACCAAGGCGAGCAGGCCGGGGATCGGCCGCTCGCTGTCGAGCACGCGCTCGGCGCCGCCCCACACGATACCCAGTGCAACCAGGACCAGCAGAATCCCCAGGCCCAGCGTTGCTGCGGTCTCGTAACGGCCGTGGCCGTAGGGATGATCCTTGTCCGGGGCCATCGACGCATGGCGCGCGGCGAACCACACCAGGCCATCTGACAGCAGATCGGAGGCGGAGTGGATGCCATCTGCGACCAGTGCCGCCGAATTGGCGATCAGACCGATCACGATCTGCGCAATCGATAGCAGCAGGTTGACCAAGCCGCTGACCAGGGCGACGGTGCGCGTCTCACGGCCGCGCTCGGTCCGCTGTTCATTTGCGGCGACACGGTGATGATGAACGTCCGATCCGGTCATTGGTCGACAGGCCGCCCGACACGGTCCTGCACCCGGATGAGCGGCATCGGGCAGACCAAACGTTCGCAGTCGATGGTGTCATGACGTGTCGCCATGGCACCGCATGATAACCGAGATCGGTCCCCGGCAGGCGCGCCCAACGCGGCGATCACAAGAGCCAGTCGCGCGGCATCTGGTCGGGATCCATCGGCGCGACCCTGATCGCGGCGGGTTCGCGTTCCCGGTACCCGACGACCACTTGGTCGGCATCGCGCCCGTGACTGTAACTGCCAACGATGCGCGCAGCCAACGCGATTTGCGGCTGCGGTCGGAAAAACCATGCACGAGCAAACGGTCGACCCACCCCTCGCGTTCCGGCCACGTGGGCGGCACAATCCGCGCGGTCAACGGTCGCAGCAATCGGTCCTCGATGCCCGAATCGTGCCGCACAACGGGCATGGTGTCCTTACGCTGAGACTTGGGGCGCTGCCCGACCACCTCGCCAGTGACGAAGAAGAAGTTGATTCCTTCGATAGGGACTCCCTGTTTCAGCACCACCCTGGCGGCCAGCAGCGGGGCCAGCCCGGCCGATACCAACCCCAGGGCCCTGCCTGGTATCAAGCCGGTAAGTCACCATCTCTGGGGACGCGCGACATTATCGAGATAATCCCTGCTGCCACTGTATACTGGCGGGCTATCAGAGCAACATGCCAGCGCCGTTTCAATCATGAGCAATTCGCCGGATGTATCCACTTTCCAGGGCCTGATATTTGCCCTGCAACAGTACTGGGCCGAGCAGGGCTGTACGATTCTTCAGCCCTACGATATGGAGATGGGTGCGGGCACCTTCCACACCGCAACCTTCCTGCGCGCTGTCGGGCCGGAACCCTGGAACGCCGCCTATGTGCAGCCCTCGCGGCGACCGACCGACGGTCGCTATGGCGACAACCCGAATCGGCTGCAGCATTATTATCAGTTTCAGGTCGTGATGAAACCGTCGCCAATGGCCATTCAGGATCTTTACCTCGGTTCTTTGCAACTGCTCGGTATCGATCCGCTCGTGCATGACATCAGGTTCGTCGAGGACAACTGGGAATCACCGACATTGGGAGCCTGGGGTCTCGGCTGGGAGGTCTGGCTGAACGGCATGGAGGTCACGCAGTTCACTTACTTTCAGCAGGTTGGCGGCCTGGACTGCCGACCGGTAACCGGCGAGATCACCTACGGTCTCGAGCGCATTGCGATGTATCTGCAAGGTGTCGAATCGGTGTTCGATCTGGTTTGGACACAGGGCCCGCAGGGCGCAGTGACGTATCGAGACGTGTTTCACCAGAACGAAGTCGAACAGTCTGCCTACAACTTCGAACATGCCGACGTGGACTTCCTGTTTCAGTTGTTCGATCAATGCGAGCGGGATTCGACGCGCCTGATCGAGGTCGGTCTGCCCTTGCCTGCCTACGAGCAGGTGTTGAAGGCGTCGCATGCATTCAACCTGCTGGATGCAAGGCATGCGATCTCGGTCACGGAACGTCAGCGCTATATCCTCAGGGTGCGCGCGCTGGCACGCGCGGTGGCACAAGCCTACTACGAGGCGCGAGAGGCACACGGCTTCCCGATGTTACCGGTGACCTCGGGGG
>CBFCWF010000080.1:0-16011 GCA_965601425.1 uncultured Chromatiaceae bacterium | reverse complement strand
GCCTCGCTGACCTGCGGGTCCGGGAATGTGTCGCGTTCCATCTGGATGCAGTAGACGCACCAGTCGGCGTAGAAATCCAGCATGACCGGCTTCCCCTCTGCTCGGGCTGCGGCGAGTTCGCTGTTCAGGTCGTCGATGGTCTTGATTCGCTTGAATGCGGGATGCGCCTCGACCGCGCCGGACCCACCCCCAACGGCCAGGCCACGCAGGGGCTGCAGCGTGTTCTTGCCATTGGCCGCGACACCGACCAGGTAGAGCGCGCCATAGACCAGCAGCACCAGCCCGAGACCCTTCCACAGCTTGCGCCAGCCGCTGGCCCCCTCGGGCAGTTGGCTCAGCGCGCCCATGTAGACCGACGAGGCAATGAGCAGGGCGCCCCAGAGCAGCATCGCGGTGACCGGCGAAATCACCCGCTCGAGGAGGTATATCGCGACCCCGAGCATGAGCACCCCGAACACCGCCTTGACCGCATCCATCCAGGCGCCGGCCCGCGGTAGCAGCTTGCCCGCCGAGGTCCCGATCGCGATCAGCGGTGCCCCCATGCCCATGGACATCGCGAACAGCGCCAGTCCGCCGAGCACCGCATCACCGGTCTGGCCGATGTATATCAGGGCACCAGCCAGCGGCGGTGCGACGCAGGGGCCGACGATCAGGGCCGACAACAGGCCCATGATGCCGGCGCCGACGAGGCTGCCGCCTTCCTGACGATTGCTGATCTCAGTCAGCTTGGACTGCACGCCGGAAGGCAGTTGCAGGTCGTAGAAGCCGAACATCGACATCGCCAGTGCAACAAACACAAGCGCGAAGATGCTGATCGCGATTGGATTCTGCAGCATTGCCTGCAGGTTTTCTCCGGCCAGCGCGGCGAACACGCCGGCCACCGTGTAGGTCAGCGCCATCGCGAGCACATAAACCAGCGATAGCATAAAGGCCTTGCGCGTGGTGATGTTGCTGCCCTGTCCGGTAATGATCCCTGAAAGAATCGGAATCATCGGGAACACGCAGGGCGTGAACGCGAGGCCTAGGCCAATCAGGAAGAACGCGCCAATCACCACCCAGGTGCCCTGCCCGGCGATCATCGATGCGATCTGGTCCTGCTCGGACTGCCTGACCGGCGGTGAGACGGGCATGCCGCCGGCCACCGCGGTCGTTGCGGCCGTCAGGGCCGTCGCGCCTGCTGCCGGCGGCAGGTCGATCTCGAAGACCTGTTGTTGCGGCGGGTAACAGATACCGCGGTCCGCACAACCCTGGTATTTTGCCGTCAGCTCGACCGTGGTCGCGCCCGTGTTGCTGCGTGCCAGCGGGATATCCAGGTCGATCAGGCGGTGGTAAACCTCGACATCGCCGACCGTGCCGTCCGGCTTGATCGAGTCTTTCTTGACGTCCGGTTGCGGCAAAGCAAATTCCCCGAGCTGAACGCCGTCACCTGCGAGCTCGAGTTGCACCTTGTCCTGGTACAGATAGGTGCCGTCGGCGATGGTCCACATCACCTGCAGGCGGTTGCCGTCACGGCTGCCGGCGGTGACCTTGAAGGCATCCTCCGGCGCGAGAATGTCGTCGTCGATTCCGAGACCGAGATCGTCACCGAACGCTGCGAGTTCCTTCAGTGGGTCCGCGCGCGGTTCCGGGTCCAGCGCGAGTTCCGGTTCATCCGCTGGCGGCATGTCGGCCGATTCGAGGCCCTGCACCGCATTGGGGTCGACTGGCGGCGGGGTGTCCGCATCGACGCCCAGCGCCACCAGTACTGTCTGGGTGTGCGGCGGGTAGCAGATGCCCGCGTCTGCGCAGCCCTGCGAGCGGGCCGTCAGGGCCAGTGTCTCGATTGTCTTCGGAAGGGCACTGAGCGGTACGTCGACCGTTACCTCGTCGCGGTAGATGTCGACCCTACCGAATATCGGGTCGTCTTTTGTCTCGGCGGGCGGTAGATTCGGATTGCCCAGCTCTACGCCGGCGCGGTCGCTGTGGAAGCGAAACTTACTCTGGTACAGGTAGTAACCGTCCGCGATCTGCCAGTTGAAGCGCACGGTCTGACCGTCGATTGCGCTTGCCGAAATCACGAAGGCCTGATCCGGCTTGAGGAACTCTTCTTCGGCCTGGGCCGTTGGGAGCGCTGCGATCAGCAGCAGCGTCCAGGCGACTATGTATTGGTACATTTTTCGATCCACGCGAGGTATTCATCCAGACCTTCGGTGATGGGGACTGCGATCACCTCCGGAAGTTCATAGGGATGGCCTTCCACGATGGCGTGTTCGAGCCGCGAATAGCGCGCCCGGGAGGTCTTGATGGTCAGCATGATCTCGGTTGCGCGCTCTGTGCGGCCTTCCCACGGGTAGACCGATATTACCGGCGGGCCAATGTTGACACAGGCGGCCAGGCCGTCTTCAACGAGCGAGGCCGCGAGCTGTTCGGCCCCTGCGGCGTCTGGAAATGTCGTGATCACCAGCAGCTCTTCGGCCATCTGCGTTACCTCGGGATTCTGGGCGGGGTTGAAAAGCGGCGTTGGGGCGCCATGTGATCGTCAGTGGCGCAAGTTTATGCCGGATCGGCCCGGCGAGCACAGCAGCGTAGTGGTGTAAGCTTCGAAGCGCATCCCCTGCCGGGCGGCGGGCATGGGGGCCGACACCGACGGCCGCCTTCTAGACCACCGGGACCAAAAAGCCATGACAAGCCCGCTGTTTCTTTTCCTGCTAGTTTTTGTCGGCGCGCCACTGCTCGAGCTCTACCTGCTGATTGAGGTCGGCAGCGTCATCGGTGCCGTACCGACGATTGCGCTCTCGCTGTTTACTGCGGCGTTGGGTGGCTGGCTGGTGCGGATGCAGGGGTTCGGCGTACTGTTCCGGATGCAGTCACAAATCGCCGGCGGCGACGTGCCGGCCGTCGAGCTACTGGAGGGTGCATTGCTCCTCCTGGTCGGGCTGGCGCTGCTTTTGCCGGGTTTCGTAACCGACGCTGTCGGCTTCCTGCTGCTGATACCGGCGTTGCGGCGGGGATTAATCGTGCGCTGGTTGAAGGGCCGGGGTGTGATGCGGCCGGCGCCCGACACCGTCGCCGGTCAGCCCGAAAACCGTGCTGACCGTATCATCGAGGGGGAGTACAAACGCGAAGATTGAGCCGGTCGCTGCGCCGTCAAGCGACAGGCCGCGTGCCGCATCGACCGGTGACGATGGAGACCAGGTCCACGAAGCGGTCGAAACCTGCGGCGAGCTCACCGAATACTGCGGCCTGCGCCCGGTCGCCCGGGTGGATCGCCGTCTGCTGCAAGTAGCCATAGGCGCTGCCGCCCATTGCGACGCAGTAGTCCAGGTCTTCGAAACGGCGGCTCAGGCGGCCGGCAAACAGTCCGCCGATGAACAGTGCCAGGTCGCCAAGGCGCTGTAGCCAGAGTCGTCGTTCCTGGGCGCTGTGCGCCTCCAGTGCGTCCCTGTACAACAAGGCCAAGGGGCGGATACGCAGTCGCTGATCGTCGTAGTCGAACACCCGTTCGCTCCGCGCGTATTGGCACAGGAGCAGCGTCAGGTAGTGCAGCGTGGCGTCATCGGCGGGCAGGTGGCGACGCTGTGCGGCCGAGTGCACCGCGTGGTGGAAATACTCGCTCAGTAGCCGCGTCTGGATCACCGGGCGGTCGGCCGGTTCAGCTTCAGTCATTGCGCACCTCGCCTCAGTCGCAGGGCCTGACGGTTTTCTACGACAGTTTTCCGAAAATGTTTAGTTATCAGCGCTTTGGGTCTGCGAGTGCCAGCTGGACCGGGTTGTTCCGGCTGGCTTCGCGGGCCGCGCGCCCCGGTGTCCGGTCGGCGCCGCTCGCGACCTGTACAGGGTCGAGGCGTGCGAGTCACTTATTGCGTGAATCATCATTAAACTAACGAAAAAACAGATATTTACGAAAAGTTGCGCCGAATAGTGTGCCGCGAAAATTTTTTCTGCGGCGCCCTTGACTTGCCGGGGATCGACCCTATTATTGGCACTCACCAAAACCGAGTGCTAATAGAGCGCTCGCTGGAACACGCTGAATCTCAACCACTTCTCTCAACGATCAGGAGAATCCGAGACATGAAAATCCGTCCCCTGCATGACCGCGTGGTCGTTCGCCGCAAGGAAGAAGAAACCACCACACCCGGGGGCATCGTGCTGCCGGGCACTGCGACCGAAAAGCCGGTCCAGGGAGAGGTCATCGCCGCCGGCCATGGCAAGATCCTGGACAACGGCGACGTGCGGGCGCTCGACGTGAAGGTCGGCGACACCGTGCTGTTTGGCAAGTATTCGGGCACCGAGGTCAAGCTCAACGGCGAGGACGTGCTGGTCATGCGCGAAGAAGACATCATGGGTGTCATCGAAGGCTGATGACCCGTGTTTCGGCCGCGGGTCGAAACGCGGCGCCACTCCACGACATCATAGAATTCAAGGTGAAGAGACATGAGTGCAAAAGAAGTTAAGTTTTCCGATGACGCGCGCCAGCGCATGCTCCACGGGGTCAACATCCTTGCCAATGCGGTCAAGGTTACGCTCGGCCCGAAGGGTCGCAACGTAGTCCTGGAGAAGTCTTTCGGGGCACCGACCATTACGAAAGACGGTGTTTCGGTCGCAAAAGAGATCGAATTGACGGACAAATTCGAGAACATGGGCGCCCAGATGGTCAAAGAGGTCTCGTCCCAGACGTCGGACGTCGCCGGTGACGGCACCACGACCGCGACCGTGCTCGCACAATGCATGGTGCGCGAAGGCCTGAAGGCGGTCGCTGCCGGTATGAACCCGATGGACCTCAAGCGCGGCATCGACAAGGCCGTTATCTCGGCCGTCGACTTCCTGGCCGAGATGTCGAAGCCCTGCGCTGATTCGAAGGCGATCGCACAGGTCGGCACGATCTCCGCGAATGCCGACGAGAACATCGGCAACATCATTGCCGATGCGATGGACAAGGTCGGCAAGGAAGGCGTCATTACCGTCGAAGAGGGTTCCGGCCTCGAGAACGAACTCGACGTGGTCGAGGGCATGCAGTTCGATCGCGGCTACCTGTCGCCCTACTTCGTGAACAACCAGCAGAATATGACGGCCGAGCTCGAAGAGCCGTACATCCTGCTGCACGACAAGAAGATCTCCAATATCCGCGATCTGCTGCCGGCGCTCGAGTCGGTCGCCAAGGCCGGCCGGCCGTTGCTGATCGTCGCCGAGGACGTCGAGGGCGAGGCGCTGGCCACGCTGGTAGTGAACACCATCCGTGGGATCGTGAAAGTGGCTGCAGTCAAGGCCCCCGGCTTCGGCGATCGGCGTAAGGCGATGCTGCAGGATATCGCTATCCTGACCGGCGCCACCGTGATCTCCGAAGAAGTCGGTTTGACGCTCGAGAAGGCCACGCTGAACGAGCTCGGCACTGCCAAGCGCATCGTGATCTCCAAGGAGGAGACCACGCTGATCGATGGCGCCGGCACCGAGCAGGACATCAAGGCGCGCTGCGAGCAGATCCGTGCGCAGATGGAGGACACGACCTCCGACTATGATCGGGAGAAGCTGCAGGAGCGGCTGGCCAAGTTGGCCGGCGGTGTGGCGGTGATCAAGGTGGGCGCCGCGACCGAGGTCGAGATGAAAGAGAAAAAGGCACGCGTCGAAGATGCGCTGCATGCGACCCGTGCAGCAGTCGAAGAGGGTATCGTCCCGGGCGGCGGTGTCGCACTGGTTCGGGCGCAGGCTACCTTGACCGAGCTCAGGGGTGACAACCACGATCAGGATGTCGGTATCAGCATCGCCCGGCGGGCGATGGAAGAGCCGCTGCGCCAGATCGTCGCCAACGCCGGCGACGAACAGTCGGTGGTTCTCAACCGGGTCGTGGAGGGTGAAGGCAACTTCGGCTACAACGCCAGCAACGCGGAGTATGGCGACCTGGTCGCGATGGGCATCCTGGACCCGACCAAGGTGACTCGTTCGGCGTTACAGAATGCCTCCTCGGTGGCCGGTCTGATGATCACCACCGAGTGCATGGTCGCCGATGAGCCGAAGGACGAGCCGCCGATGCCAGCCGGGGGCGGCATGGGTGACATGGGTGGCATGGGCGGCATGATGTAACCCGACCGCCGACCGTCCCGGGGCGCGTTTTCCCGGAGCGAAAACCCCGCTCGGAGAGATCCCGGCGGGGTTTTTTTTGTTTCTTGCACTGCCCGCATCGGCAAGGCGCGCGGTCCGGATGCCGCGATCGGGCGTTGCATGTATGCTTGTCGCGCGCAAACCATCGCGCATGCTCGGCCGGTCGATCAACCTCAGGTGACGCCCGCTTGGGCTTTTCGAAACAACCACAAATGGGGGATGCCGAGATGAAAAAGATGATCACAGCAGCGATCGGGGCGCTCGCGATGAGTGCGGGCGTGGCGGGTGCGGTCGACGGATTGATGACCGTGTCCAGCACCCACTCGGTGGCGGCGACCACTGACCGACTGGAAAAGGCCCTCGAAGCCGCCGGCTTTCGAATCTTTGCCCGCGTCGACCACGGCGCCGGGGCCAAGAGCGTGGATATGCCGCTGGCACCGAGCGAGCTGCTGATATTCGGCAAGCCGGATATCGGGACGCTGCTGATGCAGAGTCAGCCAACGGTCGGCATCGAGTTGCCCTTGAAATATCTCGTCTGGCAGGACGACGCCGGCGATGTCACCGTGGGCTGGAACGATCCTGCCTGGATCACGGCCCGCCACGGTATCGACGATCGGGCGCCGGTCGTGCAGAAAATGCAGGGGGCGTTGAAGAAATTTGCGAGCGAGGCCGCGCAGCCCTGATGAGCGAGGAGTCGGCCGCAGTGCGGCTGGAACGCTACCGCGATGCCTGGCGCGCGATGCCGGGCGTCGATGCGGGCGCGGCCCTTCCGGATGCGCAGCAGATCGAGCAGATCTGGAGGTTCAGTGACTTTGCGGCACAGACCTGCCTGCGCAATCCGCAGCTGCTTGCCGAACTGCATGCCGACGGCGCGCTGGCGCGCGCCTATCGGGGCGGGGAGATGGCGTCCCGGCTGGCCGCGGCACTCGAAGGCGTCGAAGACGAGGCCGGGCTGGAGAGCGGCCTGCGCCGGTTTCGTCAGCCTGAGATGCTGCGAATCATCTGGCGCGATCTGCTCGGTGCGGCGCCGCTCGAAGAGACGCTGGAGGATCTTTCGGAGCTGGCCGACGTGTGCATCCGCGAGGGCCTGGCCAGGCTCTACGCCTGGGCGACGGCGAAATCCGGTGTTCCGCGTGCGGCAGACGGCAGCCCGCAGCAGCTCATCGTGCTTGGCATGGGCAAGCTGGGGGCACGCGAACTCAACCTCTCTTCCGATATCGACCTGATCTTCTGTTTCGCCGAGCACGGCCGGACCGACGGCGCCCGCGCGTTGGAGAACGAACAGTTTTTCACCCGTCTCGGGCGTCAGCTGGTCAATGTGCTGAGCAAGCAGACGGCAGACGGCTTCGTGTTCCGCGTCGATATGCGACTGCGGCCGTTCGGCGATTCGGGTCCGTTGGTCGCCACCTATGACGCGATGGAGAACTACTATCACTCCCAGGCCCGTGACTGGGAGCGTTACGCGATGGTCAAGGCCCGTGCGATCACCGGCGGCGCGGCGGACATCGAGCCCCTGATGGGCATGTTGCGTGCGTTTGTGTACCGGCGCTACATCGACTTCGGGGTAATCGAGTCGATCCGCGACATGAAGCGGATGATCGAGCGCGAGCTGCATACCAAGGGCCTCGAGGCGAACATCAAGCTCGGGCAAGGCGGTATCCGTGAGATCGAGTTCATCGGCCAGGCCTTCCAGTTGGTGCGCGGCGGACGCGAGGTGGATCTGCAGGTCCGGCCGATCCAGCGTGTGCTGCGCCTGCTTGGAGACAAGGGGATTCTGCCCGCATACGCGGTTCGCGAGTTGCTCGATGCCTACCGCTTTCTGCGCCTCACCGAGAACCGCCTCCAGGCCTGGAAGGACCAGCAGACCCATCGCCTGCCGGCAGACGAGCAGGGGCGGGCGCGTCTCGCGGGCAGTATGGGTTTCGCGCATTGGGACGAGTTTTCGCGGGCCCTCGAGCGGCATCGTCGGCGCGTGCATGAACAGTTCGGCCATGTCTTCTCCGCGCCACAGGCCGAACCGGTGCAGCAGGAGACGGCCCTGGCGGGCTTGTGGCGGGCCGATCCGGACGACGGTCCTGCGCAGTGCGCACTGTCGGATGCCGGGTTCGAAGACGCGGCCGGGACGCTGGCCGCTCTGCACGCCTTCCGGGAGTCCGCCGCGGTGCGGGCCCTGCCGACGCGGGGGCGTGCCAAGCTCGATCAGCTGATGCCGTCGTTGATCGAGGCGTCGGCCCAGGCCGACGAGCCGGACGTAACGCTTGCCCGGCTGGTCAAACTGATCGCAGCGATCGTGCGGCGTACCGCGTACCTCGATCTGTTGGTGGAGAACCCGCTCGCGCTTTCGCAGTTGGTCAGGCTGGCCAGCGAGAGCAGTTGGGTCGTGTCGCAGCTTACGCACCAGCCGCTGTTGCTCGACGAACTGCTGGACCCGCGTCGACTGTACTCGCCGCTGCGCAGCGATGACCTGCGCAGCGAGCTGCAGACGCTTTTGAGCTCGGTCGATGACGGCGACCTGGAGCAGGAAATGGAACGCCTGCGGCAGTTCTCCCAGGGTAACCGGCTGCGCGTTGCGGCCGCGGACATCGTCGGGGCGATCCCCTTGATGGTGGTCAGTGACTACCTGACCGAGATCGCCGAGGTCACGCTGCAGCGGGTCCAGCGCGATGCCTGGCGCGACATGGTGCGCAAGTATGGCCGCCCCGGTGGACTGGAGGGCATGGATACCGGGTTCGCGATCGTCGGCTACGGTAAGCTGGGCGGCATCGAGCTGGGGTATGCATCCGACCTCGATCTGGTGTTTCTGCACGGCAGCCGTGACCTCCACGCGGTGACCGACGGCCGCCGCAGCCTCGCCAATGACGTGTTCTATGCCCGGATGGGACAACGCATCATTCATACGCTCACCACGCGCACCCCGTCAGGGCTGCTCTATGAGGCGGACATGCGCCTTCGCCCGAACGGTAATGCGGGCCAGCTCGTGTCGTCGCTGAGTGCATTCGAGAACTACCAGGTCAACGACGCCTGGGTCTGGGAGCACCAGGCCCTGGTCCGGGCGCGGCCGGTGGCCGGCGACGCGTCGGTGCAGGCGCGCTTCGCCGCGATCCGCCACCAGGTGCTGTGTACCGAGCGCGATCCGGCGAAGCTCATCGAGGAGGTCTGCGGCATGCGGCGGAAGATGCGCGACAGCCTCGATCGCGGGGATGACGAGCACTTCCACGTCAAGCACGGGGCCGGTGGGCTCGTGGACATCGAGTTCGTCGTGCAGTACGCGGTGCTGCGTTGGGCGCACGAATACCCTGACCTGACCGAATGGACCGACAATGCGCGTTTGCTCGAGCGTCTGTCGTCGCATCGGCTGCTCCCGGCTGGCGCCGCCGAACAGCTGTGGAACGCCTACCAGGTCTATCGCGGCGTCGTCCACCGACGTGCGCTGCAGGAGGGCGGCTCAGTGCTGCCGGTCGGTCAGCTCGACGAGGAGCGCGCGATGGTGCGAGATATCTGGTCGGAACTGATGGGCTGACGTCGCCGCCCGGGCCGGTAGGTTAGACCGCGGGCGGGGCGCCGAACGCGGCATGCTCGGCTATCGGGCAAGCCGCCTTTGTGGTTCAATTGCCGGCTACGTAAGCAGCCGGGACCTCACCCGCTGCGTTGCGACCGACCGGATTTCTGGAGTTACTTCGATGCAAACCATGGCAGATCGCGACGGCCTGATCTGGCTCGATGGCGAGATGGTACCCTGGCGCGAGGCCAAGACCCACGTGCTGACCCACACGCTGCACTATGGCATGGGGGTGTTCGAGGGCGTGCGTGCCTATCGTGCGGAGCAGGGGACCGGTATCTTCCGCCTCGAAGAGCACACCGACCGCCTGTTCCGTTCGGCCCATATCCTGGGTATGCCGATGCCCTACGATCGCGCCGAGATCAACGAGGCGCAGCGCCGCGCGGTGCGCGAAAACGGCCTGGATTCGGCCTATATCCGCCCGATGTGTTTTTACGGCGCCGAGGGTATGGGGTTGCGCGCCGACAACCTTGAGGTGCACTGCATGGTGGCGGCCTGGGCGTGGGGTGCCTACCTCGGCGAAGAGGGCATGACCCGGGGCATCCGTATCCGTGTGTCGTCCTTCACCCGCCACCACGTCAACGTCACGATGTGCCGCGCGAAGGCGAACGGCAACTATATGAACTCGATGATGGCCCTCAAAGAGGCGCTGGACACCGGATACGACGAGGCCCTGCTGCTCGACGCCAATGGCTTCGTGATGGAGGGGTCCGGCGAGAACGTGTTCATCGTGCGTGACGGCGTCCTCTATACGCCGGATCTCACGTCCTGCCTGGACGGCATCACGCGCCGCACCGTGATCCAGTTGGCTCAGGAGGAAGGCCTGCAGGTCGTCGAGCGGCGTATCACCCGGGACGAGGTGTATATCGCGGACGAGGCGTTTTTCACCGGCACCGCCGCCGAGGTGACCCCGATTCGCGAGGTCGACGGGCGGGCGATTGGCGCGGGCAACCGCGGGCCCATCACGGAACGGCTGCAGAGCCGTTATTTCGACGTCGTTCACGGCCGCAGCCCGGCCCACAGCGGTTGGCTCAGCCTGGTGTGATCCGGGGGCCAGACGGGAGATTCACTATGAGCAGCGACACCCCGAACTCGGGCCATGTCATCACGGTCGGCCGCGACGAATTGCCGCTGTCCTGCCCACGTCCGGGAGACGAGGTCTGGAACATGCACCCGCGCGTCTACCTGCCGATCGAGAAGGACGGGACGGCCATCTGTCCGTACTGCGGGGCACGCTACGAGCTGCGGGGCTGATCCGGCAGCGCGGCGCGGGCGATCCCTGCGACTTCGCGAGGTGGCCCGACTTGCCTGACGGCGTGAATTGGAATCTGCTGCACCCGCGGACCTGGCCCTTGTGGCTGGGCTTCGGGCTGTTGCGCATTGCCATCTGGCTGCCGCATCCGGTCTTGGTGCGGACCGGGCGGGTATTGGGCAGGCTGGCCCTGCCGCTGGCAAAGAAACGTGCCGCGATCGCCCGGCGCAATCTGGCGCTGTGTTTCCCGCAGACCGACCCGGACACCCGAGAACGGATGCTGCGCGGCCATTTCGAATCCCTCGGGATCGCGTTGTTCGAGTTCGGCCTCGCCTGGTGGGCCAGCGACCGGAAGCTGCAGGGCCTGGCCGATGTCGAGGGTCTCGAGAACCTCGAGTCCGCGGCGCGCGACGGCAAGGGTGTCCTGTTGTTGTCGGCGCACTTCACCTGCCTCGAATTGGGCGGGCGTCTGCTGGCGCGGCATTTCCCGTTCGTCGCGATGTACCGCCCGGGCAGCGACCCCGTGGTCAGGCAGTTGATGGAGGCGGCGCGGCGCCGCGTGTGCGGTGAGATCATCCCCCGTGATGCGGTGAAGACGCTGATCCGCAGCCTGCGCGCCGGCAACGCGATCTGGTATGCACCGGATCAGAACACCGGGCGGCGCAAGGGCGTGTTCGTCGATTTTTTCGGCCACCGGGCCTGTACCACGCCGGCCTCGGCGCGCCTGTCGGCCATCACCGGTGCCCGGGTGGTGCCATTCATGGCGGTGCGCAAGCCGGACGACAGCGGTTACCTGCTGCGGCTTGAGCCGGCGCTGCGCGACTTCCCGGGCAACGACCTGGAAGCGGACACGCAGCGCACCAACGATATCATCGAGCGCTGGGTCCGCCAGTACCCGGAACAGTACCTTTGGATCCACCGCCGATTCCGGACGCGCCCCAATCGCTCCGATACCAGCGTCTACTGAGGCGTTCATGGGCCGGCGTGTCGTGCCGGTGCACCGAATGGCAAGCGCGCGTTGGAAAATCCGGAATCGACCGGTTAATATCGTAAAGTTAAACAATGTTACGATGTTTCCTGCACAAACCATTGACGATATGGGCAAAACATCGCCGGCTGGGGTGGCTGATCCGCAGCGGGCGGACGGGAGTTGCTGGCGTGCGGGTTTTCCCTGATGTAGCCTAGGGAGATCTCGATGGTCTGGACGAGGTGCGTTGCGCACACCTGCCACGTCGGACCTGCAGTGTGCCCCCGCCCGAAGCCGACTCCGAAGCCGCGCAGCCGACACCCAGGGCACGGGGCAGCCAACACGAAACCAGCGAGTTACCTGGGAAGATATGAATACGAAGGCACTGGAGCGTTTGCGCAGCCGAGTCGCTGTGCTGTTGCACGACCTGTCTATGATCCCGGTCGCTTGGTTCGGCGCCTACTGGCTGCATTTCAATCTGGGCTCGTTCCCTGCTGCGGCATGGCGCGAGGCGCTGCTGCCACTGCTCCTCGTGTTGCCGCTACAGGCCGCGGTGAACTGGCATTTCGGTCTCTATCGGGGGGTTTGGCGTTTCGCCTCGCTTCCAGACCTGGTGCGTATCAGCCGGGCGCTGGTGGCCGGTGTTCTGATCAGTGCGCTGGGGTTGTATGCGACCGGTATGCTGGCCAGCGTACCGCGCGCGGTCGTGCCCTTGTATGGCCTGCTCCTGCTCGGCTGCCTGACGCTGCCGCGCTTCTTCTACCGTTGGTGGAAGGATCACCGGCGGAATTTCCGTTCGGCCCAGCGCGTACTCGTGGTGAACGCCGGGAAGGCGGGCGAGATGCTGGTCCGCGACATGCTGCGCGACCCGCGTCAGGCATACCAGCCCGTCGCCTTCGTCGATGACGAACGCGCCACTCAGGGCAAAGAGATTCAGGGCATCCGGGTCGTCGGGCCCTATGCGGCGATGCCCCGGGTCGTGAAGGAACTGGCCGTCGACCTGATCATGCTCGCGGTACCTTCGGCGAATGCCGCGCAGATGCGGTATCTGGTGGCGCTGGCCGAGGAGTGTGGGGTCCCCTTTCGCACGGTCCCGCATCTCGAAGACCTCATGAGTGGCCAGATCGGTGTGAAGGAGTTGCGCAAGGTTCGCATCGAAGACCTGCTCGGACGTGAGCCGGTGAACCTCGACTGGCCGCGCATCCGTGAGGGACTGACCGGTCGGGTCATCATGGTCACCGGGGCCGGCGGTTCCATCGGGTCGGAGCTGTGTCGGCAGATCGCGAGCCTGCAACCGGCCGCGCTGATCCTTTTGGAGAACAGCGAGTACAATCTGTATAAGATCGAGCTCGAGCTGCGCGAGCACTTCTCCGAGCTGTCGCTGCATGCCCACCTTGCGGACATCACCGACGCGGTTGCCTGTGACCGCCTGTTCGGTCGCTATCACCCGCAGGTGGTCTTCCACGCGGCGGCATACAAGCATGTCCCGATGCTCGAGACGCAGGTGCGTGAGGCGGTCAGGAACAACATCGTCGGGACCAAGGTGGTAGCCGAGGTCGCCGACCGCTACGGCTGTTCGGAGTTCGTGCTGATCTCGACCGACAAGGCGGTAAACCCGGCCAATGTGATGGGCGTCACCAAGCGGGTAGCCGAGATCTATGTACAGAACCTGAACGCAAACTCCGAAACCCGGTTCATAACGGTGCGGTTCGGTAACGTGCTCGGGTCCGCCGGCAGTGTCGTCCCATTGTTCGCGAAGCAGATCAAGGCGGGCGAAGCGGTGACCGTGACCCATCCAGAGATGGAGCGCTACTTCATGACGGTCCGCGAGGCCTGCCAGTTGATCATGCAGGCCAGTGTGCTGGGGCAGGGGGGCGAGATTTTTGTGCTCAATATGGGTAAGCCCGTCAACATCAGTCGTTTGGCCGAGGAGATGATCCGCCTCTCGGGCAAGGTGCCCGGACGCGAGATCAAGATTGTCTACACGGGGCTGCGGCCGGGCGAAAAACTGCACGAGGAGCTGTTCCACGAGCGCGAGAAGCTGATGGATACCAGCCATGAACAGATCCGTCTCGCGCGCTATCGCGAGGTCGGCTGGGACCTGCTGACCAATCGTCTGGACGAGGTCGAGAGGGCCTGCGACGCTTACGACACGACCCGGCTCGGCGAGCTGTTGAACTGGTTCGTCCCCGAGCGTCGGCGCGCCGGGGGTACCCAGCACAAGGCCGGCGAAGTCGTGCCGCTGATCCAGGGTGACTGATTGCGCCCCCTGCCGTGCTCGATCGAAGGTGGTGACGGGCAGCAGCCCCCGCCCTTGATGCCCCGGGGCTCGGGTCCCGGAGACCACGGGCGGGCTCGGTGGACGTGAATCGGCCCGAAGTTTCAGCGGGGTCGCCGCATCATGCACCAGCGGCCGTTGCGCCGCGTTTCCGCAGGATCGGCCTAATCACCAGCCAGGCCTTCTCGCTTCACAATTTCCGTGCCTCGCTGATCCGCGAATGGGTTGCGCTGGGCGTCCACGTGCTCGCGTTGGCGCCAGACTTCGATGAAGCAAGCCGCCGCGCGGTGGCGGAACTCGGCGCCGAGCCTGTCGCGTTCCGCATGGATCGCGCCTCGATCCGGCCGCTGCACGACGCACACGACCTGCTGGCGCTTGCGCGCCTGCTGCGCGCCCTTCGCCTCGATGCCACACTGGCCTATTTCATCAAGCCGGTCATATACGGGACCCTGGCGGCCAGGCTTGCCGGCATCAAACACCGTTTCGCGATGGTTGAGGGGGCGGGGTATGTGTTTTCCGAGCCCGGTGTCGCCGAGTCGCGCTCCGCGCGCTGGTTGCGGGGTACGGTAACCCATATGTACCGTGCCGCACTGCGCGGCGCCGAAAGGGTTTTCTTTCTCAATGCCGAAGATGTGGCGTTGTTTCTCGAGCAACAGATGGCGGCGCCCGAGCAGGCGGTGCTGCTCGGCGGTATCGGGGTCGAGCTGGACTACTTCACCCCGGCGCCCCCGGTGGTCACACCGCCCACCTTCCTGTTGGCCGCGAGACTGCTGGTACACAAGGGGGTTTACCAATTCGTAGAGGCCGCACGCAGGATTCGCGCAGAAAATCCCGGCGTTCGTTTCGTACTGCTGGGCAGCCCGGACCTCAATCCCGCGAGCGTCAGCGAACGGCAGCTGCGTGACTGGCAGGCGGAGGGCGTTGTCGAGTGGCAGGCGCATGTCTCCGATGTCAGGCCCTGGTTCGCTCAGGCCAGCGTGTTCGTATTGCCCTCCTGGTACCGGGAAGGGGTCCCGCGCGGGATACAGGAGGCGATGGCGATGGGCCGGCCGGTCGTCACGACCGATATGCCCGGTTGTCGCGATACTGTCGAACCGGGCGTCAACGGATTTCTGGTTCCCCCGCGCGACACCGATGCGCTGGTTTCGGCACTGACCCGATTCATTTCCCAGCCGGATCTGGTGGTCGAGATGGGGCACGCGAGTCGGCGGCGCGCCGAGGCATTGTTCGACGTCCGGCGGGCCAACCGTTTGTTGCTACGCAGCATGGGACTGGAGCCGTTCGGTGCCAGCCGAAGGCCCGGATAGGCATGCCCGGCGACCGCTTGGCAGCGGGCACCGTCCTCTATCATCCAGACCCCGACTTGCTGGATAGACTGCTGCATGCGTTGGATCGCAACGACATGCACGTCTTCGTCTTCGTCAACGGCGAAACAACAAGTGCAGTGGACGACAGCCTGGCACGGATTTCTAACATTGACACGATCAGATCGGCTGCCAATGTCGGCCTGGGTGCCGGCCTGAACGAGATCGTGAGGGCTGCTGAGGCGGGCGGCTTCAGCCATGTCCTGTTGTTCGATCAGGACAGTTCGCCGGAGCCCGGACTGCCATCCGCGCTGTCGGACTGTGTCCGGCGGCTGCAGATCGCCTCGGAACCTGTCGCGGCTGTCGGTCCGCGCCTCGTCGTTCCGCCTGGCGGGCGTTACAAGCCGCTGCGGTACTCAAAGCGCCGCCCGGCTGGGCTGCCCTGTGGGACCGCCGTCAATTTTCTGCCGACATCCGGTTCGCTCGTGTCGATTGCAGCATGGCGCCGGATTGGTCCTTTCCGTGCCGACTACTTCATCGACGGGATCGACATTGAATGGTGCTATCGGGCCTGGA
>CBFCWF010000079.1:0-16059 GCA_965601425.1 uncultured Chromatiaceae bacterium | reverse complement strand
AGCATAACGAGAGTGCCAGGGGGTTCACCTGGCAGTCGGGAACGCTGCGAGTATGTCTTTTTTCTTTGCCTGGGCTCTCAACCGGTCCATTTGAGCTGGCACCTTTGCTCTTGGCTAACTCCAACCAGTCAGGCGTGCTGAGATAACAAATCACAATCCGCTGGGACGACCAGGCGAACTGATTTTTTGACAACTTCGAATCGCACCCCTCTTTCCTTCATGGGCTCGCCATCCAAGTTGATGGGCATGATCTCATCCGATGACCATTCGACCCATGGGACACAGTAGCGTGAAACATACTTGCCATTGATTTCTGGATCCATCAATTCTCTGATGACCAGGTCGATTGCAGTTGCGGGAAAGCTGTGAAGTGCGACGACATTCAGCAAACCATCATCTATCAGGGCGTTGGGTGCGAGTATTTGTCCTCCTCCGGCTTGGCGACCATTGCAGACGGCGCCGACAATGACTTCGCCCTCCCTGGTCTCGTCAGGCAATCTCACTCGACCCTGGAACGGAGAAAAATTGAGTGCCTGCACCAGACCGGACAAGGTGTAGGCGCCACCGCCCAAGAAGTTCTTTAGCGCGACTGGCGTATTGGTCGTGACTTGTGCGCCAAATCCTCCGGTTGCGACGTTTATGAAGTAACTGTCATTGGCTTTCACACAATCGACGGCTTCAGCGGCGCCGTTCTGAGCCAGGGCAAGGGCCTCCAATGGCTCTGCAGGGACACCGCAGGCAGTTGCAAAATCATTGGCAGTGCCCAGCGGCAATATTGCGAGCTCGGGTCGTTCATCAGCAGCAAACTGCATCAGCGCATTGACTATCTCGTTGACACTGCCGTCGCCGCCGCCCGCCATTATACGTGTGCAGTGCTCCCGCACTGCCTCATTGACCAAACGCGCTGCGTCTCCAGCTTCCCAAGTGACTCTGACCTGAATGTCGCTTTGCTTTCTGGCGGCAAAGATGGCCTGCCTTACAGGCGCGAGACCTGCTTTCTTTCCATTCAAAATGATTCGAATAGACAATGTTCGACGCTCCTGAGAACGTTCTTTGGATTCAGTCTTCAGTCTTGGGTTTCTTGGCTGCTTTGCCCAGCAGGCTGATGATCGGCCTCAGAGTGACGATCGTTCCGTTGGTCAAGTTCGTGATGCTCGAACGCATTTTTCCGACTTCCTTTGTGATATTGCCAAGATCATTCCTGACCTGTTGAATATCGTTGTTCAATTCGGCGTAGGCCATCTCCCGCACCTCGCGAGCCAGTTTCTCCTCGTTCTCCGAGGGGCCGGCACGGCGAGCCATGAGGAGAACGATAATTCCTATCGTGGTGTCGACGATCGACACAATGAAGGCCGCCCAGGCGTCCCCGACATAGGGGGTCAGGCCGTGAAACGCAGCCAGAGTCATCATCGCCAGGCCTAGCAAGATAAAAACGAGGGCGACTGAGAAGAAGGCTGAGCGAGTGACGGTCCGGCGCGTGTGTATCTCAGCAAGGGCCAGCTCGGCCCTGACGAGGAATTTCAGTTTGAGTATGGGGTCGGCCATCGATGCAGCACCTTCCTGTATGCGTCGAACTAACGTAGGCGTCCAATGAGCACGCCAAGCGCGAACACAATCAGCAATGTCGAGGGTTTCGTATTCTTGATGTCATTGTCCAGTGATTCCAGCAGTTCTCTCACCTGGCCCGCAATGTCGTAGTTTCCAAGGTCCATCTCGCCGAGAATATTCTCAAAGCTGGACGCAGCGCCAGATTCAGCGGTTGAGGTTTCCGGCTCCGCCTTCGCGGAGGCCGCCTCATCATGCTTTCTTTGTAGCGCTTGAAGCTGGTCCCGAAGCTGTTCCAGTTCCGCACGCAAATCGTGGTCTGTCATAGTCTGTCTTTGTGCTTTTGGGTTGCGGACCTATTCCCGGATGTTCTCGGCCGCCGGTGCGGGTGACAGCAGGATTGCCAACCAGCGGGTTTGGGGGCCTGAGTCGGCGGCATATTTCAGAATCATAGTCAGTGGCACAGACAACAACATGCCCACGGCGCCGAACATCCAACCCCACAACAGCAGCGAGAGGAACACCGTCAGCACCGACAAGTCAACGCTTTGTCCCATGACCATCGGTTCGATAACCCCGCCTACCAGCGAGTTGACAAGCCAATAGATGCCGATAACCATCAGTACGGCAGTCAGATCAAGTTGCAGCAATGCCAGCGAAACGGCAGGAATGGCAGCCAGGAGCGAACGGATATTCGGGATGAAATTGAGTAGAAAGGCAACAGGACCCCAAAGCGGCGCAAAGTCCAACCCAACCCACTCGAGCCCCAGCCAAATCAATAGACCGGTGGCCAGGCTAACGAGCGCCTTGACGGAGGCATATCGATTAATGCCCTGAATAACGTCGGCAATCCGTTGAAGCTTGGAGCCTCCCCGCTGATCAGCCATGGCTGCCAGTTTTCTTGGGTAACCAGAGGCTTCCACGAGCATGAACAGTACGATCGTCAAGATAAGCAAGGCCTTTGCCAATACGTCGCCGATACCACCCACGAAGTTGTTGGCGAAACTCATAACGACAGACAGCGTTCTTCTGAACCGACCGTTGCACAAGAATCGGCCGAGGCACGAAGTTCGAGCTGTTCAGTGCAATCGTCGACAGCCTAGGTCACCGCCACGCTACCTCCGCACAATCCGCAGAGAAAACATGCCACCCGTCAATGCGACAATCAAGAAATAGAGCTTCTGAGCGCCTGCTGCCAAGTGCTTGAGCATTGGCGGATGACAAGATGTTGCCCCGCTCGTCAGTTGCCATTTAACCTTGGCACGCCTGTCACGCGCGGCTTGATAGCACTATGAGACTGAGAGATGTCGTGATCTATGCTGGAACCCTTTCTCGAACAGACCGCCAAACACTTTGCCGCGCAAGTCCCCGCGATCGACGGCTGGTCGTTGCGACTGGTCAGCGAGCACAAGGAAATTCTGGCTGTCCGCCAAGACATCCTTCAGCCGCCGGACACCCTGGTGAACCGAGGGGCATTCGTCTCTGTCGTCCAGGCTGGCGGAACGGGATACGCCGCTACCAGTGACCTGAGTGCATCTGGGCTCCGTGCCGCGCTGGATCGAGCTCGCGAGTGGGCTGAGCTGACCGCCCGATGGAGCCTGCTGGACGCAGAGGTCTTGCCGCGCTGCGCCCGCTCCGGTGGCTACGAGACGCCGGTGCGCGAACCCTGGGAGGGGCTGTCAAACGAGGACAAGATCGGCCGGCTGCAGAAAGCGAGCCGCTCTATGAAGATCGATGATCGTATCGTGGACTGGTGGGCTTGGCTGGTGTACCGGCAGATCGATACGCTGCTCATCAGTGGCGACGGAGCGAGGGTCGAGCAACGATTTCACATGATCGACCCCGGCCTGAAGGCAGTGGCCAGCGCAGGTTCCCAGACCCAGATACGTACCGGAGGGGGCGCGCGCGGTGCACGTCAGGGAGGGCTGGAGCAGCTCGAGCTACTCGGGTTCAACGAACAGGGGTCTCGGATCGCAGAGGAAGCATTGACGCTGCTGGAGGTCCCCGAGTGCCCACAGGGGAGAATGGACCTGCTGCTCATGCCCAGTCAGATGGCCCTGCAGATTCACGAAAGCATCGGTCATCCGCTCGAGCTCGACCGCATTCTGGGCGACGAACGCAACTATGCCGGTACGAGCTTCGTGACCCTGGACATGTTCGGCAGTTACCGCTACGGGTCGACGCTGCTCAACGTGACCTTCGATCCGAGTTGTGGCGGCGAGGCGGCTTGCTACGCATTCGATGACGAAGGGACACCTGCAAAGCGGGTCCATTTGATCTGCGAAGGCGTGTTGCAGCGCCCACTCGGCGGTAAAAGCTCCCAGGGCCGTGCGGGGCTCGCCGGAACGGCCAACGCGCGCGCCTGCGACTGGGATCGCCCACCGATCGATCGCATGGCCAACCTCAACATCGAGCCTGGCCAAGGCAACCTCCGCGGGTTGATCGCTGGTATCGAGCGCGGTGTGCTGATGGATACCAACCGCTCCTGGTCAATCGACGACAGCCGTAACAAATTCCAGTTCGGTTGTGAGCTCGGACGCCTGATCGAAGACGGCGAGCTCAAAGGGGTTGTGTGCAACCCCAACTACCGCGGCGTCTCAGCGACGTTCTGGCGCAGCCTCAGTGCCGTTGGAGGGCAGGCAGACTTCGAGTTGCATGGGGTTGCAAACTGCGGCAAGGGCGAGCCCAACCAGATGATTCATGTCGGTCACGCCTCTCCACCCTGCGTATTCCGCGGCGTTGACGTATTCGGGGGAGGGGACTGATGCAGGACTATTTCTTCACCCTGGCCGATGTGCTCGAGGCCCAGCTGCAGGGTGGAGAGACGCTGCTGCTGTCGTTCGACGGTGAGGATTCAGACTTCATACGCTTCAACCAGGCACGTGTCAGGCAGGCTGGCAGCGTCATGCGTCGCGTTCTTGCGCTAGATCTGATCGCGGCAGATCGGCATGCAGCGGGGCGGGCTCAGCTCGCCGGTAGCCTCGAACAGGATCTGCCCCTGCTCAGGTACTTGCTCGAGCATCTGCGCACGCAGCGAGCACATCTGCCTGCCGATCCGTATCTCAACTTTGCCACCGATGACGCGTCCAGCAAGACGCGGGTGGATTCCGAGCTCCCCGAACCTGCCGCCGCCCTGGATGCGATCATGGGTGCCTCAGGCGCGCTCGATCTGGTGGGGATCTATGCGGCGGGCGCTGTCTATGCGGGTTTCGCCAACTCGCTGGGTCAACGCAACTGGCATGTCTGCGAGAGCTTCAACTTCGACTGGAGCTGCTTTCACGCGACGGACAAGGCGGTGAAGTCCGATTACGCCGGGTTATGTTGGGACCCAGATGAGCTGCAGGCCCGCATGCAACATGCACAGGCAGATCTAGAGATCGTCAGGTGGCCACCAAAGACCATCGATTCCGGTCGATACCGGGTCTACCTGGCCCCCCGTGCCCTGCAGGAGGTACTGGAAATGATGGCCTGGGGAGGGTTCGGTCTCAAGAGCCAGCAAACGGGCCAGAGTCCCCTGAACCGCATGCTGGCCGACGGGCTGCGCCTAGATCCGGCTGTCGACCTCAGCGAGCGCCACGCTCGAGGTCTCGAGCCGCCGTTCACATCCGAGGGTTTCGCCAAGCCTGGGCGCATCCCCCTGGTCGCCACTGGCGCACTCGGCGATTCACTCGTGGATGCGCGCAGCGCTCGTGAATACGACAAATGCGTCAATGCTGCCAGCGAGTGGCCCGCCTCGCTCGATATGGCGCCCGGCAGACTCGTCGTGGACGACGTGCTCGATGCACTCGATACCGGTCTGTATATCAATAATCTGTGGTACCTGAATTTTTCCGATCGCAATCAGGCACGCATCACCGGCATGACGCGCTTTGCCTGCTTCTGGGTCGAGGGTGGCAAGCCGCAAGCACCGGTCAACGTTATGCGTTTCGACGATTCCATTTACCGGATGCTTGGCGAGAATCTGCTTGGCCTGACCTGTGAGCGGGAGCTGCTGCTCGATAACGGCACGTATGGCGGCCGGTCGCGCAAAAGCGTCGAGCTGCCCGGTGCGCTGATCGACGGGCTGAACTTCACTTTCTAGCTCGCGACATACGCCAACGGGGACCACAAGGCCGGTGTCGCTCAGCACTTGCCTGACAACGCGCACCGAAATCCGCTGGTCACAACTTGCATGTGGCCCGCCCGTCTGGCGGCCCGAGTTTGCTTCTTTCTGGCCGTATTCTCAGTGTTGCTCGGGTTGTTCCCTTTCGCCAGCCTGTCTAGAGTGCCTATGTTCCCTTCTGTCAAAAAGTTTCATGACGATGGCACAAGACAAACTCCCAGAGAAATCAGGTCGCGCAGAAATCGAGGCCTTTCTGAAAAAGGCCGCGTCCTTACCGATTAACAAGCCGGCCGGCCAAAGCGGACGATTGATTTTTGCGATGGATGCGACAGCGAGTCGCGAACCGACCTGGGACAACGCCTGTCATATTCAGGCAGAAATGTTTGCCGAAACCGCCACCCTCGGCGGACTCGAGATCCAGCTTTGCTACTACCGCGGATTAGGGGAATTCAGGGCCAGCAGCTGGCTCACAGACACGGCCTCCCTTCAGCGCAAAATGGCGGCTGTGCGTTGTCTTGGTGGGCACACACAGATTGGCCGGGTACTCAAGCACGCCACCGCGATGGCGAAGCAACAGCGGACCGATGCCCTGGTGTTTGTCGGCGATTGTATTGAAGAAGATATTGATGGACTCTGTCAAACCGCTGGTGTACTCGGTATTCATGGTGTCCCGGCCTTCATGTTCCATGAGGGCGGCGATGCGCGTGCGGGGCGGGGCTTTCGACAGATCGCCAAATTGACCAAGGGGGCCTACTGCCCGTTCGATGCCGGCAGTGCGAGTCAGCTCCGAGATCTGCTCAGTGCTGTGGCGGTGTATGCGGCCGGTGGGCGCCTTGCCCTTGAGCGCTTCGGCCAGGGTCGCGGGGAAACGGTAAGGCAGCTTACCCAGCAAGTCGACAAGGGTTGATGCGCGTTGCGTTCGGTTTTCTTATTGTTGGTGATGGCGGCCGTGTATCTCACCTTGCGGTGGTTTCTACGGCAGTCACAGGGCACAAAGGTCGGGGCGGGCCTGTTTGCCATTGGGCTCGGGTTGCTTTTACTGGCAGCGATCGGCCGCCTTCCCTGGGTTTTCGGACTTGTCGGCGGTCTCCTGCCGTTGCTGGTCACACTCGGCGCGCGGCGACAGCGCAACGACGACCAGCGGCGTGAGCACGAGTCGACCGGTGCACAGTCGGTTGTCGAGACCCGATTTCTGCGCATGACCCTAGCTCACGATACCGGCGCGATGGCTGGACAGGTATTGGCAGGGCGCTTCGCCGGCGTCGCCCTTGACGCGCTGTCGCAAGAGCAGCTGTTCGAATTACTGAACGATTTCGCCGGTGAGGACGACGAATCGGCCGCGCTCCTGCGCGCCTATCTCGACCGCACCTATGGCACGGACGGGCAGGAGGCGCCTCGGGGGGATAGAAACCCCGAGGGTCTGTCCGGCGCGATGACCCGCAGTGATGCCTACGCGATCCTTGGGCTTGAGGAGGGGGCTAGCAGAGAACAGATCATCGCCGCCCACGGTCGGCTGATTCAGCGGCTACATCCTGACCGCGGCGGTTCGACCTTTCTCGCAGCCAAGATCAATCAGGCGCGGGACCTGCTGCTGGATGCGTGACACACCCAGCCAATGACGTCCGTTCACGGTTGCTCCAACGGCAGGAAATCGTGCTGATCGATGTACGCGAAGAGGCGCCACATACGGAAGGGCACCCATTGTTTGCCGCCAATTTCCCGCTTTCGCGTATCGAACTCGACGCCTATGTGAAGTTGCCGCGGCACGACGTTCCGGTCGTCACGTTAGATAACGGCGAAGGGCAGGCCGGGCTCGCGGCGCAGCGGCTGGCGGCCTTGGATTAGCGCGACGTCGCGGTGTTCGACGGCGGCCTGCGCGCGTGGGAGGCCGTCGGCGGTGAGCCGTTTCTCGATGTCAATGTGCCCAGCAGGGCCCTTGGCGAACTGATGGAGTCGGTTTGTCACGCGCCATCGTTCTCTGCACAGGCGGTCGAGGCGATGATCGATGAGGGTGCCGGCATCGCGGTCGTCGATGTGCGGCGTTTCGACGAGTACCAGACCATGAGCGTCCCGACCGATATCCATGTGCCGGGTGCCGGGGTCGTGCTGCGTGTGCCGGATCTGGCGCCGACCCGGCACAGGGCTTCCGGGGCCGCACCATGCGGCAGAAAAGACGACGAATGGAGTATACACTGTATATACAGAGCCAATATTCAACTCGGTTCAGCGTGGTGCAACCATGCCGGGAGTGGGACGATGATGCTCGAAAGACTCTACGCCATTGCGACCGAATTGCTTGTTCGGGTCGAGATCCTCAGGGCGCATTACAAGATCGACAAGGAAAGTGCCGAGATTGTGGTGTCTCTCGCCGAACTCATCCGACTTCGCCTGAAGTCGAGCGGCCCGAATTACCACGACATAGCGGAGTTGGCAGGCGATATCAATCAGGCACTGAGAGAGGCGAAAACCTCCACCACCGGGGGCATCTTTTCATGAACAGAACCGAGCTCCAACGCGAGCTTTCAGATGTGGACGATCTGCTGCAGAACGAGATCAAGAAAAAGGACAGAAAGCAGATCATCCAACGTTTGGAGAAGTTGATGGCGCGCGTGAAGAAATATGCCGATCGTGGGGATATCCCGAAGGAGGCGGCGCTCAGAATGCGGGTTGACTTGTGCCAACTGGCCAAGCAGGTAAAGAAGAAGAATCAGGACAAGGCATCATCGAGGCAGCGAGTCCACGAACTGGTAGAGCACATCATCTCGATGTATCAGTCGCGACCCGAATCGAAGCCTGGTGCAGGCTCGGAAGAAAAGCTGATGGCCATGTTGTTCCGGTCGTTCAAATAACGAACCAACAGTCTCTTGGGACCATCCCGGCAACTCCGTCCGACGCGGATCGCGAAGGCGCGTAATCCGCTGACCGTCGCCGGGTGCCTGGTGGACAGCGGTGCATGGCCGGTGTCGCGGTAGCCCGATGTTCCACTATAGTCGGCTTGCGAGGACACGATCATCGCTTCCGCCTGTTTCGGGCTGTTGCTGCTCGTTGCGCCGGCACGCCGGTCGGCGATGTACGCCGATGCCAGCGCGGCCGATACCTCGGCCAGTGAAGAGGGGGTGTCGCCAGCCAGCAGGCGTCGGCCAAGGCTGCCAGCCTGATCCCTTCCCTGGTGCACGCCAGTATTGAGGAACAAGCAGCGATGCCGACAAAAACCAATCTGTTCGACAATGTGTCCGGGAAGCTGCCCGAGGAGCTGTTCACGACCTTGCTCGATCGGCCGGGCCTTTACGTCGAGAGGATCGTGTCGCATGGCCATGCCTCGCCGCCTGGTTACTGGTACGACCAAGGCCGGCACGAGTGGGTACTGCTATTAAAGGGTGCTGCACGCCTGCGATTCGAGGACGAAGACCAACTTGTCGAGATGGTGCCCGGCGACTCGGTGGAGATCGCGGCGCATCGGCGTCACCGGGTCGAATGGACGACGTCAGATGAGCCGACAGTCTGGCTGACGATCTTCTACGACTGAGGGGGCGCATGGCGTCATTCCGCAGGCTGCCGTCCGGCAGTCACCAGCGCCAGATCCTCTGTGCAGGCATGCGGGTAATGACCCGATCCTGCGCCGGAAAAACCGACGCCGCGGCCTTTGCCCTTGCCCTGGCGGGCGATTCGGAACCACGCGCAAGCTCGTCCGCGCGGCGGCGCCCATCCGGACATTCAGCAACTGCTGCGGCATATTTAGGACACAGTACCGGGGAAGGACTGCAGCACGGCCAGCCATGTCGTCTGGTGGTGCGAGCAATTCGGCGACCACTGCCTTCGCGCCAGCCGGACCGAGGAACCTGGCGATCGAGATCAGTCGCGGGCAGTGGAGCATCGGCAGCGCTTCTTTCGGCAGGGAAGGGATGCCCGCGTCCAGCGACAAGACTGTTTAAGCGATCGATTTTGGGCGATAGTTACCCATTCGCCGCCCCGCGGTAGAATGGCGGATCACCCGCCCTGCGCGGCACAGCACTCTCTGCCGCACGCCCGACCAGCAGACCAGCACAAGATAAAAAGAGCGCCATGACCCAGATCAGCCAATATTTCGACATCAAACGTGATTCCCAGGGACGGGAGTACATCGAGACCTACCTGGACGGTATCGCCTTGCTGCGGCTCGTGATGACCAACAAGGGGACCGCCTTTACCCAGGACGAGCGGGTAGCGCTCGGGCTCGATGGCCTGCTACCGCCACAGGTGCACACCCTGGAGCAGCAAATGGATCGCGTCTATCACGGTTTCCTCAGGGAGCCGGATCCGCTTTCGAAGTACCAGTATCTCCGGGCCCTGCAGGAACGCATCGAGATTCTCTACTACGCATTGGTGGAACGTTACCTGGAAGAGATGCTGCCGATCATCTATACGCCCACGGTGGGTCAGGCGGTGCAGGAATTCAGTGCCCGCTACCAGAGTCCGCGCGGGCTGTCGTTTTCCACGATGAATATCGACCGGGCCACGCAAGTCGTCGAAAGCTACCCCTGGAACGATGTGCGGATGATCGTCGCGACCGACTCTTCTGCAATCCTCGGGCTGGGTGACCAGGGCTACGGCGGCCTCGCCATCACGATCGGCAAGCTGTCCATCTACACCGTGGGGGGAGGGGTAAGCCCCTTCCACACGCTGCCTGTCAAACTGGACGTGGGCACCAACCGGCTCGACCTGATCAACGATCCACAGTATCTGGGGGTACGGCAGCGTCGCCTGAGGGGTGAGGCATACCTTGAATTCGTCGACAAGTTCGTTCATGCCGTGCGCCAGCGTTGGCCGAAGACCGTCATTCAGTGGGAGGATCTCGCGAAGGACGTCGCCTTCAAGGTCCTCGACCGGTACCGGAAAGAAATTCCCTGCTTCAACGACGATATTCAGGGTACCGGAGCGGTTGCTCTCGCAGGTGTGATCTCGGCTTCGCGTCTGAAAGAGGAACGTCTGCAGGATCAGAAGATCGTCGTCCTTGGCGCGGGAGCCGGGGGAATCGGTGTCGCCTGGGCGCTGACGGAGGGGCTTGTTCGCGAGGGCCTGACCAGGGAAGAGGCGAAGGCGAGGGTCTTCGTGCTCGACTCGCGGGGATTGCTGGTGGAGGGCCGCGCGATGGATGCGTACAAGGCACCCTTCGCCCAGCCCGAGGACTCGGTCTCCGGCTGGAGCTACGACGGGGAGGTCCCAACGCTCATGGAGGTCATCGAAAACGCCGGGGTCACGGTCCTCTTGGGACTCAGCGGGCAAGCGGGCGCATTCAACCGCCCGATCGTTGAAGCGGTGAGCCGCAACACGGCACGCCCGGTCGTCTTCCCGCTTTCCAACCCCTCTTCGATCTCCGAGGCGCTTCCGGAGGACATTTTCGAGTGGACCGAAGGCCGGGCGATCGTAGCCACCGGAAGTCCCTTCGAGGACGTTTCTTTCGGCGGCAAGACCTATCCCATCGGTCAGGGCAACAACGCATTCATCTTCCCCGGCCTCGGTTTCGCGGCAATCCTGTCGGAGGCCAGCCAGATCACGGACGCGATGGTCTTGGAGGCCTCCTACGCCTTGGCAGACTATACCGCCGCGCGGCATCTCGACGCCGGGTGGGTCTATCCGCCGATCAGGGAGCTACAGGAGGTGAGTATCCGGGTTGCGAGCCGGGTAATGGCGCGTGCGATAGAGGACGGCGTCGCTCAGAAAGCGGACTTGCGAAACGCCGATTGCGACAGCTACATCAGGAAGCATTTCTGGCGTCCCCGGTACCTCCCGGTTGTGCGCGGGGCCTGATGGGTCGGCGCAAGGGTCGGGGGCGGCGGCAAGATATCGGCCGGGCCAGTGTCGCACCATCTCCACCGGCAGAAGGGGGGCAACCCCGCTTCTGCCGGTGGTTGGAAGGGCGCAATGCGCCGTATCACGAACGACCATCCGGTCGTCGACGGGTTCAAGCCGATAAACAGCAGTCGCCAACCCGAGACCCCGTCGCGTTGCGCGGGCAGCGGTGAAGGCCCCGTGTCAGGCGCGGCCAGAACCGCGCGGCATCGACCCCTGCACGATCAGGTCCACCCAGGGCCAACCGCTTTGCACCAGCCTCTGTGGACGATCGCTGTACGCGGTGTCTACCAACGCGGGCCGGTTGAACGCTTGGAGCGCCCAGCCCCTGAGCCGGCGCAATCCGGCCGCGATGGCCTGTCCGCGCAGCTGTTGCGCCTTGGCGTGGTAGTAGGCGACGTCGGGTTCGCCGTGCCGGTCGAGGCGGATGTCGAGGGTGGGATCGTGCTGCATCTTTTCACCTAAATTGAAATCATCTTAAAAAACGTATCCTGCCGGGGTCGCCGCGTGCTTAAGCGGCGATTATGCGGATAAGTCCCTGCGAAATATCGCTGAGGTGTTATCTTTAGGCCAGTGACACGAATATTAGAAGATGCTGTTGTATGTAGCAAATGACGATTTCTCAGCGAAAGATGAGAAAAATTCAGCTAAAGAGGCGAGATGAGCCGCCGCCTGCCGCCGCTTAGGGCAATCCGTGCCTTCGAGGCTGCGGCGCGCCTCGGGAGCTTCAACGAGGCCGCGCAGGAACTGTGCGTCACGCCCTCGGCGATCAGTCACCAGGTCAAGGCGCTGGAGACGTACCTCGGCGTCAGTCTGTTTCGGCGGACCCGCCGCCAGGTGCGACCGACCATTGCGGGTGAGCGTTACCTGGCCTCCGTTTCTCACGCACTCGACGAGATCGATCTCGCCACCCGGCGCCTGCTGGCCTCGTCGAACGCCGGCGCACTGAATGTCAGCGTCGCGCCCGCGTTCCTGACCCGCTGGCTGGTCCCGAGGGTGCGTGAGTTTCAGCGACGCCACCCGGACATCGAGCTTCGACTGAGCCCGAACAGCGGGCCGATCGACTTTGGCTGGTCCGACATCGACATGGCGATCTATTTCGGCGACGGCCGCTGGCCCGGGGTCGAATCCTATTTCCTGCGCGAGGTCGTCGTGGTGCCGGTGTGCGGGCCCGATTTCCTCGCCGCCAACCCGGGCATCGCCCGGCCGGCGGACCTATGCGATCACACATTGATCGACGTCTCGACACGGCCGACCGAGTGGGACGAGTTTCTCGCCGGGTTCGCCGTGACCCGCCGCAAACGCGCCAAGCGGCTGAGCTTTACCAGCACCTCGCTGGCGCTGGGCGCGGCAATGGAGAATCTCGGCATCGCGTTGGCCGATCGGCAACTGGTGGCCCGCGAGATACACTACGGGCAGCTCGTCGCCGCGCTCGATGTCGCGTTGAACAGCCATCAGGGCTACTACCTCGTGTACCAAAAAGGCCGATCGCTGAGCGCCGAGATGCGCGCACTTCTCGACTGGGTCATGGACGAAATGGCCGACGAGCGGGCCGCGGCATCGGTCCCGCCGTAACCGGTCCGCCGGCCCATCGCACGGCGTCCCTGCCGGACGCCCGCCGGGCGGCGTCTTCGTTCGAAGAACCGGAAAGACGCCATCGGCGTCGACCGGCCGCACCATCCGCATTTCGAGTGGGCTACAATTCCGCGTCGGGCGCCTAACGCCCGCCACACCCGCGCAACAAAAAGCAAACGGAGGAATCTCTCATGCGTCGACTGCCTATCGTGGCCATACTGCTCTTCACCGCGATGCATGTCGCGGCCGCGGAAGAAGCCGCGCCATTCGAGTGGACCAAGGAACAGTTCGACTTCGTGGCCACCGGTGACGTGGAACAGGGGAAGAAGCTGGCGAAGAAGTTCAAGTGCAAAAAGTGCCACAACGCGGACGGCATCAGCGACGACGAGGAGATCCCGAGTATCGCCGGCCAACGTGCGACCTATACCTTTAAACAGCTGCACGACTTCAAGGTCGGAATCCGCGAGGACAGCGATATGCGGAAGGTGTCGAGGAAACTCTCGCCCGAGCAGATGGTTCACCTCGGCGCCTGGTTCGCGTCGCTGGAGCGGCCGCCGATGGTCGGCGGCGACCCGCTGCTCCAGGTCAAGGTCTGTGACAGCTGCCATGACAAGGACATTGTCGAAAAGGACGATCACATCGAGGTGGCCCCGATCCTGACAGGGCAGATCAGGCAGTATCTCGAGGCCAGCATGATGGCCTTCAAGGAGGCGGGGCGCGACAACGACCTCTACGACCGCATGCAGAGTGTCTCGCATAAGCTGAGCGACGACGAGATCCGGCAACTGGCGCGCTACTATGGCGCCGAGGACCTGGTCGAGGAGTAAGGGTCGGCGGCGTGGGCGGTCGCGACGAGCGCCCGCGCCTCGCCAGCCGGTGGGCGTCTTCAGTCTTGCGGTAGGACGACCAACACGTCACCGTCCTGGCTGGCAAACCAGGCCGCCAGGTCCTTCATGTCCTGCTCGGTCAGCCCCGCGACCATGTTGGCCATCAGCAGGTCCTTGCGCTGACCCGATTTATACCGCTTGAGCGCCTGCAACAGGTAGGACTCGTATTGCCCGGCCAGGCGAGGATTCGCGCCGATGCTGCTGTTGCCGTCGACGCCGTGGCAGCCGGCGCACACGGCCGCCTTCTCTTTGCCCGCCTGCGGGTCGCCGGCCGCGAGGGCCGTACCGCCGAGTCCCAGTGTAAGGAAGCCGGCGAGATAAATGACTTTTCTCATCTGCGTACCTGCCTATTTACCGACCGATGAAAAGTATGCGGCGATATCCGCGATGTCCTGATCGCTCAGGCTGGAGGCATTGATGTGCATGGTATCGTGCCCCCTGCCCGCGCTCCGGTAGGCGAGCAGCGCGGAGATGATGTAGGCCTCGTTCTGTCCACCAACCTTCGGAACGTGATAGTTCGGATAGGCATTGGAATAAGATGGAATGGCATGACAACCCATGCAGCTCTCGGCCTTGGCCCGGCCCTGCCTTGGGTCGCCTTCGAACGCCTGGGCAGACGACACCGCAAGGGCCGCAAAGAACAGCAGCGCTTTACCGCCGTACCTCCGTTTGGTTTGCATCACTCCTCCCGCTTTTTGATTCGGATCAAGAGCGAGAAGTATAAGCGCAACCGCGGCGCTTTGGGCAGGGCCCGCCCAGGGCTCCCGGAGGGATGAAAAGGCCGCGCAGCCCCTGTCTCGATCCGGGCAGGGCGAAAGGCGGTCGGATACGGGCCCGAGACGCAAAAAACGCGGGGACCTGCAGGCCCCCGCCAAACGCTCACTGCCGACCGGACCGTTGCGGCCCAGTCGGCGAGAGAGGCGCTCAGTCGTCATACCCCCGGTGCTTCCGGTGCCGCTCATGCCGACGTCCCTGGTGCTCGTCGTCATCATCGCCTGCGGACTCGCCCATCGCCGGGAAGGGGCCGATGTAGCCGGTGTAACCAGCCGCGTCCGCCGGATCCAGCAGCTTGTCGCTGTCCGATTCGCCGTACGGGTGCTGCACGACCGACATCAGGTAGGCATGCCCGTTGATGTTGGGGTAAAAATAGGGTGACGTTGTCTCGGAGCCGTAGGGTGTGGTCTGGATCCGGGTGAGCCTGCGTTCGCGCACGTTATAGGCCCAAATCACGTCGTTCTGGTGGCCGGAGCCGGTGTCTTCGCCGATGATCAGCGTCTCGTAGCCGGGCATATAGGTGACATTGTCCGGGTTCGCGATACCCTCGACATCGCACTTGTTTGTGCCGTCATAAGCGCTGTCGCCGGGAGCCCCATAGTCACGCGTGGTCGGGATGCCGGCAACCAATCCATACATATTCGTCGCGGTGTAGCTGCCGTCGACGTCCATCGCGTAGATCGCACCGCACACATTGCCTTCGGCGATGGATATATGGTTCCAACCACCGACATCGTAGGCGTCATAGGAACCGGGCGCCGGGTAGCCGGGCTTGCCAACCCGGGTGTTGTCGAGCATGCCGCGGTCGACTTCCGACATCGCGAGGTAGAGCCGGCGAGTGTCCGGATCGAAGGTGATGCCTTCCATCTTTCGGAACTCGGTGCTCCCACCCTCCATCGCCGCCCAGCGGCGGGTCTCGAGGCGCGATGCAATCGCCTCGTCTACGGCGTCGATCGTGCCATCCTGGTTGACGTCCCTGAGCCTCAGGCATTGGTGGTCACCACCCTCATGGCCGGCGTTGATTGAGGTGAAGTCGTCGGGGCAGGTGCCGTTCTCGGGCGTGGTTTCATCGAAGATGTCGGCGAAGCGGTACTCGTCGATCCATGCTTTGACCTGTGCGGCGTCGGCATGGCCGAGATTGATCCAATTGAGCTTGGCCGCGCCGACACCGTTGGCGCTTTTCTGGCTCCACTGCGCGACCCAGAGGGTACCGCTGCGCAGGTCGCCTTCCTCATCTGAGACGAACTTGAACAGCCCGACGTTGGTGCCGTCGTCGGTCATGTAGGCGGTCTTGTCATCGGGCATCACATAGGCCAGTTCCAGCGCGATCCGGCCCATCGCATAGTG
>CBFCWF010000078.1:0-16060 GCA_965601425.1 uncultured Chromatiaceae bacterium | reverse complement strand
GAAAGCTCGAGCAACCACTTCGTTGTGCCGTCACGTGCCGGCTGCGCGAGCACGACCCGGGGCAGCGCGACCTCGGCCTGCTCGCGCAGGTGCGCGCGCAGGGCCTTGGGCACGTCGGTCATGACATCGAAATCGGTCGCGCCATGCTTGTGGATCCACTTGAGCACGTTGCGCCCGTGAAATGGCTTGCTGTCCAGGCCGACGAAATAGGCCTCGATGGCCTGTCTGGTCAGCCCGAGCAGGTTGGTCTTCGGTCGATCAGCCACGCACGGCCACTCAGCGGGTGCGCTCGCAGACGCCTTCCGGGAAAAAGAACCCGATCTCGACCTGGGCGGTGTCGGGACCGTCCGAACCGTGCACCGCATTCTCGTCGACGGTCTCCGCATGATCGGCGCGTATCGTACCCGCAGCGGCATCCTTCGGATTCGTCGCGCCCATCAGCTCGCGGTTCTTCGCAATGGCATCCTCGCCTTCGAGCACCTGGACCATGACCGGCCCTGAGGTCATGAAGTCGATCAGATCATTGTAGAACGGGCGCTCCTTGTGCACCGCATAGAACTCACCGGCCTGTTCGCGACTCAGATGCAACATGCGTGCGGCGACGATGCGCAACCCCGCCTGCTCGAAGCGGCTGTAGATGTCGCCGATGACATTTTTTGCCACGGCATCCGGTTTGATGATGGAAATGGTGCGTTCTACGGCCATGGGAAACTCCAACTAAGATTCAGAAAACCAAAGACAAAACCGGCATCGGGGCAATGCCAGGGGGGAAGCCATTCGAGCCTGTCGAGGCGACATGCCGAGTGCTCGCGTCTGTTGCATTGCCGCAACGACCCGGCAGCCCGCAAAGGATAACAGTTTTTCTCTTTTAAAACCGCGGCTTAGTTTACCCGCACCGGAACTGCCGTGCCAAGCATGATGATCACGAAAGCTGCCGATGCACGTCGAGCACATCGGGGATCTGCGCGAGGCGGTCGATCACCCGGCTGAGCTGCGTCATGTCGGCAACCTCGGCAGTAAAACGCATACTCGCGCGATCCTTGCGACGATCGGAATGCGTGTTGACCGCCAGCACGTCGATTTCCGCATTCGCAAAGACCGATGAGATGTCCCGAAGCAACCCTTTGCGGTCGCCGGCCAGGACCTGGATATCCACGAGGAAGCGGGAATCGCGCTGCGTTTCGGCCCAGGCCACATCGACCAGTCGAGAGCGATTCTCGGTATCCATCTTGCGCACCACGGCACAGTCCTGTCGGTGCACGGTCACCCCGCGGCCGCGGGTGATATAACCGACGATGCTGTCATAGGGCACCGGCTTGCAGCATCTGGCCATCTGCGTCATCAGATCGCCGATACCCTGCACGACGATCTGGCCGGCCCCGCCGGCTGACCGCGACGGCGTCCGGCGCCGCACCTTTTCCGGGAGTTCGCGCTCCGCCTGTTCGCTGACGTCGCGCGGCACACGCTCGGCCTGCGTGTTCGCGACCTGTATCGCCGACAGTTCGCCACGGCCGATCGCCGCGAGCAGATCTTCATGGGACTTGTAATTGAACCGCGCCGCCAGCTTTTCCAGATCCGGCCGCGCGACGCTGAGCCGTGCCACCTCGCGCTCCAGGCTGGCGCGCCCGATCGCCACATGCTGGCCGAAGTCCTGCTGCTTGAACCATTGCCGCACGCGGCTACGGGCCCGGTTGGTCGTCAGACAACCCGAATGCGGGTTCAGCCAGTCGCGACTCGGACCGCCCTCCTTGGCGGTGATGATCTCCACTTTCTGACCGCTCTGCAGCGGATGCACGAGCGGGGCAATGTGTCCATCCACCCGGGCACCGCGACAACGGTGCCCTATCGAGGTGTGAATCGCATAGGCAAAATCGACTGGCGTCGCGCCGGCGGGCAATTCGACGACCTTGCCCTGTGGAGACAGCACATAGATACGGCGGGCCTCGTACTCGATCTCGCCATCGACACTGTCGAGTCGCGCGGCCTCTTCGTCCTGCTGCTCGAGCCAACGGCGCATCCACTCGATCCGCCTTTCGAGTTCTTCGTCCTTGCGCGTGCTCTCCTTGTAACGCCAATGCGCCGCGACCCCCAACTCCGCATGCTCGTGCATCTCGCGGGTCCGCACCTGCACCTCGAGCGGCTTGCCGTCGTCGCCCACCACGGCGGTGTGCAGCGAACGATAGCCGTTCCGCTTCGGCTGGGCGATATAATCGTCGAACTCACCCGGCACCGGTCGCCACAGACTATGGACTATGCCGAGGACCTCGTAACACTGCGGCACCGTGTCAACCAGCGCGCGCACCGCGCGCACATCGAACACCTGTTCGAAGTCGAGGCGTTTGCGCTTCATCTTGCGCCAGATGCTGTAGATGTGTTTTGGGCGGCCGGACAGTTCGACCGGGATTTTGGACGCGGCGCAGGCTCCGCGCACGCGCTTGATGACGTCGGCGATGTAGGCCTCGCGCTCACGACGTTTACCGTCCAGCTGCCGCGCGAGGTTTACGTACTCGTCGGGTTCGAGATAGCGCAGGCACAGATCCTCGAGCTCCCACTTCAATTGCCAGACGCCGAGGCGGTTGGCCAGCGGCGCATGGATCATCTGGGTCTCTCGTGCCACGCGACGCTGAAACGCCGGGGACAGGCGTTTCAGGCGGCGCATCAGCTGCAGGCGCTTGGCCAACACGACCAGGATCGC
Organism: uncultured Chromatiaceae bacterium; assembly: GCA_965601425.1. Classification (GTDB taxonomy): domain Bacteria; phylum Pseudomonadota; class Gammaproteobacteria; order Chromatiales; family Chromatiaceae; genus Thiosocius. The sequence goes on along the minus strand of CBFCWF010000078.1, from coordinate 13,365 downwards.
GCGGACATCGTCGGCGATCCCGAGCAGCAGTCGGCGCAGGTTTTCGATACCCCGCTCATCGACGGTCGCCGCACCGCTGGCGGACAACTCGCAAATTCGCGAGACCTGCCCGACCATCGCGGCCACCGCAGGCCCGAAACGCTGCTCGATACCCACCGCGTCGTGCGCGGCATGGCCGGGCATCTCAGACAGCATCGCGGCCAGCAACGGCTCGATATCGAGCTTCAGGCTGTCGAGCGTGTCGACTGTGTGCAACAGTGAGAGGAAGCGGTCGAGACCATCGGGTGCCGGCTCTCCCTGGTGAGCGGCACGTGCAAACGCGGCCGCATCGCGCAGCAGCGCGACGTCCTCCTGCGGCCGCCGCTCACCGAGTTCGCTGAGCCATTTCTCGAGCTGCTCCTCGCTGGCAGTCCCTTCCTGCGGCAGCGTGGTGACGAGCGATACCATCGTTGCTTGGACTCCCTGCGGATCGCATCGACACGCCCAAGGCGCGCCAAGGCCACATCAATCGAGTACGTGGCTCACCAGGCCATCGGCCAGTTTTGGCTCGAACCAGGTGGATTTGGGCGGCATCACCTCGCCGGCGTCCGCCACGTCCATCAAGGCCTGCATCGTTGTCGGATAGAGCGAGAAGGCAACCGCCCAGCCACCGCTGTCGACGCGTTTCTCCAATCCCTCCAGCCCACGGATGCCGCCGACGAAGTCGATGCGGTCATCGCGCCGCGGATCGGTGATGCCGAGGAGCGGCTCGATCAGACCTTTTTGCAGCAGGCTCACGTCCAGCCGCCCCACCGGGTCGTCCACCGGGATCGCCTCCGGATGGATGCGCAGCCGATACCATTGCCCGTCCAGATACATGCCGAACTCACCGGTTTCTGCAGGTCTGACCGGTTGATCACTCCGTTCGATAGCGAACGACTCGCCGATGGCGGTCAGGAACTGGTCCCGGGACTGGCCATGCAGGTCGCGCACGACGCGGTTGTAATCGAGGATCTGCATCTGGTCATGCGGAAAGATCACGCTGAGGAAGTGATTGTAGCCCTCCTCGCCGGTGTGTGCCGGGTTGGCCGTCCGTCGCGCGTGGCCGACGCGTGAGGCGGCCGCCGAGCGGTGATGCCCGTCTGCGACATAGATCGCCGGCATGGCCTCGAATCTCCGGGTCAGGGCATCGAGGGTCTCACCCCGGTCGATCTTCCACACTTCGTGGCGCACGCCGTCGCGTTCGACCGTCACATCGACATCGGCCGGCGCGCCGGTGACCTCGCGCAGGATCCCGTCGACGACCGGATCGGCACGGTAGACGAGGAACACCGGCCCGGTCTGCGCGTTCAGCGCATCGATCTGGCGCACCCGGTCATCTTCCTTTACCGGACGCGTGAATTCATGCTTCCTGATGCGGCCCCGATCGTAGTCCGCCACCGATGCGGTGGCGACCAGGCCAGTCTGCACATGCGTCCCCATCGTCAGACGATAGGCGTAGTAACAGGGCACGGGGTCCCGCACGAGGACCCCTTCGGCCGCCATGCGATCGAGGTTCTCGCGCCCTTTCGCGTAGACTTCGGCGGCATAGGGATCCGAATCGTCGGGCAAATCGATCTCCGGGCGCGACACATGCAAGAAGCTGCACGGACGGCCCTCGGCGAGGGACTTGGCCTCGGCACGATCGACCACGTCATACGGCGGTGCGGCTACGTCGTCGGCACGCCCGGCGAGCGGCCGGAGACCGCGAAAGGGTTTGATCAGGGACATTGTTCCTCCGAAGCAACGGCTTGCGGCGGGTGAAGGCCGCCTCGGTAAAAACTGCACATCTTAGCAGTTTGCGGCCGGCGCGGAGGGGACCACCCCCGGGACCCGGCCGCGGGTGAACCACGAGCAGTTAACGCTCAGGCCCTTTCTTCGATCCAGGCCGCCTGAATCGCTTCGAGGATCTTCTCGCCGCAGTGGTCCCTGGCGTCGTCGAACGTCGGCAGCGCCAGCACCCAGTTCATCAAATCGACGAAGTTCACCTGGGTCGGATCGACGTCCGGGTGCGCCTCGTCCAACTCGATCGCTATATCGACCACATCGGTCCACTTCAGGCTCATGCAGGCTCCTTGCGACATCGCACCGGCCGGGCCGGCGGTGTGCTCAATGGCTTTCTTTGACGTGATTGATCGTGTACTTCGGAATCTCGACAACCAGGGCTTCACTGCCGACCACGGCCTGGCAGCTGAGGCGCGACTCGGGTTCGAGCCCCCAGGCCTTGTCCAGCAGGTCGTCTTCCTCTTCGCTCGATTCATCCAGCGAGTCAAAACCTTCACGCACGATCACGTGGCAGGTGGTGCAGGCACAGGACTTCTCGCAGGCATGCTCGATATCGATGTCATTCGCCAGCGCCGCATCGCAGATGGTCTGCCCGGGCTCCGCCTCAATCACCGCGCCCTCCGGGCAGATCTCGTCGTGTGGCAGGAAAATGATCTGGGTCATGTTTCATTCGGCCTCCCGGCCGTCCTCCTTGGCGAACTCGTCGACCCGGTGCCCGGCCATCGCCTTGCGTATGCCATGGTTCATGCGTCGCTCCACGTAGAACTCGCAATCCTTCTCCAGTTGTTTGATCGCAGCCTCGACGTCGGCCGGGTCCTGCGCATCGTTCGCGGTCTCGACCAGCCGCTGCAGCGCCGCTTCCACCCGGGCCAGTTCCTCGACCGACAACAATTCCTCGCCATCACCGGCGATAGCCGCGTTCAGCGCCTCGATCACCCGTTCTGCCTCGACCCGCTCCTCGACCAGGCGACGTGCCCGCATGTCGTCCTTGGCATGATCGACCGATGCCTGCAGCATGCTCGCGATCTCGCCGTCGGTCAGCCCATAAGACGGCTTCACCTCGATGCTCGCCGAAACGCCAGAGGTCTGCTCACGTGCCTCGACCTGCAGCAAACCGTCCGCATCGACAGCGAACATGACCCGGATTCGTGCCGCGCCGGCCACCATCGGCGGGATACCATGCAGCTCGAAGCGCGCCAGCGAGCGGCAGTCGCTGACAAGCTCGCGCTCACCCTGCACGACGTGAACAGCCATCGCGGTCTGGCCATCCTTGAACGTCGTGAACTCCTGCGCGCGGGCGACCGGTAGGGTCGTGTTGCGCGGAATGATCTTCTCGGTCAGCCCACCCATGGTCTCGATCCCGAGCGACAGTGGGTTCACATCCAGCAGCAACATCTCGTCGTCCGGCTTGTTGCCGGCCAGCACATCCGCCTGGATCGCGGCACCGATCGCGACCACCCTGTCGGGATCGATATCGACCAGCGGCTCCCGACCGAAAAACGCGCCGACCTGCTCGCGCACCCGCCTGGCCCGGGTCGATCCGCCGACCATCACCACGTCCTCGATCTCCCCCGTGCTCACTCCGGCGTCGCGCAGTACGCGCCGGCAGGTCTTGATGGTCTTGCTGATCAACGGATCGATCAGCTCGCCCAGGGTTTCTCGCGAGAGCTCTCCCTGCCAGGTGCCGCCGTGCGGCAGATTCACGGCCACCTCTGTCGTGGGCGCCTGAGCCAGTGCCTCTTTCGCTGCACGCGCCCGGTCGAGCACGTGCCGCAGCGTCCCACGGTCGGCATCCAGTGCGACACCAGACAGCGCGAGAATCCAGTCGGCGATGGCCGCATCGAAGTCGTCCCCGCCCAGCGCCGTGTCGCCGCCGGTCGCCATCACCTCGAACACACCCTTGTGCAATCGCAGGACGGACACGTCAAAGGTCCCACCGCCCAGATCGTAGACAGCGTGGACGCCATCTGCGCCACGGTCCAGGCCGTAGGCAACCGCCGCCGCGGTCGGCTCGTTCAGCAGCCGGTAGACATGCAGACCGGCTAGGCGCGCCGCGTCCTTCGTTGCCTGGCGCTGCGCATCGTCGAAGTACGCCGGGACGGTAATCACGACCCCGCCGAGTTCCCCACCCAGCGTTTCCCGGGCACGCCGCCCGAGGACCTTCAGGATCTCCGCTGAGACTTCGATCGCGGTGACGTCTCCCGCGACCGTGCGGATGCGCGGCACCGCACTCCCGCCATCGATGAAATCGTAGGGCAGCTGGCTGCCGAGCGATTTCAAATCACCGACAGCGCGGCCAATCAGTCGCTTGGCGGACGAGATCGTGTTGAGCGGATCCTGCGCGGCGACACGGCGCGCCGATTCCCCGACCTCGACGCCGTCGGCGGTGTAGCGCACGACCGAGGGCAGCAGGTGTCGGCCATCGCTGTCCGGCAGCGTCTCGGCGCGGCCGCTGCGCACCGTCGCGACCAGGGAGTTGGTGGTCCCCAGGTCGACCCCTGCGGCCAGCCGGTGCTCGTGCGGCGCGGCCGACTGGCCGGGCTCCGCGATCTGCAACAACGCCATCAGAACGCCTCTTCCAGATCCGCCTCTATCACTTTGGCCTCGGCGTGCAGTTTGTTCAGAAACTGCATCTTCTGAACCGTTTGCGCCGCCGCCGCGAGGTGCTCGGCGCTCGCATCCTCGAACTGCACCGCGAGCTGCGCGACCTGTTCCCTGATCATGGCCTCGATTTCCCGCATCAGCGTATCCAGCTCGGATTGGGGATCGGCTGCGCCGCCCACCCGCTCGAGGGCCTCGCGCAACTCCATCTGCCGCATCAGGAATGCCGGGTCGTTCAGGGTCTGCTGAGACGGATCGAACCCGACGTCTTTCAAGCCGAGCAGGTACTGGGCACGTCGCAACGGGTCCTTGAGCACCTCGTAGGCCTCATTGACCAGGGTGGCACCCTGCAGCGACAGACGCTGACTGTGCTCGCCGGACGCCGCATAGCGATCAGGATGCACCACCTTCTGCAACTCGCGGTAACGCGACGCGAGCTGGGCATGATCGACCCTGAAGCCGATCGGCATCCCGAACAGCTCGAAGTAGTTCTTTGAAAAGTCGAACATCGGGGTATCCAAATCAGGTACGCCCGCCGGAGAGCGGGCGTCGGTGCATCACGGGCCGATCCGGCGTATCGGTCTAGACCTTGAAGCTCTCACCGCAGCCGCAGGCGTCCTTGACGTTGGGGTTGTTGAACTTGAAACCTTCGTTCAGGCCTTCCTTGCCAAAATCGAGCTCAGTGCCGTCGAGGTAGACGAGGCTCTTGCTGTCGACGATCACCTTGACACCGGCAGCCTCGAAGACCTGGTCGCCATCTTCCAAGTCGTCGACGAATTCCAGCACATAGGCCAGACCGGAACAGCCGGAGGTCTTCACACCGAGACGCACGCCCACACCGTGACCACGACTTTCCAGAAAACTCTTGACGCGGCTTGCGGCCGCTTCGGTCAGCGTAATCGACATCGCCTGCTCCGTGGGCTCAGTTCTCGCCCTGTTTGGATTGGAAATCGGCAATGGCGGCCTTGATCGCATCCTCGGCGAGCACCGAGCAGTGGACCTTGACCGGAGGCAGGGCCAGTTCCTCGGCGATTTGCGAATTCTTGATGTCGCGCGCCTGATCGAGCGTCTTGCCCTTGACCCACTCGGTCAGGAGCGAACTCGAAGCGATCGCAGAACCGCAGCCGTAGGTCTTGAACTTGGCATCTTCGATCACGCCCTTCGCGTTGACCTGGATCTGCAGCCGCATCACGTCGCCGCAGGCAGGTGCCCCGACCATACCCGTACCGACGTTGGCCGAGGCCGTGTCTAGCACACCGACATTCCGGGGATTCTCGTAGTGCTCGATCACCTTGTCGCTGTATGCCATCGGTCTTCTTCCTCTCAGATCTGTGTCGGTCCGCCCGACCGGAACGACCGGACGGACCCTGGTTAGTATCGGCTTAGTGGCGTGGTGGACGGCGCGGACGATCATCTCTTGGCCGGGCTTCGTTCACGCGCATCGCGCGACCGCCCAGCGGCGTGTCGTTGAGGCCATTGATGGCAGCTTCGGCCTGGGCATTGTCTGGCATCTCGACGAAGCCGAATCCCTTTGAACGACCGGTATCACGGTCCATGATCACGTTCGCCCGCGAAACCTCACCATAGGCGGAGAAGGCGTCGCGCAACTCATCTTCGGTGACACTGTATGCCAGGTTACCTACATATATATTCATCGCAAATGCTCTCAAGCGTGTGGCCCGTAGTACAGGACATCCAGCGGCGGCCGGGCCACGGTTCACCGGAGGACTAGCGGGAACACCCGCACAATTCTCTTTCGAGACGGGCTTTCTCAATGCCCGCACCACGAGGCTACACCTAACGCGCCCCGCAAACAAAGTGACAAAGAGGTTGCGGCGGGGCGGCCGACCTATGGCTTAGAGCTCAGTGCGCCACCCATTTCACGCTGTTCAGATCGACCCCGTCCTTGTACATGTCCCACAGGGGGCTCAGCTCGCGCAGCCGCTCGACCTGGCCCCGCACCTGTGACAGGACATGATCGATCTCGGCCTCGGTCGTGAAGCGCCCAAGGGTGAAGCGCAACGAGCTGTGGGCGAGTTCGTCGGGGCGACCAAGCGCCCGCAGGACGTAGCTCGGCTCGAGACTGGCCGAGGTGCATGCCGAACCCGAGGACACGGCCATGTCTTTCAACGCCATCATCAGGCTCTCGCCCTCGACGTAGTTGAAGCTGATATTCAGGTTCCCCGCGATGCGGTGCTCCAGGTCACCGTTGACGTAGACCTCCTCCATGTCCCGCAGGCCGTCGAGCAGCCGGTTGCGCAACCCCAGTATCCTCTCGTTCTCGCTCGCCATCTCCTCGCGTGCAATGCGAAACGCCTCGCCCATCCCGACGATTTGGTGGGTCGCGAGCGTCCCGGAGCGCAGCCCGCGCTCATGGCCCCCGCCGTGCATCTGTGCCTCGAGGCGTATGCGCGGCTTGCGCTGAACATAGAGCGCGCCGATCCCCTTCGGGCCGTAGGTCTTGTGCGCGCTGAAGCTCATGAGATCAACGGGCAGATTGGCCAGGTCGATAGGCACCTTGCCCGGGCTCTGCGCCGCATCGACGTGGAATAGGATCTTGCGCTCGCGGCAGAGTGCGCCGATTGCCGCGATGTCCTGGATCACGCCGATCTCGTTGTTGACGTGCATCACGCTGGCAAGGACAGTGTCTGGACGTATCGCAGCCTCAAATGCGGCGAAGTCGACCAGACCGTCCGGCTGCACGTCGAGATAGGTGACCTCGAAGCCCTCGCGCTCGAGTTGCCGACAACTGTCGAGCACGGCCTTGTGCTCCGTCTTCAGCGTAATGATGTGTTTACCCTGCTTTTGATAGAAATGCGCCGCCCCCTTGATTGCCAGATTGTCCGACTCGGTCGCACCGGAGGTCCAGATGATCTCTTTCGGATCGGCCCCGACGAGTGCGGCGACGTTGGCACGCGCCTCCTCGACCAGCTTCTCGGCCTGCCAGCCGAACGCATGCGATCGCGACGCGGGGTTGCCGAAGACCCCCTCCGGCGTCAGACAGGCACACATTTTCTCCGCCACGCGCGGGTCTACCGGAGTCGTCGCGGAATAATCGAGGTAGATTGGAAATTTCATTCAGCGCTCCGAAGCTGCTTGGGTTTGTGCGTCTCGCGCGGTTTCTTTCAAGCGCCCGCGGACTCGGCCTTCAGATCGGCGAGGTTGACCGAGGCGGGATCTGCGACCCCCTGGCGTTGCGCGACCTCGCGAACGCCTCGCCGGTTCATCAGGTCCTGCAGACTGATCTGATTGAGATAGTCGAATATTCGGGTACTTAGGTCCTGCCATAGATCGTGGGTCAGGCACTGCTGATTGTCCTGGCAATTGTGCGCGCCACCGCAACGCGTCGTGTCGACATTCTCGTCCACTGCCGCGATGACCTGGGCGACGAAGATACCGGAGGCGTCGCGCCCGAGCGTGTAGCCGCCGCCCGGGCCACGCACGCTCGACACCAGATTGCGTTTACGCAGCCTCGAGAAGAGCTGCTCGAGGTACGAGAGCGAAATTCCCTGGCGTTGCGCGATATCGGCCAGGGTGATCGGGCCGTCGCCATCATGGATAGCCAGATCGAGCATCGCCGTCACCGCATAGCGGCCCTTGGTTGTCAGCCTCACCAGTATCTACTCCGCCGCTTTTTGATTCGTCCGGATGATACATTGCCGAGTAAAATAGTCAAGAATTACCAAGCCCGGGAATCTAGGGGGGAATCAATCCTCCCCCGCACCCTCGCTGAGTTGCATCTTGTGCAATTCTTCGGCGGTAGAGATGATCTCGCAGGAACCGAGTTCCGGCAGATCCTCGTCTCCGGGCTCGAAGCCCATTTCACGCATCGCCTCGCACATGCGCTGCATCTTGTTCTCGAGCACATGGACGTGGTCCAACATGCAGTTGATCGCGTGGGCGACCGGGTCCGGGGCATCCGCGGTGGCGCCGTAGGCATCGAAGCCCATCTTGGTCGCGATCCTCTCCCGATGCTCGGTGTCGGCCGGTGCCTGCTTGCGCTCGATCAGGCGCCCCGGGACACCGACGACCGTGCTATTCGGCGGGACATCGCGCACCACAACCGCATTGGAACCGATCCGCGCACCCGAGCCCACCTCGATGGGTCCCAGTACCTTGGCCCCCGCCCCAACGACCACGTCGTTGGCCAGGGTCGGGTGGCGTTTCCCCTTCTGCCAGGTCGTGCCACCCAGCGTGACGCCGTGGTAGAGAGTGCAGTCGTCACCGATCACTGCGGTCTCGCCGATCACAACCCCCATGCCGTGATCGATGAAGAAGCGCCGCCCGATCACCACCCCGGGATGTATCTCGATCCCGGTGAGCCAGCGCGACACATGCGACACCATGCGCGCCAGCCACTTGGCCCCGGCCAGCCACAACCAATGCGCCAGACGATGGAACATCACCGCATGCAACCCAGGGTAGGCGGTCAGGATTTCCAGGGTGCTGCGCGCGGCCGGGTCGCGGTCGAACACGACACGGACATCTTCCCGAACCTTGTCGAACATCGGTTAAGCCGCCACTGCTGGCTGAGGGCCCGCCACTGTACTAAATCGCACCCTAACCGACCAGCCGGGGGGTGCCGGTCAATCACCGTCCCCGCGGCGCATGGATTTGCGGCCCTGCGCGGCACTCAGGATGCCGCGCAGGATGTTCACCTCGTCGCTCTGCGGCGCGGCACGATGAAACAGGCGACGCAGGCGACGCATCAACTTCTGCGAGCGGCGCTCATCCGTAAACCCGATATCATCGAGCGCCTGCGCCAGGTGTTCGAACAGGCCCTCCATCTCCGCGTTGCTGGCCAGTTCGTTGTCGTGTTCCCGCGCAGGCGAAGCGCCACCGGACGCCAGCATGAGTTCGTACCCGATGACCTGCACCGCCATCGCGACATTCAGCGAACTGAACTCGGGGTTGGTCGGTATATGCACCAAGTGGGTGCAAATATCCAGTTCTTCGTTGCTCAGGCCGGAACTCTCGCGCCCGAATACGATCGCTACGGGCGAGCCCGGGACCTCGGCGTCCGCCAACGCCGCGGCTTGACGCGGTGTCAGCAGCGGCCAGCGCACCGATCGGAGACGCGCGCTGGCACCGATCACGATCCGACAGTCCGCAACCGCCTCGGCCAGCGTGTCGGCCAACCGGGCATCGCACAACACGTCGTCGGCGCCGACCGCCCGTGCACGCGCCGCATCGCTCGGAAAGTCATGTGGCCGCACCAGACACAATCGGCGCAGGCCCATGTTCTTCATCGCGCGAGCCGCCGCACCGATGTTGCCCGGGTGCGAGGTGTGAACCATCACAATGCGCGTATCAGCGATCATCGCAAGAGCTTAACAAAATCGCCGATCCAACCGACCCCGTCTTTCCGCACGGCCGCATTTCCTGTATCTTCACGCGCCGGCTCAGACAGAACACGACGCCCGACGGACAGCCAGCGGCCGCAGCAGACTGGCCGGGTCCGACGGCACAGCCCACCCTCCCCGAAAAATGCACCCGACAGCCTTGCCCATGAACTTTCCCCTCGACCAGCGGGACCGGATCGACGCCCGCATGTCATGAATCCCACGATCAACATCGCCGTGCGCGCCGCCCGCCAGGCCGGGAGCGTCATCATGCGCTCGTTTCATCGTCTCGACACACTGACCGTGTCGGAGAAGCAGGTGAACGACTTTGTCAGCGAGGTCGACCGCAACGCCGAGCAGGCCATCATCGACGTCATTCGCAGGGCTTACCCCGGTCACGCGATACTCGCCGAGGAGAGTGGCGTGCATGGCAAAGACGACTTTCAATGGGTCATCGACCCGCTGGACGGCACGACGAACTATCTGCATGGCTTTCCCCAGTTCGCGATCTCGATCGCGCTCAAGCAACGGGGGCGCCTGGAGGCCGGGGTCATCTACGACCCGGTGCGCGACGAGATGTACAGCGCGACGCGGGGTGGCGGCGCACTGCTCAACGATCGGCGTCTACGGGTGACCGACCAGAAGGGCCTTAAGGGCGCATTGCTCGGCACCGGGATCCCGTTTCGGGACCAGCGTTACATGGACGCCTACCTCGGCATGCTCAAGGACCTGGCCCGGGAGACGGCCGGCATCCGGCGCCCCGGATCGGCCGCCCTCGATTTCGCCTACGTCGCAGCCGGACGGCTCGATGGCTTCTGGGAGCTTGGACTGTCCGAATGGGACTTTGCGGCCGGGGCGCTGCTGGTCCAGGAAGCCGGGGGCGTCGTCAGCGATATCCGCGGCGGCGGCGGGCATCTGGAGAGCGGCAATGTGATCACCGCCGGGGTCCGTCTGCACCGCTCGATGGTCGACGCGATCCGCCCTCACCTGCCGGACACACTGCGCGCGTAAGTATCTATTTAGCAAAGAAAACGTCCACACCCGGCGCGCTTGCTGCTGTCGCTCGGCCATGCTAATAGTTGATAAACAGAATCAAAAAAGACCCCCTGGACGGAGTCAGCATGGGAATCAAACGTTACGTGACCTCGGCGCTGCTGCCTCCAGTAGGCGCCTACCGATATGGCTGCGGCAGCCATTGCGCCGCACCGGTCACGGTATTCTGGCTATTCGGCGTCGTGAGCGTCGTGTATGGGTTTCTCGGCGGGCCAACCAGCGAACCCGGGATCAGCTGGTACACGATCGGACTGGGACTGGCCATGTGGGCCATCGCCGCTGTCTGGACTCTGCTCACGCTGCAGGATGTCGAGGAACACCGCTGAGACGGCATCTGGAGTCCCCGCGACCAGCATGCTAACCCGACCGAGTCGGCCCGGGACCCGCACGACGAGGTCAAGAAGGCCCACTGAGCGACCGTTGGGGCAGTCAAAATCGCAAAGAGCCCGCGAATCGCGGGCTCTTTGCGTTGTGCGTTCGACGCCGGGCCGGCCAGCACTGCTTTCAGGAGTCGATGTAACCCTCTCTCAGAAGATAGAGGTAGATCTCCTGCGCCGCCTCCATTGGCGTCGAATCCGCGGTGTCGATGACCAGTTCGGCATGCTCCGGCACCTCGTAGGGATCGCTGATGCCGGTGAACTCGGGAATCAACCCCTTGCGGGCCTTCGCGTACAGTCCCTTGCGGTCACGCCCTTCGCATACCTCGAGCGCCGTCGCGACATGCACCTCGATAAACGCACCGCGCTCCTCGATCATCTCGCGCACTGCACGCCGGGTCTCCGTGTAGGGCGCGATCGGCGCACATATCGCGATCCCGCCGTTCTTCGTGATCTCGCTCGCGACATACCCGATGCGCCGGATGTTGAGGTCGCGATGGGCCTTCGAAAAGCCGAGTTCGCTTGAGAGGTTCTGACGCACGATATCGCCGTCAAGCAGGGTCGCGGGCCGACGACCACCCTCCACCAGCTTGCCGTAAACGATCTTCGCCAGTGTCGACTTACCCGAGCCAGATAGCCCGGTGAAGAACAGCGTGAACCCGAGACGGTTGCGCGGTGGATAGACATTACGCAGCTCGGCCACGACCTCGGGGTAGCTGAACCACTCCGGCGGCTCCTCGCCCATCGCGAGGTCGGACTTCAGCTGGGCATCCGTGTACTCGATGCCTTCGAGACCCTGTGCGGCAATTTCCGAGACGCCCATGAAGCGCTGCTTTTTCGGCACGTAGCGGTGAGCCTCGACATGCACGATCTCGATTGCCAGCCGATCGGCATGCTGATCGATCAGCGCACGCGACGTCTGTCCGTCGTATAAAGACGCCGCTTCGCCCGCCACCCCCGGGGGCGCTGCGTGCTTGGGTCCGACGATCATGTGGGAGCAGCCGTAGTTCTGGTGCACGATCGCATGCCAGAGGGCCTCGCGTGGACCGGCCATGCGCATCGCCAGTGGCAGCAGGGAAAGCATCGCGAGATTGTGCGGGTAGTAGCGGCGGATTGCCTGATAGCAGTGCACCCGCCCATAGTACTGAAGATCGCCGGGCTTGGTCATGCCAACAGTGGGGTGTAACAGGATATGCGCCTGCAGTTCCTTGGCGATCTTCAGCGTGATCTCGCGCTGCAGCCGGTGGATCGGCTTACTGGTCTGAAAGGCCACGACCTGGCGCCAACCGAGCTTGCCGAACAGCGCCCGCATTTCCTCGGGCGTGTCCCAAAGGTTCTCGAAGTCGTGATGCATGGGCGCCTGCACGCCCTCGATGCGTCCCCCGACATAGACCGGGTTGACGCAGTTCGTCAGATAGCGAACGCCCGGATGTGCAACATCTCCGGTGCCGTAGACCCGCTCCGCTTCGCGCTGCCGATCAGGCCGCCAGATATCTTCCACAGTCAGCACCGCGGGCATGAAGCCCTCGCCGTCGCGTAAGGCCACCCGGTCGCCAACGGCGAGCTTCTCGGCGAATGCCTCGGTCACGTCCAGCACGATCGGTATCGGCCACAGGGCCCCACCGTCCGGCAGGGTGAGGGACTCGACGACCGAGTCGTAGGCCGCCTGCCCCATGAAGCCCTGCAGCGGGGTAAAGGCCCCGCTCATCAACAGTTCGAGATCGCACATCTGACGCTGCGACAGGGTCAGCGAAGGGTAACCTCCGGAGACGTTCTTGAGTTCCTCGGAATATTCGGGTTCGACCAGCAGATCGACCAGCAGGTCGCTGCCGTGCGGTGGCACCTTGGACGTCATGGTTTACAGCTCACTGGTTGTGGATTGAGACAGCTCGGAGATTACAGCATCTGGCCGGACGTATCGGCCGCGCCGCCCAAAATTTCAGCGAGCGATCGATAATTTTCCGTCATAGTCAGTATCGGGATTCGACCCCGCAGCGGTCAGGGGCCGTTATCGGCCCCGATGCAGTCGACGACGCGCTCCGTGCAGTTCGCAGACCCCGGCGCAAGTAACATGAAGCAGATCACTACCGGCAACGGAGCCTGCCGGCCCGTGCGGTGGCGATGCTGGTCATGCGCTCAGATCGCGCCCGGATTCGACTTCACCTCCGGCCGCCCGACGACGCCGGCGA
>CBFCWF010000077.1:0-16068 GCA_965601425.1 uncultured Chromatiaceae bacterium | reverse complement strand
TTGTTTGACCCAAGCCTAGCGCAGTGACTGGCACTGTGTCCTGTCACTCCCCCCGCCGTGTCTTGCTGTTATGTGCAGGACATCGGTGACGCGGGCGAACGGCTCAGATCACGACCTGGGAAAAGTCGTAGTCCATGTTTTCCAGCGGCCGCTGGATGAAATTGCCCTGCAGAAAATCTGCGCCGGACGACCAATGCAGGTCGATACTGCGTGGGTCGTCGACATTGGATACGATCACCTTGGCGGAGGCCTCGTGGGCCTGACTGATGACGCTGCTGATGACCTCGCGCTCGGCCTTGAGCAGGCGCGGTGCGATGTTGATGTAGTGTGCCTGCAGGTAGCGCAGGACTTTGAAGGCCGCCGGCTTTTCCGGGAAGCGCGACAGCGACACCTCGACGTCCATTGCGTGCAGGCCCGTGATGTTGCGTTGCGCGGCTTTGAGGTCGCGGGACAGGTCGGACAGGCAGAAATCCAATACCAGGCCGGTTCCGACCATCTGTCGTCCGCGCAGCCGTCCGAGCAGTATCGCCGGCAGGTCGGGGTCGAGTGCGCTGAGCCGCGACTGGTGGACGAATATCCTGGTGCGGCGCCCGGAATCGCGGCGCAGTTTCAGGATGTCGATCGCGCGCTCGATCGTCCACTGGTCGAGTTCCTTTCCAAGGCCCGTGGATTCTGCCGCGTCCAGCAGCTCGCGTCCGCCGGTCAGATCGCCCTGCGCACTCTCCAGGCGCAGCACGATCTCGTAATTCTCGCTTCCTCGGCTCTGCAGGTCGAGCAAGGGCTGGTACTGGATGACAAAACCGTCGCTTTGCAATGCCGCCCTGACCCGTTCGCCGGTGTCGTCCTTGACGGCTGCCAAGATCTCGCGGCTTTCGGCATCCCGTCGATGCGCGTGGACGCGGTTCCCGCCGTGCGTCGCCGCGGCCTGCGCGGCCTTCTTGGCCCGTTTGACGATACCGTTCGCATCGTCTAAATCATCGTCGACGAGACACAGGCCGATGCTCGCGGTCTTGCGCAAACGGTCCGTAAAGTCCTGTCCGGCAATCCGGTGCAGGATGCGCTCGGCGAGCAGGAAAAGCTCCTGTTCCTTATCGCGCCTGGCCAGCACGCCAAAGCTGTGTTCATCGATCCTCGCGGCGATGTCGGTTTCCTGCACCTGATCGGCGATCGCCTCGCCGAGCTCGGACATCAGGTGATCGACGCCGCCGACGCCGATGCGTTGCTGCAGCATCGGGAGCTCATCTGGCTGAATCAGGATCACGCCGGCCGCTCTCGTGCGGTCCTGGTCGTCGATCAGCCTCGCCAGGCGATCGAGAAAGTGTTGGCGCGACAAGAGACCGGTCACGCGGTCGTGCTTGGCCGGTTGTCCGGTCGCGCTCAACATCTGGCGGGCCCGGCGTATGCGGGTTTGCACGATGCCGAGCAGGTGCTTGGGGCGGATCGGCTTCGCAATGAAATCATCGCCCCCGACGCTCAACGCGTCGAGCTGCTTGTCTGTGTTCTGCTCACCGGAAAGAAACACGATCGGGATAGCGACGAACTCCTTGTGGTCTCGGATCACGGTGGTGAGCTCGATCCCGTTGACCTCCGGCATGTAGATGTCCATCAGGATCAGGTCGGGTTGGAATGCGCGCAGACTCTCGATCACCTTGACCGGCTCGGTGACCTGCAACGCATCAATCCCGCCCTTGCGCAGGATCGACGCGGCAAAATCGGCCTGAGTCGGGTCGTCCTCCACAACCAGCACGCGCGAGGGTCGTTGCTCACCGGGCCGTGTCATTTCGCAGACCTGGGCGGCGACTGCGGCCGTATCGAGCGGGGCCACGAAATAGCCGTCGCCACCGGCCCTGATCGCGTCGACCCTCAAATGCAGTGCGGTCGAGTTGCTGACGAATATCAGCGGGACGTTGATCGACATGTGGCTGCGCAGCCGGATCAGTTCCGCCGACAGCGGCCCCATCTGGGGCAACATCGCCGTGTCAACCACGATGACCTTGGGCGGGGACAGCTGCAGCTGCGCCAATAGGGACTCAGGGTCTGCGAACTGCTCCACGTCGCAGTCCAGCCCGCGCAGCGCGGTGGCCAGCTCCGCGGTCAGGCCGTCCGGTTCGCCCAGCAGGAGTACTGCCGCGCGGCCAGACCCGGCCCCCGGCCCCTGTTCGGTCGACGTCGTGACGTTGGCCGCGGTCTTCAGGGTGCGTACCAGGCCGCCGATCGCGTCGAGCTGCGCCGGGCCCGGGCTGATGTCCGAACCAACGAATGAACTCAGATATACCTCGAGCGAGAACACACTCTCGTTGAGTTGAAACAGGGAAAAGGTCTTGCTCGATTCGAATATTTCGCGCACACGCTCGTACAAGGCCTCGAGCTGGACGGCGTCCCACTGTCCGGTTTCGAGTCTCTCCCAGACGTCTTCGATCGCGGCGATCCGTTTCGGCAG
Organism: uncultured Chromatiaceae bacterium; assembly: GCA_965601425.1. Taxonomy (GTDB): domain Bacteria; phylum Pseudomonadota; class Gammaproteobacteria; order Chromatiales; family Chromatiaceae; genus Thiosocius. Next base: position 13,628 of record CBFCWF010000077.1, on the reverse strand, counting down.
TTGCCCGATGAACGCGTCCCTCTCCGAGGTCTGCGCGACACGCGTAACGTCTGGCGGTAACACCATTGCCTTGTCCATCCCCCTCGGTGGTGTCCAACGCCCAGGCGACGGCTGCGGGCCTGGCGAGCGTAGTTCAACGATATGCTATCTTGCCCGAGTCTGCCACAATGACCTGCGCTAACGCGCTGTTTGAATTAAACAATGGGGCAGAGCCAGGTAGCCCCTGCTGGGGGGATCATCGACGCTTTGACGACAAGCGATGCACAGGCCAGGGTGCAGACGAGTGATTCCGTTTCGGCCGCGCACGCACTGCAGGGCCTGATCGGTATCGAGAGCCTGCAACACGATGCTCGGCTGGCCGGCGCGGCCGGCGCGGCCCTGCTGTTGCTCGCCGGTCTGGTCGGCTGGCTCGGCACCGAGGTGACCCGTCTCGACACCCACTGGCTCGCCTGGGCCGGGCTGCCGGCCGCGCTGGCCGCGATTGGAGGCCCTTTGCTCGCCGCTCAGCTGCTCAGCCGCCGGGCGTTGACCAGCTGGCGACTGCTGATCGCGCTCGTGATGACGGTCTGCAGTCTGGCCTGGATCTTTGCCGGCGTGGTTGCGGCCGGTCTCGAGCCCTATTCGTCGCTGCAGCTGTCCGTCGCCTGCCTCGGGCTGGCGGTGGCGCTGCTGCCGAATCTGCATTGGCTGCCCGGTTTGATCGGGCAGCTCGGTGTCCAACTGCTGTTCTTGCTGGTCCTGGCCTATTCGCCGGATGCCGGCCTCGAGGATTTGTGGCTGCCGGTGGGCATCTGGTTGCCGCTCGCGTTGCTGGCCGTGACGGCCGGGTTGTACGCGCGCCGCATCGAACGCGGCAAGGCCGAGTTGCACTACCTGCGGCTCGAGGCAGCGGCATTGCAGCAGCAGCTCGGCGACGACGAGGCCCGGTTGCGCGAGGCCGAAGGCAGGCGCCAGACGCTGGAGGCGGAGCTGGCCGAGATCCTCGACCTCGCCGAAGATGCCAGCCGCACCAAGACCGAGTTCCTTGCCACGATGAGCCACGAGATCCGCACCCCGTTGAACGGCATTCTGCCGATTCTCGAGATGCTTCGCGACACGCCGTTGAACGAAGAACAATTGAAGTTGGTGCAGACGGCGCAGAATTCCTCACGCCACCTGCTGCGCATCATCAACGATATCCTCGATTTCGCGAAGGTGGATTCGGGCAAGCTGCAGCTCGAGACCATCGAGGTGAATATACGCGACCTGGTCAACTCTGTGACCGAGCTGATGAGCGGCAGTGCACGCAACCGCAACCTCAAACTCAGCGCCAGCGTCAGTGACAAGGTCCCGCAGGCGGTCCGCGGCGACCCGATCCGGCTGCGCCAGGTGCTGATCAATCTGGTCAGCAACGCCATCAAGTTCACCGAGGAGGGCGGCATCCGGGTCGAGGTGTCGCGCGGCAAGGCGAGCCAGAAGGAGGTGGAGCTATTGTTCGCGGTGGCCGACACTGGCATCGGCATGTCGGCCGATACCGCGGATCGCCTGTTCCAGTCGTTCAGCCAGGCCGACGCGTCGACCACCCGCAAGCACGGGGGCACCGGGCTGGGACTGGTCATCTGCAAGCGCCTGGTCGAACTGATGGATGGCAGGATCGGGGTGCGTTCGACACTGGGCCAGGGGTCGACCTTCTGGTTCCTGGTGCCGCTGCGCAAGTCCGTGGTCGAGGTCCCGTCGGCCCGCCGGGATCTCAAGGGTGTGCGAATATTGACGCTGATCCGCGACCCTGACGGTGCCGCCAAGGTCGCACGCAAGCTGCGCGACTGGGGGGTCATCGAGGAGCCAGCCGACGATCCGGCCGATGCACTCGCGAAGCTGCGATCAGCCAGTCAGCTCGGCAAGAGCTGGACCTACGAACTGGCATTGATCGACGGGGCCGGCCTCGAGCGGCGGCTGCCGGGTCTGTTTGCCGAACTGCGCAGCATCGACGCGCTAAAACGTATGCCGGTCGTCGTGGCACTGCGTTCGGAGACGCTGGCACACAAGCTGAAGCGCGATTACGGTGTACTGGTGCTGGCGGATGCGCTGCGGCCCGAGCCACTGCGCAGAATCCTGCATCGCCTGTTCGATGTTGAGAGCAACCGTTTCGGCACCACCGGGGTGCGCGCCGGGGAGGTCTACGACGACTTGAATGTATCGGTCGATGATATCGGCCTGGACACGACGCCGGTATCACCGGAGGCGGCCGAATTCTCCGGCCGGGTCTTGCTGGTCGAGGACAACCCGGTGAACCTCGGCGTCGTGAAGAAGGCGTTATCCAGACTGGGCCTGCGCTGCGACACCGCGATCGACGGCAAGGAGGCACTGACGCAGTTCGAAGCGGGGCGTTTCGACATCGTCTTCATGGATTGCCAGATGCCGGTCATGGACGGATACGAGGCGACGCGGCGTATTCGCCGGCTGGAGCAGTCCGAGGGCCGGCTGCCGACCCCGGTGGTCGCGATGACCGCGAACGCGATGGAGGGCGACCGCGACAAGTGTATCAAGGCGGGCATGGACGACTATCTGGCCAAGCCGGTCAGCCTGCCGGAATTGCGCGCCACGGTGTCGAGCTGGCTGGGCAGGGTCGACGAGGCCAAACCGCAGTCGCCGCCTGTTGAGCAGCGCCCGGCCGGATCGTCTGGCCCGGTCCTCGACGACCGGGTGCTGGGCGAGCTCCGTGAGATCATGGCGGACGATTATCTGGGCCTGTTGCGCACCTTCCTGCGCAATGCCCCCGAGCTCGTCGTCCAGGCCCAGCATGCGATTGCGCTGGGGGACGTGCATGGCCTGGTCGTCCCGGTGCATTCGCTCAAGTCGAGTAGCGCCAACGTGGGTGCCATGCAGGTCTCGGAGCTGGCCCGGCGCGCGGAGCGCGAGGCGCGCAACGGTAACCTGGCGGCGGCCGGGGCGGCCTTTGCGGCGGTCGATGCGGCCTATCGTGAGGCGGCGGCCGCACTGGAACGCCACATTGCGGCCTGTTCGGCCGCCTGATCCCGGGAACCCGCGGCGAGCGCTGCCAACTACAGTGCGTCGGCGGCAAATTCCGCCAGACGGGAACGCTCGCCGCGTCGCAGCGTGATGTGCCCGCCATGCGGCCAGTGCTTGAAACGGTCCACGACATAGGTCAGGCCCGACGTGGTTTCCGTCAGGTAGGGGGTGTCGATCTGCGCCACGTTGCCGAGGCAGACGATCTTGGTGCCGGGGCCGGCGCGCGTTATCAGCGTCTTCATCTGTTTCGGCGTGAGGTTTTGCGCCTCGTCGAGAATGATGTACTTGTTCAGAAAGGTGCGGCCGCGCATGAAGTTGAGCGAGTGGATCCTTATGCGCGAGCGCAGCAGGTCGTCGGTCGCAGCCCGGCCCCAGTCGCCGCCCTCGGTCTGGGTCAGCACCTCGAGATTATCCATCAGTGCCCCCATCCACGGCGTCATCTTTTCCTCTTCGGTGCCGGGTAGGAAGCCGATGTCTTCGCCGACCGGTACGGTGACCCGGGTCATCACGATTTCGCGAAAACGGTTCTGATCCAGCACCTGGGACAGCCCGGCGGCCAGCGCGAGCAGCGTCTTGCCCGTGCCGGCGGTGCCGAGCAGTGAAACGAAGTCTATCTTCGGGTCCATCAACAGATTCAGCGCGAAGTTCTGCTCCCGGTTGCGGGCACTGATGCCCCATACCGCATGCTTGCTGGTGCGGTAGTCGTCGACGATCTCGATGATCGCGTCGGCGCCGTCTTGCTCCCTGACGATTGCCTCGAACGGCTGTTCGCCCTCGATGTAGAGGCACTGATTGACATACCACTCGCTGATACTTGGCCCAGTCACGCGGTAGAAGGTGTGGCCGTCCTCCTGCCAGGACGCGATGTCCTTGCTATGCGTCTCCCAGAAATCGACGGTCAGGCCGGATTCGCCACTGTACAGCAGGTTGACGTCCTCGAGGACCTGATCGTTGTGGTAGTCCTCGGTATGGATGCCGATGACGGCCGCCTTGATGCGCAGGTTGATGTCTTTCGATACCAGCGTTACGTGGCGGTCCGGTGCCATTTCAGCAAGTGCCAGCGCGGTGCCGAGTATGTTGTTGTCGGGCGTATTGCCTGGCAGGGTCTGTGGCAGCTGCGCGGGCTGCAGCTGGGTCTGAAAGAACAGGTGCCCGTTCTCGGTGAGGTCGTCGCCGCTGCCGCGCTGCTTCGCGGAACGCGGTAGCGGCAGCCCGGAGTCGATATCCTGCTTGGACGCGGAACTCATCAGCTCGTCGAGGAAGCGGCTCACCTGGCGCGAGTTGCGGGCCACCTCGGAGGTACCCTTCTTCGCCCGGTCGAGTTCCTCGAGGACCACCATGGGCATGAAGATGTCGTGTTCGGCGAATCGAAAGATCGAGGTGGGATCGTGCATCAGCACGTTGGTATCCAGTATGAACAGCTTCTTGTCGCGGCGTGATTTTATGCCCATGATGCTCCGGGATAGGGGGACGACGGGGTTGCGTCACCCGTTCAGGGATTTGACTGCGTCGAGTACCTCCTCGACATGCCCCTTGACCTTCACGCCGCGCCATTCCTGACGCAGGATGCCGTCGGCGTCGATAAGAAAGGTGCTGCGCTCGATGCCGCGCACCTGCCGCCCATACATGTTCTTCATTTTGATGACCCTGAAGGCGTCGCAAAGGGTTTCGTCCTCGTCGGCCACCAGGTCGAATGGGAAGCCCTGCTTGGCCCTGAAGTTCTCCTGTGCCTTGAGGCTGTCGCGTGACGCGCCGAGGATCACGCACGACTGGCGCCGGAACTTTGCGATTGACGCGCCGAAGTCCAGGCCCTCCTGGGTGCAGCCTGGCGTGCTTGCCTTAGGATAGAAGTACAGCACCAGGGGTTTGCCGAGATAGTCCGCGAGACCCGCGGTGCGGTCACCCGTCAGGTGCAGCGAGACGTTCGGAACGGGGTCGCCGACGGTGATTCCAGCCATACGCTTGGTCCTTCTGTAATCCGCTTCAGCCTTTGATCGGCTCTAGGACGGCATCGATGTTCATGCTGTCGCAGAAATCCATGAACTCATCACGCAGCGCGGCAATATGTATGTCCGCCGGGATGCCGATATTCATGCGTACCGAGAACATCGGGGTGCCGGTATGCGCCGCCGCGTACGAGCTGGTGGTCATGTCCTCGATATTGATGTTCTTGCCCGAGAAGAAGTTCGCCAGACTGTAGACAATACCGGGATGATCGAGCGACACGACGTCCACGCCGTAGGGCAGCAGATTGGCATTGCCGGTGCGCTCCCCGGTGCGCTTGGTGATGATCGTCAGATCGAGCTTTTCCTGCAGCTCCGGAACCTGGTCCTCGAGCTTTGCGAGTCGATTCCACGGGCCCTCGACCAGTAACAGGATGGCGAACTCGCCCCCCAGTACGGTCATGCGGCTGTCGGTGATGTTGCAGTCGAGTTCGTAGATACCCTTCGACAGCTGGTCGACGATGCCGGGCCGGTCCCTGCCCAGGGCGGAAATCACGAGATGGCTGTTTTTCGCTGGCATGGCCGGGACGGTCGCGGTTGATCAGGGGCGATAAGTATGAGTGTACTGCGGTGCCGGCGCCTTGTCTCGGCCTGTTGCCGCGGCTTGCATCAACCCTCGTCGATCACCGCGTCGCGCAGTGCCTGCGCGGCCGACTCGGGGCTGACGGTGCTCACGAACAAGCCGGAGCCGAGTTCGAAACCGGTCGGTATGCTGGTGCGGGGACAGATCTCCAGATGCCAGTGGTAGCTGTCCCGGCAGCCCTCGAATTCGGTCCCGTGCGGTACCGAATGCAGAAAGAAATTGTATTGAACGCCGCCAACCACCTTTTCCAGACGCGCCATCGTGCGCTTGAGCACCCGCGCGAAATCCGCCATGTCTTCGGGCGAGGCCGAGAGGAAATCGGCTTCGTGCTGCAACGGCAGGATGTGGATCTCCCACTCGAAACGACTGGCGAACGGCTTGATCGCGACGAACCTTTCACCGCGTTCAATGACGTACTGGCCGACATTGATCTTGCGTCGGATCTGCCCCGATTCCCGGTCGTAGATCGTAGCCTCGTAGGTCAGCGCCTCGTCGATCAGCGAACAGTACACGCAATGGCTGTACTTGCGTTGATACTCGCGGCTGTGTTGCACCTCGTTCTGCACGTTTTCCGGGACCACCGGCGTCGCGATTATCTGGCTGTGCGTGTGCGGAATGCTCGCGCCGGCCGCGGCGCCGAAGTTCTTGAACACCAGCACGTACTTGAGGCGCGCATCCGAGGCATAGAGCTCGGCCATGCGCTGCTGATAGACCACGAAAAGGTTGGCCAGGTGTGCACGGCTCATCTCGTGCAATGCGATGCCGTGATTCGGGTTGTCGATCACGACCTCGTGTCGTCCGTAGCCATCGATCACCTGTTGCAGACCGAACGCGATATTGGCCTGGCTGCGGTCGTCGCCGAGTACCGGGTACAGGTTGGGGACGATTCGGATGTCCCAGTCGCCGGCGTCCGGGTAGCGCTTGATCTCGGGCGGGGTTCGGTCTTCGTTGCCGCGGCAGAACGGGCAGGTCTCGACCACCGCGCGGGTGTCACGGTCGATGCGCTCCTCTGCGGTCTTCGGCCGCATCCCGCGGGCGGTCGCGACGAGCACCGATTCGGTGGGGACGATCGGGTTGATCCTGATCTCGCGTACGCTGTCGTTGGACTCTGTCATTGCTGCAAACCTCCCGAAAACCAGCGCCGTTTCTACTGGTAGTCGCGTCGCTACTCAAGTTCGGCAATTTAATGGGGGCATCGAAACGCGTCCCCGCGTATTGTTTCTTGGCACCACAAAAGCCGGCGCGATAGAATCAAGCGCTTGAACGCCAGCGGAGCCAACCGAATGATCCAGGGTAGTCTGGTCGCCATCGTCACCCCGATGCATCCCGACGGCAGGGTCGACGAGGCCGCGTTCCGCCGCCTGATCGACTGGCATGTGGAGCAGGGGACCGACGCGATCGTCGCGGTGGGCACCACGGGCGAGTCCGCGACGCTGGACGAACGCGAACACTGCGATGCGATGGCGCTCGTGGTGCAGCACGCCGCGGGCCGGATTCCCGTCATCGCTGGCACCGGCGCCAATTCGACCAGCGAGGCGATCGCGCTGACGCGCTGTGCCGCTGAGGCGGGTGCCGACGCCTGCCTCTTGGTAACACCCTACTATAACAAACCGACCCAGGAGGGGCTCTTTCTGCACCACAAGGCGGTCGCCGAGGCGGTGGACGTCCCACAGATCCTGTATAACGTGCCGGGTCGGACGGCCGTTGACATGCAGCCCGAAACCGTCGCGCGGCTTGCCGCGATCGACAACATCGTCGGGCTAAAGGAGGCCACCGGGGATCTGGAGCGCATCCGCAGGCTGCGCGCGCTGACCCCGCCCGGCTTCGCAATCTACAGCGGTGACGATGCGACGGCGCGTGAAGCCATGTCGTTGGGCGCAAACGGCGATATCTCGGTGACCGCGAACGTCGCGCCGGCCGCGATGCATGCGATGTGCCGTGCCGCGCTGGCCCGTGATCCGGTCGGTGCCAGCGAGATCGACGCGCGGCTTCGGGGCCTGCATCAGGCGCTCTTCCTCGAGTCGAACCCGATCCCGGTAAAGTGGGCGGTGGCCGAGCTCGGCTTGATCGAACGGGGTATCCGTTTGCCGCTGACCTGGTTCTCGGACGGCTACCAGGCGCGCTTGCGCGAGGCGATGCGCCAGGCCGGTGTCCTTTGAGCCCTTTCACCCGCATACCATGCCGCGGTTTCGCAGGATTCCCAACATGATCGACACGTTGTTCCGCTACTCGCTTCTCGGGTGCCTGCTATTCGGCCTGGCCGCCTGCGGCACCACCCGCGTCGACGACGTGTTACCGGACAAGAGCGTCGAGTACAAGCGCGAGAAGCAGGCCGAGCGGAATCTGGAGATCCCACCCGACCTGACCTCGGACCGCATCAACGACCGCATGAGCGTGCCGGACAGCTTCGGCGGGGTGTCGACCAGCTATTCCGAGTACCTGACCGACCGTCAGCTGCGAGGCGCCGACCAGGGTGTGCGTCAGGTGGCCAGCGGGAGCGTGCTGCCGCCGATCCGAGATATCGAGGTGCGTCGTGACGGTGACGCCCATTGGCTCGTGATCGATGCGCCGGTCGAGGAAGTCTGGCAGCGGGTCGTCGACTATTGGCAGGACAACGGGATACTGATGTTGGAACAGGATCCGACGGTCGGCATCATGCGCACCGCGTGGATAGAGAACCGTGCCGAAATCGCGCGCGACTTCGTCACCGACACGATCCGCAAGGTATTCGACGGCTTCTACGAGGCGGGCACCCGGGATCAGTACCGTCTGCGGTTCGAGCGCACCGCCAGTGGTGGTACCGAAATCTATCTGACCCACTTCGGCATGGTCGAAGAGGTGATCGAGGCCAGCACCGGCGGGGTCGAGAATACCGTCTGGGCACCGCGCCCGCGCGACCCGGGCCTCGAAGTCGAGATGCTCCGCCGGCTGATGGTCTATCTCGGTGCCGCGGATGAGCGGGCGCGTGCCCAGCTCGCGGCACGCGGCGGCGACACGCAGCCGCGTTCGCAGCTGGTCAACAGCGACAACGGGACCCAACTGCTGATCGATGACAGTTTTAACCGCTCTTGGCGTCTGGTCGGTCTCGCGCTGGACCGTGTCGGTTTTGCGGTCGAGGACCGCGACCGTTCGAGCGGCACCTATTACGTGCGCTACAACGATCCGTCCAAGGAAGATGCGGACAAGGGGCTGCTGTCTAAACTCGCATTTTGGTCCGACGACGCGGATGTGGACCGAGTGAGCCGCTACCAGGTCCGGGTCACGACGCGCGTCGACCAGACGTTGGTCACGGTCGCAGACGAGCAGGGCAACATCCAGACCTCGCCGACCGCGATCCGGATCCTGACGCTGTTGCACGAACAGATCCGCTGATTTACGCATGGCTTTCCGGTTTGCCTCGCTGGGCAGCGGTAGCCGCGGCAATGCCACCCTGGTCGAGGCCGGCGGCACCAGCCTGTTGATCGACTGCGGTTTCGCTGCCCGCGAGTTCGCCGCGCGTTGCGCGGTGCTGGACTTCGAGCCGCAACGCCTCTCTGCGATCCTGGTGACGCATGAACACGGGGATCACATGCGCGGTGTCGGCACGGTCGCGCGGCGTTTCGGCATCCCGGTGTGGATGACCCACGGCACCTGGCGCGCGGCCGATTTCGGCAGTATCGCGCACCTGAGGTTGTTCGCCGGACATGCCGGCCCGTTTCGGATCGGTGAGCTCGAAGTCACCCCTGTCCCGGTGCCGCACGACGCGCGCGAGCCGACACAGTTCGTGTTCGACCATCAGGGGGCGCGTCTCGGGGTCCTGACCGATCTCGGCAGCATTACGCAGCGTGTCGTCGATGCGTTCGACGGCGTCGACGCGCTGCTGCTGGAATGCAATCACGATCCGGGCATGCTGCGCGCAGGTCCCTACCCACCGCATCTGCAGGCCCGGGTCGGCGGTCGCTTCGGACACCTCAACAACGACCAGGCGGCCGACTTCCTGCGACGCATCAATCACCGCCGGCTGCGCCATCTGGTCGCCGGACACCTGAGTGAGAAGAACAACTCACCGGAGCTGGCGCGGCAGTCGCTGCGCGCGGTCTCGGCTGAGCTGACCGACTGCCTGAATCTGTTGATCCAGGACCGGGCCAGCGGCTGGTTTGCGATAGCGCCCTGACGCCGCAGACGTGCTCTTGTATCATCTGGAGACTGCCGACGGCCATCACGTCCTGGGGTTCCCATGCTGACACTGCGCGGTGCTCCCGCCCTCTCCGAATTTCGCCTGGACAAGCTGCAGGCGCGCCTCGCGGCCGCGAGCGGGAGACCGGTTCGGCTAAGCGCCGAGTTCGTGCACTTCGTCGAGACCCAGGCCCGATTGGACGATGCGCAGCGACAGGTCCTTGAGCGCCTTCTCGACTACGGCCCGGCCCACGCGGCGACGCCGGAGGACGGGCAGCTGTTTCTGGTCGTCCCGCGGCCGGGGACCATTTCGCCCTGGTCGAGCAAGGCGACCGATATCGCGCACAGCTGCGGCCTCGGCGAAGTCACCCGCATCGAGCGGGGTATCGCCTACCGGGTCGACGGCATCGGTGCAGAAGCCGCCGACCGCGACGCGGTCGCCCACCAGCTTCACGATCGCATGACCCAGGTGGTGCTGGCCGACATCGATGCGGCGGCGGTCCTGTTCCATCATGCAGCGCCCAGGGCGTTCAGCCGCGTCGAGCTGCTGTCCGGCGGGCGGTCTGCGCTGGTGGCCGCCAACGATGCCCTCGGCCTCGCGCTGTCCGAAGACGAGGTCGACTACCTTGTCGCCAGCTTCACTGCGCTTGGCCGTAATCCGAGCGACGTGGAGTTGATGATGTTCGCGCAGGCCAATTCGGAGCACTGCCGGCACAAGATATTCAATGCCGGCTGGACCATCGACGGCTCGGATCAGCCCCGCTCGCTGTTTGCGATGATCCGCCATACCGCGGAACGCTCGCCCGGTGACGTGCTGTCCGCCTACAAGGACAATGCGGCGGTCATCCGCGGCTCTGAGGGTTACCGCTTCTACCCGGATCCCCAGACCGGCGTCTATGGCCGGCATGACGAACAGATCGAGATCCTGATGAAGGTCGAGACGCACAATCACCCGACCGCGATCTCGCCCGATCCCGGGGCCGCGACCGGTGTCGGCGGTGAGATCCGCGACGAGGGGGCGACCGGGGTCGGTGCGAAACCCAAGGCGGGGTTGTGCGGGTTCTCGGTCTCCGATCTTCGTATCCCGGGCGCTGAACAGCCGTGGGAGGAGGATTTCGGACGCCCTGGGCGTATTGCCGGCGCCCTCGACATCATGCTCGAAGGGCCTATCGGCGGTGCCGCGTTCGGCAACGAGTTCGGCCGACCGAATCTGGCGGGCTACTTCCGCACGTTCGAAGAGCGGGTGCCGGGGGCGTCCGGCGAGGAACTGCGTGGCTACCACAAGCCCATCATGCTGGCCGGGGGGCTGGGCAACATTCGAACCGAACACGTCGAGAAGCGGGCCTTTCCGGCCGGCACGCCGCTGATCGTGCTCGGAGGCCCCGCGATGCTGATCGGACTGGGCGGCGGCGCGGCTTCGTCAATGGCGTCCGGTGCGTCGGCCGAGGATCTGGATTTCGCCTCGGTGCAGCGGGCCAATCCGGAGATGGAGCGGCGCTGTCAGGAGGTCATCGACCGTTGCTGGCAGCGCGGCGACGACAACCCGGTCCTCTTTATCCACGACGTCGGGGCCGGCGGTTTGTCGAACGCCTTGCCAGAACTGGTACACGATGCCGGCCGTGGTGGCCGCTTCGAATTGCGCGAGGTGCCCTGCGACGACCCGGGCATGTCGCCGCTGGAGATCTGGTGCAACGAATCGCAGGAGCGCTACGTGCTGGCTGTCGCCCGTGACGCACTGGCGGATTTCGAGGCGATCTGCCGGCGCGAGCGTTGCCCCTATGCGGTGGTCGGCGAGGCGACCGAAGAGCAAGGGCTGCGGCTGGAGGACCGGCAGTTCGAGGCCGTGCCGATTGACATGCCGATGTCGCTGCTGTTTGGCAAGCCGCCGCGCATGCATCGGGACGTCGGTCGCGCGCCGGCGGCGCTGCGCCCGCTCGACCTCGAAGGTGTCAGCGTCGAACAGGCGCTCGATCGGGTACTGCATTTGCCGACCGTTGCCAACAAGACCTTCCTGATCACGATCGGTGACCGCAGCATCACCGGCATGGTTGCGCGCGACCAGATGGTCGGGCCATGGCAGGTGCCGGTCGCCGATACGGCAGTGACGGTGGCCGATTTCGACGGGTACGCGGGTGAGGCGATGAGCATCGGGGAGCGCACGCCACTCGCGCTGCTGGATGCCGCGGCCTCGGCACGTATGGCGGTCGGCGAGGCGCTGACCAATCTGGCGGCCGCGTCGATCGACGCGATCGGCAGCGTCAAGCTGTCGGCCAACTGGATGGCCGCGGCCGGTCATCCGGGCGAAGATGCACGTCTGTACGACGCGGTGCACGCGGTAGCCATGCAGCTCTGTCCGGCGCTCGGCATTGCGATACCGGTCGGCAAGGACTCGATGTCGATGAAGACGGTATGGCAGCACCAGGGTCGGCAACGCACGATGACCTCGCCGCTGTCGCTGATCGTGTCTGCGTTTGCGCCGGTCGCCGATGTGCGTCGGACCCTGACGCCGCAGCTGCGTACCGGATGCGGCGACAGCGACCTGGTGTTGATCGATCTGGGTCGTGGTCGGAACCGGCTCGGTGGCTCCGCGCTCGCGCAGGTGTATCGCCAGATCGGCGACCGGGCGCCGGACGTCGATGAGTCGGACCCGCTGAAATCGCTGTTCGAGGCCGTCCAGGAACTCAACCGGGACGAGTTGCTGCTCGCGTATCACGACCGGTCCGACGGCGGCCTGCTGGTCACCTTGTGCGAGATGGCTTTCGCGGGACGCTGCGGGCTCGACGTGGAGCTGGCCGGCCTGGCCCAGGACGATCTGGCAGTGCTGTTCAACGAGGAACTCGGTGCCGTGCTGCAGGTGCGTCATAGCGACAGCGACGATGTGCTGAATCTTCTCGAACAGGCGGGGCTGGGCGGTTGCTGTCAGTTGATCGGTACCGTGCGCGATGATGAGGTCATTCGCGTCTGTCATGCGGGCCGCGTCGTCTACGAGGGCCATCGGGCGGCACTTCAGCAGGCATGGTCCGAGGTCACGTTGCAAATGCAGGCGCTGCGCGACGACCCGCAGTGCGCGGCAGAGGAAGGTGCCCGCATCGCGGAAACCGACCCGGGCCTGTCGGTGCGTCTCAGCTTCGACCACAATGACGATGTTGCGGCACCCTTCCTCGAGCATCGCCGGCCGCGCGTGGCGATCCTGCGTGAGCAGGGGGTGAACGGGCAGGTCGAGATGGCCGCCGCATTCAACAAGGCCGGATTCGACTGTGTCGACGTCCACATGTCCGACATCCTCAGTGGCCGCATCACGCTGGACCGGTTTCACGGGCTCGCGGCATGCGGTGGTTTCAGCTATGGCGACGTGCTCGGTGCGGGCGAGGGCTGGGCCAAGTCGATACTGTTCAATCCGCGGGCACGCGACCAGTTCAGTGCCTTTTTCGACCGCGACGATACCTTTGGCCTCGGCGTCTGCAACGGCTGTCAAATGCTGTCCAACCTGAAGTCACTGATCCCCGGGACGGCGCACTGGCCACATTTCGTGCGCAACCGCTCCGAGCAGTTCGAGTCCCGGTTCGTCATGGTGGAGGTCGCGGCAACGCCATCGATCATGCTCGACGGCATGGCCGGCTCCCGACTGCCGATCGCGGTGGCCCATGGCGAGGGGCGCGCCGAGTTCACGGACCCGGCCCAGCTCGCGGCGGTGCGACCGCAGGTCGCACTGCGGTATGTCGAGAACGATGGTGAGACCGCGTTGCGTTATCCGGCCAACCCGAACGGCTCACCGGACGGGATCACCGGGCTCACCAGTGCTGACGGGCGCGTGACAATCATGATGCCGCATCCGGAGCGCGTGGTCCGCGCGGTGCAGAACTCCTGGCATCCCGACG
>CBFCWF010000076.1:0-16320 GCA_965601425.1 uncultured Chromatiaceae bacterium | reverse complement strand
AAAGTAGTTTTGCAGTTGACCGCGCGGATTTTGCCAGATGAGGCGACGGGATTGGCGGGTATCCAGCAGGGTTTGTGGCCATCGGCCGCGTGGTGCGCTGATACAATCCGTGGCAATGAGCAGCGCACCGCGCATCCTTTGCATCGGCGGACACGACCCGACCGGTGGGGCCGGCATCCAGGCGGATATCGAGGCAGTCACCGCGCTCGGCACCCGGGCGCTGACGCTGGTCACCGCGTTGACCGTTCAGGATACCTGCAATATCGCAGCGATCAGGCCGACACCGGCCGATTTCTTCACGCAACAGGCCGAGGTACTGCTAGCCGATATTCGGCCCGACGCGGTCAAGATCGGCCTGGTCGGTTCTGCGGAGCTGCTGCCTGCGCTGATCGGCCTGCTCCAGACATTCGATGGCCCGGTCGTGCTCGACCCGGTACTCGCGGCCGGCGGCGGTTTCGAACTCGGCGTCGACCTGGCCGGCGCCGCGGGGCGGCAGCTGCTGTCGCTTGCCACACTGCTGACCCCAAACCGCGCGGAGGCGAGACGCCTGAGCGGCTGCGAAGACATCGCGGCGGCCGCCGACACGCTGCTCGACACCGGGACCGGCGCGCTCCTGATCACCGGCGCAGACGAGGCCCAGGGCGAGCGCGTGGTCAACCGGCTGTTCACCGCGGTCGGCATCCCAGCCCACCGATACGAATGGCCACGCCTCGGGTACGGCTACCACGGCTCCGGCTGCACGCTCGCAAGCGCCTGCGCCGCGCGGCTCGCGTTCGGCGATGAACTGCCAGCCGCGGTCGCCGCCGCCCAGGCATTCACCTGGCAGGCACTTGCCCGGGCGGAACCCGTCGGCCACGGGCAGAGGCTGCCGGAACGTCGGGCATGACACACAGATTGCACGGGCTATATGCGATCACCGACGACCGACGGGCCGGCCCCCGGGCGTTGTGCACCGCCGTGAGCGCGGCACTGCGCGGCGGCGCGCGCATCGTTCAGTATCGCGACAAGGGCCACGACCCGGCCAGACGCCTGGCCGAGGCGCAGGCACTCGCGGCGCTGTGCCGCAGCCACCGGGCGGTATTTCTGGTCAACGACGACCTCGACCTGGCCGTCGCCGCCGGGGCCGACGGGGTACACCTCGGCCGCGACGATCCGGACGTTGCGGCGGCACGCAGCCGCCTGCCGGCCCCCGGTCTGATCGGGGTCTCCTGCTACAATCGGCTCGAAACGGCCCGGCAGGCCGCGGCGCTCGGTGCCGACTACATTGCGTTCGGCAGTTTCTTCCCGTCGCCGACGAAGCCGGATGCGGTGCGCGCCGGCCCAGATCTGCTCGTGAGTGCAAGGCGCGAACTGGCCCTCCCCGCAGTTGCGATCGGCGGGATTAGTCCCGAAAATGGCGCTGCCCTGGTCCGGGCTGGTGCGGACATGCTCGCGGTGATCAGCGCGGTATTCGCCGCCCCGGACATCAGCGCCGCTGCACGGGCATTTTCCAACTGTTTCGGGATCGCCGAAGAGGGCAAGCCATGAACGCTGCACACGATCGTTTCGAACTCGCCCAACGGCACATTCCGGGCGGCGTCAACTCTCCGGTCCGCGCATTCAAGGGCGTCGGCGGTGAACCGGTCTTCGTCGACCGCGCCGCAGGGCCTTACCTGTTCGACCCCGACGGAAAGCGTTACATCGATTATGTCGGCTCCTGGGGGCCGATGGTCCTGGGACACGCCCACCCCGAGGTGATCGAGGCGGTAGCCGAAGTGATCCACAAGGGCCTGTCATTCGGCGCACCGACCGAGATAGAGACCTGTATGGCAGACCGCGTGTGCGAATTGATGCCGTCGATCGAACTGGTGCGCATGGTGTCTTCCGGCACCGAGGCGACCATGTCGGCGATTCGCCTGGCAAGGGGCTTCACCGGCCGCGACAAGATCGTCAAGTTCGAGGGCTGTTATCACGGGCACTCCGATTCGCTGCTGGTCAAGGCCGGCTCGGGCGCGCTGACCCTCGGCGAACCTTCCTCGCCGGGGGTGCCGGCCGCGCTCGCCGAACACACCATGACGCTGAGTTTCAACGATCTCGATCAGGTGCACGACGCGTTCGCGGCGTCCGGCGACCAGATCGCCTGCGTCATCGTCGAACCGGTGGCTGGCAACATGAACTGCATCCTGCCGCAGCCCGGCTTTCTGCAGGGCCTGCGCGAGGTCTGCGACCGCTATGGCGCCGTGCTGATCTTCGATGAAGTGATGACCGGCTTCCGGGTCGCGCTGGGCGGCGTGCAGGCCGTGTACGACGTACGGCCGGATTTGACCACGCTGGGTAAGGTCATCGGCGGTGGTATGCCGGTCGGCGCATTCGGCGGGCGACGTGACATCATGGAAAAGATCGCCCCATTGGGGCCCGTGTATCAGGCCGGCACGCTGTCCGGGAACCCGGTGGCGATGACGGCCGGCCTGAAGACGCTGGAACTGATCGCGATGCCTGGGTTCTTCGAAGAACTCGGAAGCAAGGTGGAACGTCTGGTTTCCGGCATGCGCGAAGTTGCACAACGCGCCGGAATACCGATCACCGAGAACCATCTCGGCGGCATGTTCGGTCTGTTCTTCACCGAACGCGAGAAGGTCACGGACTTCGCCGGGTCGACCGCATGCGACCAGGATCGGTTCCGTGCCTTCTTTCAGGGCATGCTGCAGCACGGCGTGTATCTCGCCCCCTCGGCTTTCGAGGCCGGTTTCGTCTCCGCAGCCCATGACGAACAGGACATCGCCGCAACCCTGAAGGCGGCCGAGGCGGTGTTCGGCACGCTTGGATGAATCGCTGCGCTTGACCGAATGGCTCACCGAATTGTTGACCTGGATCGAACACAACCCGGGCTATGCCGGGTCGGTCGTGTTCGCGATGTCATTGGCGGAATCGCTGGCCATCGTCGGCGTCCTGATCCCTGGCGTGGTAATTCTGTTCGGTGCAGGCACGCTGATCGGGGCGGGGATACTGGACTTCTGGACCATGTGTCTGTGGGCAATCGCCGGCGCCGTCATCGGCGACGGCTTGAGCTACTGGCTGGGACACCATTTCGAGTACCTGACGCAGCGCTGGCGCTGGTTCCGGCTGCATCCTGACCACCTGCAGAAAGGTATCGCCTTCTTCGAGCAGTACGGCGACCTGAGCGTCGCGCTGGGGCGCTTTTTCGGGCCGATACGGGCAATCGTGCCGCTGATCGCCGGGCTGATGCGCATGCCGCCGGGCCGATTCTTCGCTGCCAACGTGCTCTCGGCCCTGATCTGGGCGCCTGCCTACCTCGCCCCGGGGATGCTGTTCGGTGAAATCAGTGAGTCCGGCGACTGGCGCCAACTGATGTTCCCGGTCGGTGCGGTGACCATGATCGTACTCGGCTGGTTACTGCTTCACCTGCGCCGGCGGCGATGATCAGGCGGGCCCGGCGTCCTCAGCAGCAGCGGGATTGATCAGTCCAGCCAGCCGGCGCAGCCGCGCGACGTGATCGGGCATCTCGAACAGGCTTTGTTTTTCGGCAAGCGGTATCGGCAGGAGTTCGGTAAGCCGCGCCGAGACCTGATCGGCGCCCGGCCGCTCGTGGGACAGGCGATCGAACGGTGGCCCGATGCGCTGCAGCAGCTCGGCGAGCAACTCCGCCATCCAGGCGAACTGCGCCGGCATCGCTTGCGGCGGCAACAGGTGTCGCCGGGTGACGGAAACGCGCGCCAGGCCATCGCGCTCGACCTGCACCTCGTCCAACGTGACCATGTCCTCGCCCTCACACAGCAGGCCGAGCAGGCCGTCTTCGAGCTGCTCCCAGTCGACGATGCGTGCCAGCGTGCCGCTCGGCGCCGTCGCGGCGACACCCCCGGCCTCTGGTCCATCGACGATCGAGGCGACGACGAATGGCTGCTGTCCGCGCAGGCACTCGCTGACCATACGCTGATAGCGGGGCTCGAAAATGCGCAGAGGCAGCAGTCCGCCAGGGAACAGCACCAGATTGAGCGGGAACAGGGGATAACGCTCGACGGGCTGCGGCTCAGTCGCGGTCATGCTCACCCCAACGCTCGCTGAGCGTATGCGGCACCCCGAGGTGGTCCAGCACCCTGGCCACCATGAAGTCCACGATGTCGGCGACCGAGCTTGGCCGGAAGTAGAAACCCGGATTGGCGGGCATGATGATCGCGCCGGCGCGCGCGAGTTGCAGCATGTTCTGCAGATGTATCGCAGAAAACGGGGTCTCTCGCACCACCAGGATCAGCTTGCGCCGTTCCTTCAGCGCGACATCGGCGGCGCGGTCGATCAGATCGTCACAGACACCGTTGGCGACCGACGCGAGCGTACCGCTGGTGCACGGGCAGATGACCAGGGCCTCCGGCGGATTCGAACCACTGGCGACCGGTGCGGTCCACTGCTGCCGGCCGAATACCTGCAGCCGGCCTGCAGTCGAGCTGAAATGATCGGTCAGGTAGCGCTGGATTTCGTCCGGCCGGCCGGGAAGGTGCAAATCGGTCTCCATGTTGACCACGAGCTGCGCGGCCTGGGAGACCATCAGATAGACACGCCGGTCGGCAGACAGCAGGCATTCGATCAGACGCAGCCCGTACTGCACCCCGGAGGCTCCGGTAAGGGCAACGGCGATGGGCGCTCGCGTCTCGATCATGTCGCACATTTAAGCACGCCGCCGGGCCGGGTGGGCCATGCGGGAAACAGGGAAACACCCGGTCCGCGCGGCAGGGCACGTGACGCAGAACCGGTTGCACTGTTCAAGTGTCCGCCAGCGCGTCCAGCAAACGCTGGTGGATCCCCTCGAATCCGCCGTTGCTCATCACCAGGATCTGATCACCGGCCGCCGCCATTCGCGACACCTCCTCGACAATCGACTGCGTGTCGTGTGCCAGACGCAGGCGCGAACCCAGCCCACCCAGCACGCTGTGCGCGTCCCAGGCCATGCCTTCGGGGAGATAGATCCAGATCCGATCGGCGGCGGCCAACGCGCCAGCCAGGCGGTCGGCGTGCACCCCCATGCGCATGGTGTTGGAGCGCGGCTCCAGCACGGCGAGGATACGGCGGTCTCCGACCTGTTTGCGCAACCCATCCAACGTACTCGCGATCGCGGTCGGATGATGGGCGAAATCGTCGTAGACACGCACTCCGCGCAACTCGCCACGCAATTCCATACGCCGCTTGACGTTACCGAACTCGGCCAGCGCCGCGACACCAACCCGGGGCGGAACGCCCGCGTGGCGCGCGGCCGCCAGCGCAGCGAGTGCGTTCGCCATGTTGTGCCTCCCGGTCAGTGACCAGCCGACCGTACCGGCGTTCTGGGTATCGCAAACCACGTCGAAGCGGCTGCCATCGGGGACACTGTGCAGCGCATGCCAGCTGGCCCCGCCCGCCGGATCAAAATTCGCCACCGGCGTCCAGCAGCCCATGGCCAGCACGTCGTCAAGGTTGCGGTCCTTGAGCGGCGAGATGATCAGGCCGTTGCCCGGTACGGTCCGTATCAGCTGGTGAAACTGCCGCTGGATCGCGCCCAGGTCGTCAAAGATGTCGGCGTGGTCGAACTCGAGATTGTTCATTACCAGCGTACGCGGGTGGTAGTGTACGAACTTCGACCGCTTGTCGAAGAACGCGGTGTCGTACTCGTCGGCCTCGACCACGAAAAACGGCAGATCCCCGGCGCGTGCCGAAATCCCGAAGTTCTGCGGCACACCGCCAATCAGGAAACCTGGCTTGAGACCGGCGTACTCCAGGATCCACGCCAGCATCGCCGATGTCGTGGTCTTGCCATGGGTCCCGGCGACCGCGAGCACCCAGCGATCGTGCAGCACATGCTCGGCCAACCACTGCGGACCGGAGATGTAGCGCAGGCCGCGCGCCAACATCGACTCGATCGCCGGATTCCCGCGCGACATCGCGTTGCCGACCACGACCTGGTCGGGTGCCGGTTCGAGGTGCTCGGGCCGATAACCCTCGAGCAGCCGGATGCCCGCGGCCTCGAGCTGGGTACTCATCGGCGGATAGACGTTGCTGTCGCTGCCCGACACCTGATGGCCGAGGGCGCGTGCGATCAACGCGATGCCGCCCATGAAGGTGCCGCAGATACCCAAGATATGTATGTTCATTTACGACCCGACGACTGGTGGAAAAATCCGGGTAATGATGCCCACGGCCAACACGGTGTAGGTGAGCACGACGAGCACACCGGTCGGCAAGGACACCCCCAGTGCGTGGCGCAGCACGTTGCCTAGCGCGACGTGCAGCCAGATCGCCAGCAGCACATCCGCCGGCATCGCGAAGCCACCGACCCCCATCAGCTCGACCAGCGGGTGGACGGCCAGCATGACCAGGCCGGCCAGCACGCCGAGCCCGAGGAAGGCGCTGGCCGTCTGCAGCCAACGCGGGGCATGCCCGCGCAACTGCAACAAGGCGAACAGGAGCGTCATGCTCAGCGCCAGATCGATCAGGTTGGCACCAAGCGCCGCGCGCAGTCCCCCAAAAGGCACCGCACCGTTGATGCCGCCGATCAGCACGCTCAGCGCCGCCAGCAGCATGAGCAGCGCCGTTGACGCCGGCAGATCCTGGGGAGCGCGCCGCAGCAGGGCGAGATCGATGAAATACTGGAACAACGCTAGCATGGGTGAAAAATTCCGCGATCTGCGATGGCCCCCTATCTTATCGCGCCCGGCCCGGGCAATGCGTTCCGCAGTGTTATGCTTCCCCCCTCAACGGGAAGATGCCATGCAAGAACGATTCGTCGACACACCGGACGCCCTGCTCGGGCTTTGCGCTTTGCTGCGCGACAGTGAATGGCTGGCCCTAGACACCGAGTTCATCCGCGAAAAGACCTACTACCCCAGACTCTGTCTGATTCAGGTAAGTAACGCTGAGGTCGCGGCCTGCGTCGATCCGCTGCGGCTCACCGACCTGACACCGCTGCTCGACGTGCTCTATGACGGCCGCATCCTCAAGGTGCTGCACGCGGCGCGGCAGGACCTCGAGATTTTCCTGCACGACTACGGCCGGCTCCCAATGCCGATCTTCGACACGCAGCCTGCGGCGGCGCTGCTCGGGCACGGCGACCAGATCGGTTACGCGAATCTGGTCAACCTGCTGCTCGACGTCGATCTGCCGAAAGACCAGTCGCGCACCGACTGGTCGCGGCGCCCACTGGACGCAGAGCAGCAACGCTACGCCCTCGACGACGTCGTCTACCTCGGGAGGCTCTACCTGCACATGCGCGGCCACCTGTTCGACAAGGAGCGACTGCAGTGGCTGGCTGCGGATTTCGCGACGCTCGCCGACCCACATACCTACTACCCGAACCCGGACAGCATGTGGCAACGTATCAAGGGGCGGCAGGTGCTGCGTGGCCGACAGCTTGCGGTGCTGCAGAAGCTGGCCGCATGGCGCGAGACCCAGGCGCGGGAACGTGATCTCCCGCGCAAATGGGTGCTAAAAGATGAGGTCATGATCGAGCTGAGCCGGCGCATGCCGCGCGACCCGGCCGGGCTGTCGAAGATTCGCGGCCTGGAGCCCGGCCTGATCCGTCGCGAGGGCAAGGTCCTGCTGGACCTGATCAGCGCGGGCGGCGAGATCCCTCGCGACCAGTGGCCGCACGACAAGACCCGCGCCAAACCGCTGAACGCGCAGCAGGATGCGATGGTCGACCTGTTGAGCGCAGCGCTCCACCTGATCGCGGACGAGCACCAGCTCTCGCCGCTGGCGATCGCCAGCCGAAAGGAACTCGAACGCATGGTGCGTGGCGAATCCGAGTGTCCCCTGCTGGAGGGTTGGCGCCACTCGCTGGCCGGGCGATCGCTGCTTGAACTGATGCGCGGTGAACGTCAGCTCGTGGTCGAGGACGGCAGAGTGCAGCTCGTCGGAGCCCAGCCGGCCTCGACCGGCGGCTAGCCGATCACACGGTTGATCCGCAACACGAACGGGACCTTCTTGAGGCGGCGAATGATGCTCGCCAGATGCTTGCGTCCCCTGACCGAGACCACAAACCGGAGACTGGTGCTGAGGCCGTCGCGTTCCTCGCTGCGCACGTCTTCTATATTCGAGCCCTGATCGGCAATCAACGAGGCAACGGACGCCAACATGCCGCGCTGGTTGCCCGCATCGACGCGGATCGCGGTGGAGAACTCGCCAGTCACGTCATCCGCCCACTGCACGTCGAGCCAACTCTGCCCCTGGCGACGAAAATCGCCCAGGTTGGGACAGTCGCTGTGGTGCACCACGAGGCCGCGGCCGGGACTGAATATCGCGACGACCGGGTCGTCCGGAATCGGACCACAGCACTTGGCGAAACCAACCACCATGCCCTCGGTACCCTTGATAGTCAGCGACCCGGCAGGACCGCCCTCGCTACTCGGCTGCTCGTCCGGCGCTACCAGCAGACGGGCAACCAGCTTGGCCATGCGGTTCCCGAGCCCGATCTGTTCGAGGAGCTGGTCGAAACTTTGCAGGCCAATGTCCGCGAGGAGCTTCGCGCGCTCCGTCTCCCCGACGCCCGCGACGCCCAACCCGAGGGCCTCCAATTCCCGCTCCAGCAGACGTCGCCCGAGCTCGACGGCCTCCTTCTGCTCGAGTCGTTTCAGGAACGAACGGATGGTCGCACGCGCCTTGCCGGTTACGACGAAATCCAGCCACGAGGGATTGGGACGGTTGCCCGGCTTGGTGATGATCTCGACGGTCTGGCCGTTGCGCAGCTCGGATCGCAGCGGCGCAAGTTTCCGGTCTATGCGCGCTGCGACGCATTGGTTACCGACATCGGAATGCACCGCATAGGCGAAGTCGATGATGGTCGCCCCCTTGGGGAGCACGAAGATCTGACCGCGCGGCGTAAAGACATAAACCTCGTCCGGAAACAGATCCACCTTGACGTGCTCAAGAAACTCCATCGAATTGCCGGAGTCTTTCTGCACCTCGAGCAGGTTGCGCAGCCAATCGGCAGCCGCGTCCGGCGTCAGCGCCCCGGCGCCCACGTCTTTGTACTGCCAGTGCGCGGCGATGCCCTCCTCGGCGACGCGATGCATCTCGCGCGTGCGGATCTGGATCTCGATCGGCAGGCCATGCGGGCCGAACAGCACCGTGTGCAACGACTGATAGCCGTTGGCCTTGGGAATCGCGATGTAGTCCTTGAACCGGCCGGGCACCGGGCGATACAGATTGTGCACGACACCGAGCAGGCGGTAGCAGGTGTCCACGGAGTCGACGATGATGCGAAAGGCATAGACATCGGCGAGCTCATTCAGCGAAACCTTCTTCTCCAGCATCTTGCGATAGATGCTGTATACGTGCTTTTCGCGACCATAGACATCGCCGTCGAAACCCTCCTGCTGCAGGCGGCCGCGCAGTACCTCTTCGATGTTGCTGACGACCTCCTTGCGGTTGCCGCGACGCCTGCGCAGCGCGGCCCTGAGAATCTCATAGCGCCAGGGCCAGTGCGCGGCCATGCCCAGCTCCTCGAGCTCATGGCGAATGCTGTTGATGCCGAGCCGGTTGGCAATCGGGGCGTAGATGTCCAGCGTCTCTCGCGCGATCCGGCGGGCCTTATTTGGCCCCATCACGCCCAGCGTTCGCATATTGTGCAGGCGGTCGGCGAGCTTGATCATGATGACCCGGATGTCCTTGGCCATCGCGAGCATCATCTTGCGGAAGTTCTCGGCCTGCGCCTCGGCACGCGACCGAAACTTTATCTGGGTGAGCTTGCTGACGCCGTCGACCAGTTCCGCAATCTGTCGTCCGAACTCGCGTGCAAGCTGTTCCTTGGCGGTCTCGGTGTCCTCGATGACATCGTGCAGGATCGCCGCCATCAGGCACTGGTGATCCATACGCATCCCGGCAAGGATGCGTGCCACAGCGACCGGGTGGTAGATGTAGGGTTCGCCGGAGAGGCGGTTCTGACCTTCGTGCGCCTCGGCACCGAACAGATAGGCCCGGTAGACCTCGGCCACCTGCTCGTGGCTTAGATAGCTATCGAGATAGCCGCAGAGATCGCTGATCAGAAAACGGGCATCATCGCCCGCCACCACGGCCGGGGTCCCGTCGGCGGGTGGGTACAGGGAAATTTCAGGGCGCGAGGCGTCCACCTTCGCTTTTACTCATCGTCGGTCCCCAGGTCAGCAATGCCCAGCTGCCCGGCCAGGGCCGCGGCCAGCTCCTCGTCGATCGATTCCGTGGTCTCCTCGGGCTCGGCAACGGTCTCTTCGTTGATCAGCCCGTCGGCGATCTCGCGCAACGCGACCACCGTGGCCTTGTCGTTCTCCCAGGGCACCAGCGGATCGACACCGTTCACTAGCTGACGCGCACGGCGGCTGGCGAGTAGGACGAGGTCGAAGCGGTTATCTACGTTTACGAGACAGTCTTCTACGGTGATTCGGGCCATGATGCGTCAACCACTCCAGAGATTGGGAAAATCGGTTGGGAACCAATCATTATATTCATTCGGCGACTCCTAGCCAAGCATCGCGGCGAGATCGGTCGCCCAGCGACGCGCCTGCCGCGGTCCACGCAGACGCTCGGCGGCAAGGATTGCGCGCAGGTCCGCCAGAGCGGTCGCGAAGTCATCATTGACAACCAGATAGTCGTACTCCGGATAATGCGAGAGTTCGCTGCGCGCGTCGGCCATGCGGCGCGCGACCACCTCGGCGCTGTCCTGGGCGCGCCCGGCGAGCCGCTCCCGCAGCACGTCGATACTGGGCGGCACCACGAAGATCGAGACCGCTTCCGGAAATCGATCGCGCACCTGTCGCGCGCCTTGCCAGTCGATTTCGAGCACGACGTCTTGCCCCTGCGTGAGCTGCCCGCGCACCCCGGCCTCCGAAGTGCCGTAGTAATTGTCGAACACCTTGGCGTGTTCCAGAAAGGCCCCTCCCTGAACCAACTGCCCAAAGCGTTCGGCGCTGACGAAATGGTAATCGACGCCGTCCACCTCACCCGGCCGCATGGCCCGGGTGGCATGCGATACAGACATCGCCAGGCGCCCATCGGAGGGGACCAGTTCGCGCAGCAGGCTGGTCTTGCCGGCACCGGACGGCGCGGAGACGATAAAAAGAATGGCCGAATCAGACATGTCTCGAACGTCCACCTACTCGATGTTCTGAACCTGCTCGCGCATCTGCTCGATCAGGACCTTCATTTCAACTGAGACCGCCGTCGATTCGCTGTCGGCCGATTTCGAACCCAGGGTGTTGGCTTCGCGGTTGAGTTCCTGCATCAGGAAATCCAGACGCCGACCGACCGGCTCGTCTTGTTGCAGCACTCGGCTGACCTCGTCGAGGTGGGTGTTCAGGCGATCCATCTCCTCGTCCACATCGAGGCGTTGCGCGAGCAGCGCCATTTCCTGCTCCAGACGTTCCGGGTCGAGGTTCTCCACGACCTCGGCAAGACGCGACCGGAGCCTCTCGCGCACCGCCTCGATGACCTGCGGCATACGCTGACGCGCAATGACCACCTGATCACGCATCCCGTCGACCCGCTGCGTGATCAACTCGGCCAGCCGCGCCCCCTCGCGTTCGCGACTCTCAATCAGCCCGCCGAGGACGTGATCGAAAAGGGCCAGCGCGGCCTCTTGCACCGGCGTGAAGTCCTGCTCCGCGACCTCCAGCACTCCCGGCCAGCGCAGCACGTCCATGATGCTCGGCGAATGTGAGCTGTGTAGTCGGTGCGCCATCTTGTCGGCGGCGGCGAGGATCTGTTCGACCATCCCGTCGTTGACTCGCAGTTCGACAGTCCCGGCCGGAGCGGCCTTGTAGCGCAGGTTGCACTCGACCTTGCCGCGGCCGAGCCGCCGGGTCACGCGTTCGCGCACCGCAGGCTCGATCGCCCGCAGGTCTTCGGGAACACGCACCGTCGCCTCGAGGAAGCGGTGGTTCACGGAGCGTACCTCCCAGGTCAGCTCACCATACTCGGCGTGTCCCTGCTGGCGTGCGAACGCCGTCATGCTTCGTATCATAGTGTCCTCGGATCAGGCGACCGGGTCCGGCCGATAGGGGGCATTACGTGTATCATAAGCCGCATTCCGCCCGAAAGCACCGAGACCCACGCGACCCCGCATGTCTGCCCGCCCCCGCGACAGTCTTCCCGTCGGCACCGTGCTCGACTGTTACCGGATCACGAAGCTCATCGGCAGCGGCGGTTTCAGTCTGATCTACCTCGCCGAGGACGAAGACAATCACGACGAGGTCGCGATCAAGGAGTACCTGCCGAAGCGCTTCGGCATGCGGCACAAGGGGCTCGCGGTCAAGGTCAGTAACGAAGCGAAACACGAGAGCTTCGAACGCGGTCGCCGCCTGTTTTATCAGGAGGCGAGCGTCCTCGCGACGCTCCGGCACCCAAATATCGTCCATGTCCGAAATTGTTTCCTGGCCAACAACACCGCCTATCTGGTGATGAATTACGAACCGGGCAAGAACCTGGGTCGCTATATCAAGAAGCGGCAGGGTGGACTCAGCACCAATTTCCTCATGACCGTGTTCCCCCCGTTGTTGGATGCGCTGGAACTGATCCACAGTCGCCAGCACCTGCACCTCGACATCAAGCCGAGCAATGTCCATCTGCGGCCCGGGGGCAACCCGCTGCTGCTCGATTTCGGTGCGGTGTTCCAACTGGACGACGTAGGCGTCAAGAAGGCCCAGGTCGTGACGCCGGGATTCTCGCCGATCGAGCAGTACTACGCATCGGCAAGGGTCGGCCCCTACACCGACGTGTACGCGATCGGTGCCACGATGCGGGCCTGCATCGAGGGCAAGCCGCCACCCTCGGCGGTCGAACGCGACGCCGACGATCTGCTGGTGCCGGCAATCGAGCTGTTCGGGCGGCGCTACCCGCGCGAGATCCTCGAATCGATCGACTGGGCGATGCAACTCGATTCTGGACAGCGTCCGCACAGCGCCGCCGAGCTGCGCGACGCGCTGCTCGGTCGCATCGAAATCCCGACGAAAGGCGCGCGGGCGCGGCCGGCGGAATGACCAGACCGCAATCGGTATTCGAGGCGGCCAGGGCCAGCGCGCCGGGCGACCGTGGATACAACCAGGACCGCAGCCTTTTCCTGGGTAGCACCGAAACGCTGCTGCTCGGGGTCGCGGACGGTCTCGGCGGCCACCCGCGAGGCGAGGCGGCCGCGCAATTGCTGATGGACGTCTGCGAATCGCAGTTTCGGCGGGCCACGAGGCCGCTGGCCGACCCGCAGAGGTTCATGCTGCGGTGCATCGGCAGGGCGCACGTGGCGATACTGCGCTTCGGTCGTCGTCAGGATCCACGCATCACACCGCGCACGACCGCGGTGCTTGCGGTGATCCAGCACGGCGCGGTCCATTGGGCGCATGTGGGCGACAGCCGCTTCTACCTGATCCGCGCTGGCCGCGTGCACGCGAGGACCCGGGATCACGCCCAGGTGCGATTCGCCGGCGACCCGCAGACAGGCGATCCCGCCCGCGCACACGCCAGTCTGACCCGTTGCCTCGGCGGCATCGCGCAGCCGCCGATCACCAGCTGCGGACCGCAGACAGCACTGCAGGCCGATGACCTGATCGTGCTATGTTCCGACGGCTTGTGGAGTCAGGTGCCGGGCCAGACGCTGGTGCGCACGCTGCATGACCATAGCCGCCCTCTCGGGGCATCGTTGCCGGCGCTGGTAAAGCAAGCGGCGACGCTGCCGAACAGTGACAATGTCACCGCGGTCGCCGTGCGCTGGCTGGCTGGCACCGGTGCCTCGCCGACCCCAGGGCACGCGCCGCAGCAGCGGCACGGAGCGCCGACGAAAATCAACGATCCGACCTAATTGAGGAAACCCCATGCGACCCAGCGGAAGAGCGCCGAACCAGATGCGGCCGATCGCCTTCACACCAAACTTCACCATGCATGCGGAGGGCTCGGTGCTGGTCGCGTTCGGCAACACCAAGGTGATCTGCACCGCGAGCATCGAAGATCGCCAGCCCCGCTGGCTGCGTGACGAGGACCAAGGCTGGGTGACCGCCGAGTACGGCATGCTGCCGAGATCCACGCACAGCCGGATGGGGCGTGAGGCGGCGCGCGGCGGGCAGGGGGGACGTACAATGGAGATCCAGCGCCTGATAGGCCGTGCCCTACGCGCGTCGGTCGACCTGACACGCCTCGGGCCGCGCACGATCACGCTCGACTGTGACGTGATACAGGCAGACGGCGGCACCCGGACCGCTGCGATATCCGGCGCGTTCGTTTCGCTGAGCCTCGCGCTGCGCGGCCTGCGCGAGTCCGGCGGCATCGAGGAAGACCCGATCATCGGCAACGTCGCGTCGGTCTCGGTCGGGATCTACAATGGCACGCCGGTTCTGGACCTGGATTACGCAGAGGATTCCAGCGCCGAGACGGACATGAACGTCGTGATGGACAACCGCGGGCGATTCATCGAAATACAGGGCACGGCTGAAGGGCCCCCGTTCTCGACCGACGAGATGAATGCGATGCTCGACCTCGCGCGGCAGGGCGTGGGGCAAATCATCGCCGCCCAGGACGCCGCATTGGCCGAACACTGAAGGACCGCGGACCGCGACCCTTCCGACCACAGGCCCACCCGGAGAACCCGCCACATGCCAGAGCGTGTCGTCCTTGCCACGGGCAAC
Organism: uncultured Chromatiaceae bacterium; assembly: GCA_965601425.1. Classification (GTDB taxonomy): domain Bacteria; phylum Pseudomonadota; class Gammaproteobacteria; order Chromatiales; family Chromatiaceae; genus Thiosocius. Next base: position 1,720 of record CBFCWF010000076.1, on the reverse strand, counting down.
AAAGGGAAGGTGAAGGAGTTCGGCGAACTGCTCACCGAACGCCGGATCCAGGTCGTCCCGCAATCCGATTTTGCGGTCCCCGATGTCGACGAAACCGGACTGACATTCGTCGAAAACGCGATTCTCAAGGCGCGCAACGCGGCCGCGCATACCGGGCTACCGGCGATCGCCGACGATTCCGGGCTGGAGGTCGATCACCTGAACGGCGCCCCTGGAATCTATTCGGCGCGCTACGCCGGGCCTGCTGGCGATAGCGCGGCGAACAATGCGAGGTTGCTACAGGCCCTGGCCGGTGTGCCTGAAGATCGCCGCGGCGCGCGATTTCAATGCCTGCTGGTGTATCTGCGCCACACGGATGACCCTACACCACTGATCTGCCAGGGGACCTGGGAGGGCAGTATCCTGCAGGCCCCGCGGGGAGACGCGGGATTCGGTTACGACCCGCTGTTCCTGGTGCCCGGTGACGACTGCAGTGCGGCCGAACTGTCCGCCGAGCGCAAGAACGCACTGAGCCACCGCGGTCAGGCCCTGCGCTGCCTGCTCGCGGCACTCAGCCGGCGGTGAGGACACGCTGGGCGCCTTGATTGCGAGCCTGCCGCCTGCTCACCACCATTGCCAGAGTATCCACTGGTTGACGTTATGCTGAATGGGCTCGCCCGGTCGGTAGTCCAGTTCGCCGTCGCCGTTGATGTCCACGAAGTGGTAGGCGGGGCCGAAACGCGGCAGCACGCGAACCATGAACAAGATCCCGTTTCGGCGGTACTCGTATATCGTCTCGCGCTGGGTGCGCCGGATTGTGACCTCGGGCTCGAGCGGCTCGCCCGACTCCAGCTGGGGCGGCGCAGGCGGCGCCGAGATCGGCTGATCACCGGAAGACATGACCGGTCCTGCGCAGGTAACCAGTATCAGCGCGACCAGCCGGCTCCTTGCCCATCGTATTGCCCGCGACATGACCATTCCTCCTTATCGCCAGCGGCAGACGTTTTTCAGGCGCAGTATGGCACGCCAACGGGTGCCGAAACGAGCGCGGGCGGCCTCTGCCGAAGGTCGGCAGGCATACCTTTTCCGGCACACTTGTCGGCGGCGGGCACGACATTGGCTGATGCAGCCACCCGAGACCGGAGCGGCCCGCCCCCCGCGGCCGCGGCCTGGCCGCAGTCGGCCCGGGCCGTTACGATGGCAGGTCCGAAAGGCGCACCGCCTCACTGCTAATCGAAAGCGAGAATGAACCTATGAAGACCACTGTCATCGGCCTCGGCGCCATGGGCGCCGGGATGGCCGGGAATCTCTTCCGCGCCGGCCACCTCACGCACGCGTGGAACCGATCGCCCGATCGCGGCCGGGCCGCGGCAGCACATCATGGCTTCGCGCTGGCCGATGCGCTGGATACGGCGGCCGGCCAGGCCGACCTGGTGATCACTTCGGTCTCGGCCGACGCCGACCTGCAAGACGTGGTCGAACGGCTGGCCCGCGTGATGACCGCGGGCAGCGTGGTGCTGGACACGTCGACAGTCAGCATCGAGACCGCCCGCAGCGTCTCCGAGCGCCTCGAGGCGCATGGCATCCATTTCCTCGACGCCCCGGTCTCGGGCGGCAAGGAAGGTGCCGAGAAGGGCACCATGGTCATGATGGTCGGTGGTGACACGGCCGTGCTCGACCAGATCAGACCGGTGCTCGAGAGCATCAGCCGCAAGGTCGTGCACATGGGCCCGGTGGGCAG
>CBFCWF010000075.1:0-16355 GCA_965601425.1 uncultured Chromatiaceae bacterium | reverse complement strand
CGCTTTCGCGCGCTGCTCGATCAGCGTATGCCGCAGTGGCGCGCGCTGCACCTGTTCGAAGCGCTGCGCTGGCCGCCTGACGACCCACTGGAGGACGCGCTCAACCGCGCCTTTCTGCTCGACGCCGAGCTGGCGCCGGCGCCGTCTGGCGTGACGCCGGTGCTCGAGCGAGTAGATCCGGCTGCGCTCGCCGGACAGGAATCCCTGCTGCGCTCGACGTTTGCGTTGCTGGTCAATGCCCACTACCAGACGCGCCCGTCGGATCTGCGTCAGCTGCTCGACAACCCGGATATCCATCTCTGGCTGGCGCGTCACGGCAACCAGGTCCTCGGTGTGTTGCTGGCCTGCGCCGAAGGCGATTTCGACGCCGACACTGCGCAGCAGGTGGTGTCCGGCCGTCGTCGCCCGCGCGGCCACCTGCTGCCGCAGTCGCTTGCAGTGCATGCCGGCCTGGACCAGGCGTTGGGCCTGCGGGTCCTGCGTGTCCAGCGCATCGCGGTGCACCCGCAACTGCGTCGCCGGCGATTCGGCCGCGGACTGATCGAGGCCGCTGCCGACTGGGCGACGCGGCATGGCTTCGATCTGCTCGGCTGCGCCTTCGCAGCGGATGCCGAGTTGCTCGCGTTCTGGCATGCGTCGCGCTTCGAGGCGGCAAGGCTAGGCACGCGGGTCGACCCGGCGAGCGCGGCACATTCGCTGTTCATGCTGAGAGGGCTCAGCCGGCCGGGCCTCGGGCTGGTCGGGCAGGCGAGCCGGCAGTTCCAGCAGGGGCTGCCCTGGTCGCTGGCGGCAAGCCTGAGCGCAATCGACGGCCGTCTCGGCGCCCTGCTGCTCCGCGGGCGGGTTTGTGACGATCTGCGGTTGAGCACGGCCGAGTGGCTGGCGCTCGCGCGCGTCGCGTCGGGTGTGCGGCAGCCGGCTACCGCCGATTCCGCGTTGTGGAAGGCCCTGGTCGCGATCGCAGCGCGGGGGGAGGCGGCACCCGACCGGCTGGCCCCGCTGCTTGCCCGATGGCTGCAGCACCAGGCATTCGACCAGGTTTGTCGCACCTATGGGCTGAGCGGCAGACGCGGGCTCGAACGCTGCCTGCGCGAGTTGCTGGAGCAAAACCCTTTGTTCCCGGCGTCGCATGGTTGACGGGTCCTCACATGCGACATAAATTCGCGCACACACCCAACCCGACGAGGAGGTTCGTATGTTGAAGGCCGGAGATGTGGCGCCGGATTTCATCCTGCCGGATGCCGACATGAGCATGACCGATTCTGCGAGCCTTGCGGGCAGTCCCTACGTGATCTACTTCTATCCAAAAGACGACACGCCCGGCTGCACGATGGAGGGCCTGGAGTTCACCGAGCTGATGAGCGACTTCGAGGCACTCGGTGCCGCGGTGATCGGCGTCAGCAAGGACACCTGTGTGAGCCATGCGGCATTCCGCGACAAGTACGGCCTCAACATCCGCCTGCTGGCAGACGTCGAGGGGCAGCTGTGCGACGCCTATGGCGTGTGGCAGGAGAGGGAAAAGAATGGCGAGAAAAAGATGGGTATCGTGCGTTCGACCTTCGTGGTCGACCCGTCCGGCCAGGTTCGTCATGCGATCTACGACGTGAAGCCCAAGGGCCATGCGGAACAGGTGCTCGAACTGGTGCGTTCACTGTGAACCGCGGCCGAGACCCGGGCTCAGGCCATTAGCTTTTTCATGCCCTTGATCACGATGTCCGCGTAGCTCACGATGCCGATCACCTCGCGGGCCTCGACCACCGCGGCACGGTTGAGCTGGTAGCGCTCGAACATCCGGGCGCAGTAACGTATGTCCATGGCCGGATCGATCCCGATCAGCGGTTTGTTCATGATTTCGTAGATATTCACCCGCTCGGGTGCGCGGTTTCGCGCCAGCACATCGGTCGCGATGTCTTCCAGTTCCACGATGCCGTACTCGTCGTTGTCGTTGCGCCGGCTCACGATTAGCGCCTTGGTCTCGATGTGCTTCATGTCGCGCAAGGCGTCAGCCACCGTGGCCAGGCCGTCGACCACATCGAAATCAACCTTCATCACGTCGCGTACGCGGACTAGCTCACTTTCGCTCATAGCTCTTCCTCTACGATTTCATGGAGTTTGGCGACCTGGTCTGTGACGCCGACCGCGTCCTCGACATCGATCTGGATCGCGATGCCTGAACCGGGCTTTGCGTCGAACTCGCCGACGCGCTGGATCTGCTCCAGGATATGGCGTGCCAGGTGCTCCTCGACCAGGAACAGGATCATATCGCGCTGCGTGTCCAGCGACAGGCCGAAAAAGGTCTTGGGTTCGATCAGGCCTTCGCCACGGGCATTGTTGATGACCGTGGCGCCGGTCGCACCGGCGGTGCGTGCGGCCTTGAGCACCGCATTGGTCCGGCCGTCGTCGACAAGGGCAATCAGGAGTTTGAAATGCATGGATAAGGCTCCTCAGTTGGATCTGTTCGCTCGACTCGCACGCCACTCGGAAAGCTGCGCATAACCCATTACTGTCATCATCGGAAACAGGCTGGCAAAGGCGATCAGCCCAAAACCGTCCAGCAGCGGGCTGCGACCGGGTACCGTGCTCGCGAGCCCGAGGCCCAGTGCCGCCACCAAGGGTACCGTCACGGTCGAGGTCGTGACGCCGCCCGAGTCATAGGCGAGCGCAATGATGATGCGTGGCGCGAAGAAGGTTTGTATCACCACTACGAGGTATCCGGTGACGATGTACCAGTGCAGCGGCGTGCCGGTGACGATACGAAAGGTGCCCAGCGCAATGCCGATGGCGACACCGAGCGCCACCGCGACACGCAATCCCATCACGCCTATGGTACCGGCCGAGACCTGATTCGCCTTCAGCGCGACTGCGAGCAGCGACGGCTCGGCAATCGTGGTGGAGAACCCGATCGCAAACGCAAACAGATAGATCCACTGATAATCGCGCCAGTCCATCGGTGCGGCCTGATGGGCGGCCGCCGCGATGAACGCCGGATCGGTCAACTGTGCCGCCATCAGCTTGCCAAGTGGAAACAGCGCCAGTTCCAGTCCCTCGAGAAAAAAGGCCAGGCCGAGCAACACATAGGCGAAGCCGGCCAGGGTCCGGCCCAGGTTGGGTATCGGCTGGCGCAACGCCAGCAGTTGAAAACCGAAAATGACTATCGCAATCGGCAGCACGTCGGCAACCGTCCCGAACAGCGTATGGAACAGCTCCCCGAGTTTTCCGGGCAGCGACACCAGCAAGTCCTTGGCCGGACCGATCGCCCAATCAATCGCGGCTCCCAGTGGGCCGACCACCATCATTATCCAGCCTTCAATCTGGTGAACGACACTGCGAAACAGCACACCGAACGGACCATCGAGTTTCTGCGCGTTGTCGCCTACGCCGAAGATGCCGTAGCCCATCACGAAGATCATCGGTGTCAGCGAGGCGAAGGCGATCAGTCCAAAACCATCGACCATTGGATTGCGTCCCTTGATCGAAGATGCCAGGCCGACGCCGAGTGCCGTGACCAGGGGCACCGTGATCGTCGACGTGGTCACGCCGCCGGAATCGTACGCGATGCCAATGATTTCGGGCGGCGCAAAGACGGTCATCACGATCACGCCGATGTAGCCAGCGATGATCAGATATTGGATGGGCCATCCACGGATGATGCGCAGCACGCCGATCAGGATCGCGAAGCCGACCGACAGTGCGACCGTGACCCGCAGGCCGTCCGCGTAGTCGGCCTTCGATGCCGGGTCGCTCGCAATCATCTGGCCGGCCGCGGCGACCTCGGCGGCCTCGGCGGCCACCGCGATCAGCGCCGGCTCGGCGACCGTGGTGCCGAATCCCAGTGCGAACGCAAACAACAGCAGCCAGCTCAGGGAGCCTTTGCGGGCGAACGCATGGGCCATGTTCTCACCGATCGGGAAAAGCCCCATCTCGAGGCCGCGCACGAACAGAGCCAGGCCGATCACGACGAACAAGGTACCCAGTAGGATCTCGCCCAGGTTCGGAATCGGTTGCCGCAGTACGAGCAACTGGAAAAACGCAACCACGACGATGATCGGCATCAGATCACGAGTGCTGGACAGCAGGGGCGCCGCGAGCTGTTTGAGTTTTTCCACTTCATTCACTTTGCCAAATCCCGGGACCGGCCGCCAGCGCCGCATAGGGCCGGCGTCGCCATGCCGGCCCGATAGCGAGGTCTGCGGTGCGCGCGGGGAGGTCGTTCGGGGGATTCTCTTGGACGGCTGCAGACGCTAAGGTGCAGGCATGTCGCTGCGGCTGCGTATCCTGTTGTTTCTCTTCCTGTTCGGGCTGGTGCCCCTGATGCTGGCGGTGGTCATCAACCTGCCGCTGGTCCTGGAGCGGGTGGACCTCTTCTACCGGCATGCCTTTCTGCAGAACCTGCGCGCGGACTTCAGCGATCTGGATCAGCACCTGGCGAGTCGTGACGCCAGTGTTCGCCTGCTGGCCAAGCTGCCGGAGCCCGGCGCCCTGATGGGTGGCGATGACGACCAGGACAATACCGAGATCGACCTTGCGCGCGCCCGCTATACGCAGTGGATCAACCGCATCCTCGGTGACGAGCGCGACATCAACGAGATACTGTTCCTGGATGAGAAAGGGGTGGAGCGCTTCTGGCTGGAGCGCGACAGCAGTACTGCGGAATGGCGCCCGACCACGCGCCGCCCGCGCGGGGTGCCGCCCGACCAGGTCGCGCTGCTACTTTCCGGTCGGCTGAACAATGTCGTTCTCAGTCCCCTGCGCATAGACCTCACCGCCGACGACCCGGCGCGCGTGTTCACCCTTCAGCTCCTGAGCCCGATCCCGTCGGCACTGCCCGGCGATCCGCCGATCGGCATCGTCGCGATCACGCTCGACATCGCGGGTCTGGTGCGGCGTGATGCCAAGACGCTGTGGGTGCACGGCGACGGCCGTTACCTGCGCCTCCCGGATCTGCCGGGTCCCGCGGGCGATGCGTTCGCGGACTACCCGGGCCTCGCCGAGGATTTCAAAGCCAACCGTGTCGTGCTGTGGGAAGCGGGTGCCGAACGCGTGATCTGGGTCCCGATGTTTCGCACCTTGGGTGGGCGGACGCTCTGGGTGGGGCGTCCGGTCGACGACCAGCCACTGCAGCGGTTCCGTACCGAGATCGTGCTGCGTGTGCTGCTGATCATCCTTGGTCTGGTCGTGCTGCAATTCGTCGTCGCGCGTTGGATCACCCGACGAGCCGAGCGCATCGGGCGCGATCTGACCGAGGGGGTGCAGAAGACGCTCGAGGCGGATCAGCCAGTGCTGTTCGACTGGTCCGGGTCGCCCGAGCTGCGACAACTGGCTGCCGACCTGACCCGCCTGTCGCGCAAGCACGCGAGCCAGACCCGGGGGCTGCGGGAGCACGCCCGCGAACTCGAGGCGACAAACCGCTACAAGTCGCAGTTTCTGGCGAATGTCAGTCACGAGCTCAGGACGCCGCTCAACTCGATATTGCTGCTGTCCAAGCTGCTGGCCTCGAAGGGCGACACCCTGGACACCGAGTCCGCACAGCAGGCCGGCGTGATCCACAAGGCCGCATACGACCTCAAGGCATTGATCGACAATATTCTGGACCTGTCGCGTATCGAGGCTGGACGGCTCGACCTGCACCCGGAATCGATCCTCATTGCCGATCTGCTCGAAGACCTGCGGCTGTTGCTCGAACCGCAGTTCGAAGCCAAGGGCTTGCGCCTCGAACTGCAGGTCGCACCCGGTGCCCCTGAGCGGGTCGAGAGTGATGCCGACAAGGTGCGCCAGGTGCTGAAGAACTTTCTGGCCAACGCGGTCAAGTTCACCGAGCATGGCCTGGTATCGCTCAAGGCCGCGCCGGCCGACCCGCCGTATGCGGTCGCGCTATCGGTCAAGGACACGGGCATCGGTATCGCACCGGGCAAGCAGGACTTGATATTTGAGGCGTTCCAGCAGGCCGACGGCTCGACCAGCCGGCGCTTTGGCGGCACCGGGCTCGGGCTGAACATCAGCCGCCAGCTGGCCGAATTGCTGGGGGGCGAGATTCGCCTGCAGAGCGAGCCCGGCAGGGGCGCCGAGTTCTCGCTGCTGCTGCCGGCGGCGTGCGGCCGGATCGATGCGATGCCATCGACGGTCGTACCGGTGGTGTTGCCGGCGCCGGAGGAGGATGCGGTGCCGGAGGCCGCCGGCATGCGCGGCCTGCATGTGCTGCTGATGCAGCCCGACGTGCGCAGCCAGCTCCGGTTGAGCGCGATCTTGCGGGGTTGGGGTATGCATCTGCACCTGGCCGACGACCTGGAGGAGGCGGAGGAGACGCTCGACGAGCTCGAGCGGGTGGATTTTCTGCTGATCGACGCCCTCATGCCCGAGGATGACGCATGTGCTACGATCGATCGAATACGTCAGCAGCTGGGGCCTGACGTCGTCGTGATCGGCCTGATGCCGGACGGGCGGGAAGACGCCCGCCAGGCGTGTCTGGGTCGGGGCGCGGCCGATGTCATCGCCATGCCGTGCGACGCCCATGAGCTATCAGAGGTACTGAGTCGACACCTGCGCGGGCATGTCGAATAGCGTTTCGATGAAGCGATACTCCGGATTCAAACTGCTGGCCGTCGACGACAACGAGCATAACCTGTTCACGCTGCGGGCCCTGGTGCAGCAGCATATGGATGTCGAGATCCTGGAGGCGCGTGGTGGCGCGGAGGCGCTCGAGATCGCTCAATCCCATCCGGATATCGATCTGATCATTCTCGACGTCCAGATGCCGGAGGTGGACGGCTTCGAGACGGCGCAGATGCTCAAGCTGCGCAAGAAGACGCGGGATATCCCGATCATTTTCCTGACCGCCGCGTTCAAGACCGAGGAGTTTCAGCGCAAGGGCTACGATGTCGGCGCGGTCGATTACCTGCTGAAACCCATCGACGACGACCAGTTCCTGAACAAGATCAGCACCTACTTCCGGCTGATCGAGAAGGAGCGTCGACTCAATCAGATACTCGAGGAAAAGGTCGCCCAACGCACCGCGGAACTCGACCAGGCCAAACAGTACCTCGAGAACATCCTGAAACACATGGGCGAGGCCCTGCTCGTGCTTTCGCCGGATGGCGTGATACGTCAGGTCAACCCGGCGGCCTGCGGGATGCTCGGTTACTCGTCGAACGAGTTGATCGGCATGTCGATCGGCGACGTATTCGAAGAGCAAGGCGAGGAGCAGGCCGGGGCCTTCATGGGGACCTGGCTGGAGGCGCTAATCCGCACCGGGGCCCTGCGCGACATCGATGCGGCGTTCATCGCGAAGGGCGGCGAACGCATCCCGATACTGTTTTCCCGCACCGCGGTGACCACCGCCGACGGTGCAATTGGCGACATCATCTGCATCGCGAAAAACATGCGTGGTTACCGCAAGGTTTCAGAGGAAGCGGATGCGTCGACGGCGGCTGGCTGAATCTGTAGGAGCATGTAATGACAGAGTCCACGGGACCGCAAGTACCGGAAGACGAAGATCCGACCATGACCGCAAACGCGCTCAAGGCGATGGCCCACCCGTTGCGCTGGAAAATCCTTTGCACCCTGGGTGACCGTGAGCTGTCGGTCGGCGAGATCGTCGAACAGACCGGAACCTCGCAGAGCAACATCTCGCAGCATCTGGAGCAGCTGCGCAACAAGAACATCGTGACCTCGCGCAAGGAGGCGAACCGGATCTACTACCGTATTCGAAACGGCAAGTTGCTGGAACTGATCGGCACCATGCGCACCGTGCTCTGTCCGACCTATCTGGACGACCGGTACCCGGGCAATTGAGCGCAGCCGGCCGCGATGCGAGGGGCCGCCGGCCTTGGCACGGGCCGCGCCGCCGGTCCGGGTAGCGCCGCTTGTCCTTGGTCGCCGACTACCAGGGCCTCCTCGCCAGCGAGGGTCTGCGTAGCGATCCAGACCAGTTGCGGGTCCTCGAATCGTTCGAACGCCTGGCGCGACAGCTCTCCCGGCCCGTCCCGACCGGTTGGCGAAGCTGGCTGAGGAAGGCCGAACCAGCTGTCAGTGGGCTCTACGTCTGGGGCGGCGTCGGGCGCGGAAAGACCTGGCTGATGGACTTCTTCTACGATCGTTTGGACGGGGTGCCGAAGACGCGCCTGCATTTTCATCGTTTCATGCAGTTGGTCCACGGTGAACTCGCGGCCGTCAAGGGTCGGCCCAACCCGCTGCAGATCATCGCGGCCCGCATGATGCGTCAGTGGCGTGTCCTTTGTCTGGACGAATTCCACGTGGTGGATATCGGTGATGCGGTCATTCTGGCTGGTCTGCTGCGCAGTCTGTTCGAGCAGGGTATCGTGCTGGTCACCACGTCGAACGTCGCCCCTGAAGGCCTTTACCGCGACGGCATCCAGCGTGCGAGCTTTCTGCCGGCGATCGATTTGCTGAACGCACATACCGAGGTGTTGGAGCTGGGTGGTGACCACGACTACCGCAAGACGGTGCTCGAGCAGGCCCGGGTCTATCACACGCCGCTCGGTCCGCAAACCGAAGCCGCACTGCTGGAGGAGTTCCAGCGGCTCGCGCATGCCGAGCCCGAGGGACCGGGAGACCTGTTGATCAACGGGCGGCCGATGGCCTATCGATGCCGTGCGCAGGACATGGTTTGGTTCGAATTCGAGGCCCTCTGCGGACCGCCGCGTAGCCAAAATGACTATATCGAACTGGCCCGCTGCCATCAGACGGTCTTCCTTTCCGACATCCCTGTCATGGGCGCGTCGCGCGATGATCGCACGCGGCGTTTCATTTTCCTCATAGACGAGTTCTATGATCGCCGGGTCAAGCTGGTGCTGAGTGCGGAGGCGCCTGCTGCGCGGCTGTACATCGGTGAACGGCTCGCGTTCGAATTCCAACGCACCCTGAGCCGTCTAATCGAGATGCAAAGCCCGGCGTTTCTCGGCAGGGCACACTTGGGTTGAGCGGCGAAAAGTCGGATCATGGCCGATCCCCGCCGAGCGAGATGATGAATCGATCAGGACCGACAGCAATGAATGACAAGACGATGTCGCAAGGAGTCACACTGCGCAGCACGCCGCTTGCCCTGATAAGGGGCCTGGCCTGCGTGGCCCTGCTGAGCGGCGCCGCGGCCGCGGCGCTTCCACCCGAGGTCCTGGACCCCGAGGTGACGATAGAGGAGTTCTCCAACCGGACCGAGGAGGCCTACTGGGTGAATCAGCGCAGGGCCGCGATAAAGGTGACGCCGAAGTACGGCGGGGCGCCCTATTATCTGGTGGACCCGAATGCCGACGGGGCCTACGAGATGCGCCGTGGCGGCCCGGACATCGACCACAAACCGAGCATGTGGAAGGTGCTGGAGTGGTAATGCCGTGATCGAAAATGGCGGTACATCTCTGTACCGTGCGGACGCCTCGATATGAGGTGTCCTTGATTGTTCGATCAGAGTATCCTATATAAGGAATTAATTATTTACTTAGGGATGCTCGTCATGTGGCGAATTCGGGGTGGTCCGGGCTGGGTCCTGGTATTTCAGATGTTCGCAGCCGCGGCACTGCCGGCTGCGGAACTGGAGACGGTCCCGGTCGTCCGGGCCGAACTGCCGCAGGTCTATCGTCTTGACGGGGTGGCCGAGGCGATCAGCCGCGGCACCGTGTCGGCACAAACCGCCGGGCGTGTGAAGGCGGTCAATTTCGACGTCGACGACCTGGTGAGCAAAGGTGACGTCATTGTGCAGATCGACGACAGCCGGCAGCAGGCGGGCGTCCGGCAGGCAGAGGCCAACCTCGAGGCCGCGGCCGCCAAGCGCCGCGACGCGGAACGGGAGTATCAGCGGATACGGGACGTGTTTGCGAAGGACGCGGTCTCCAAGGCCGAGATGGACCGCGTGACTGCCGCGTTTCACCAGGCGCGGGCCAACGAGCAGGCGGCCGAGGCGGCCCTGCACCAGGCGCGTGAGGAGCTGTCCTATACCCAGGTCATGGCACCGTACGACGGGGTCGTTACCGAGCGACTTATCGAGGTGGGCGAGGCCGCGCAGCCGGGGCAGCGCCTGATGTCCGGATTCTCGCTCGAGCAGATGCGGGTCGCCGTCGATGTTCCGCAGAATCTGATCGAATCGGTTCGCGCCGAGCGCAGGGCCCAGGCAGAGATAGGTGACCGCTGGATCGCCGCCGAAGAAATCACGGTCTTCCCGGTCGCGGACCCGGTATCCGACACCTTCAAGGTGCGCCTGCGCCTGCCGGACGAGGTCGAGAACGTCTTTCCCGGGATGTACATCAAGGTCGGCTTTGTCGCCGGTGAGCAGTCGCAACTCGTGATACCACTGTCGGTGATGGTGGCGCGATCCGAGGTGATCGGCGTCTATGTGATCGATGACGAGGGCCGGGTGCAGTTTCGCCATATCCGGCCGGGTTCCGCGGCGGGCCCCGAGCACGTCACCGTGCTGTCAGGCCTCAGCGAGGGCGAACAGGTCGCGATCGACCCGGTGGCAGCCGGCATCCAGCTGAAGACGCAGCGCGCCACGCGGGTGCACGATGAGTAGATTCGGGCTGTCCGGGTCGGTCGCCGAGCGCTTCCAGTCGACCCAGATCACACCATTGCTCGCGCTTGTCGGGCTGCTGCTCGGCGTGTTTGCGGTGCTGGTGACGCCGCGCGAGGAAGAGCCACAGATCAATGTGACGTTCGCCAATGTCTTCATCCCGTTTCCGGGTGCCTCGGCGCGCGAGGTCGAGAGCCTGGTCGCTTCGCCCGCTGAGCAGGCGCTGGACGAGATCGAGGGCATCGAGCATGTGTACTCGACCTCGATGCCGGGAATGGCAATCCTGACGGTGCAGTACCTGGTCGGTGAGGACCGGACCGACGCCATTGTGCGTCTCTACAGCAAGATCATGTCCAACCAGGACTGGCTCCCCGCAGGCACCGGGGTCGGAACGCCGATCGTCAAGCCCAAGGGCATCGACGATGTGCCGATCGTCACCGTGACGCTCTGGTCCCAGGACGCGTCGAGCGGGGCTTTCGAGCTTGGCCAGATCGCGCATGCGATCGAGTCCGAGCTCAAGCGGGTGCCGGGTACCCGCGACATCTATTCCATCGGTGCGGTGGATCACGTGGTCGCTGTCGACCTGGATCCGCAGGCATTGGCGTCACATGGCCTGGATCCACGCGACCTGCGCCGCGCGTTGCGGGCGGCAAATACGACCCGGGACAACATGCGGGTGCTGGCCCACGACAGCGAGCTGCTGGTCCAGGCCGGGGTGTTTCTCAGTCATCCGGACGAGATTAAGGATCTGGTGGTCGGCGTGCATGCCGGCAAGCCGGTCTTCCTGCGTGACGTCGCGAGCGTACGCCAGGGGCCGGACACGCCGTCAAGCTATGTCTGGACCGGCGCCGGACCGGCCAGCGCCGACGCGGCGCTGCGGGCTGCGGTCGAGGCGCCCGCGGTGACCCTCGCGGTCGCGAAGAAGCCCGGTACCAATGCGGTCGAGATCGCGCGGCGGGTGATTGACCGCTTCCGACAGCTGGAGGGTATTTACATACCAGACGGGATCGGCGTGCAGGTCACGCGAAATTACGGGGAGACCGCCGACAGCAAGGCCAAGAAGCTGATCAGCAAGCTGGTCTTTGCGACGGCATCCGTGGTGCTGCTGGTGCTGCTCGCGCTCGGCTGGCGTGAGGCGATGATCGTCGGGTCGGCGGTGGTGGTTACGCTGGCGGTCACATTGTTCGCCTCCTGGGCCTGGGGTTTTACACTGAACCGGGTCTCGCTGTTCGCGTTGATATTTTCGATCGGTATCCTGGTCGACGACGCGATCGTCGTGGTCGAGAACATCCACCGACATCTGTCGCTCGGCGGCAAACTCCTGCGCGAGGCGATACCCGCCGCGGTAGACGAGGTTGGCGGACCGACCATACTCGCGACCTTCACGGTGATTGCGGCATTGTTACCGATGGCCTTCGTGACCGGGCTGATGGGGCCTTACATGAGCCCGATACCGATCAATGCCTCGCTCGGCATGCTGATCTCGTTGGTGGTTGCGTTCGTGTTCACACCCTGGATGAGTCATCGCATGCTGGCCGGCGTCGCCGACAGATTCGGGGCCCATGCGGAGGGACAAGAGGGCAGCCCGGGGCTCGACCGTTTCTTCGACCGCGTCATGAGCCCGTTCCTACTCGGCCCCAAGGGCCGTCGCAACCGCTGGTTACTGCTGGCCGGGGTGTTGCTGCTGATCGCCGCCTCGATACTGCTGGTGGCCGGCCGGGCGGTCATCCTCAAGATGTTGCCGTTCGACAACAAGTCGGAGTTCCAGGTGGTGCTCGATATGCCGGAGGGTACCAGTCTGGAACGCACCACCCGGGTCCTGAACGAGATCGGAATGTATCTGGCGGGCGTGCCCGAGGTGATCGACTATCAGGTCTACTCGGGCACTGCCGCGCCGATCAGTTTCAACGGCCTGGTCCGCCAGTACTATCTGCGCGAGGGCGCACACCTCGGCGATATCCAGGTCAACCTGGTCGATGCACACCATCGCGACCGCAAGAGCCATCAGATCGCACGGTCGGTGCGCGAGCCCGTTCAGTCGATAGCGCGCCGCCATGGCGGTAATGCGAAGATCGTCGAGGTGCCGCCAGGCCCGCCGGTGCTGTCGCCGCTGGTTGCCGAGGTCTACGGCCTGGACTATCAGGGTCAGATCGCGGCCGCGAAGGCGGTTCGCCAGACCTTCGAGGGCACCCCCGACATCGTCGACGTCGATGACTCGGTCGAATATCCGTCGGAAAAGGGTGTCGTGCTGGTCGATCGTGCCAAGGCGGCCCGTCTCGGGGTTCCGCAGAGCACCGTGGTTGACGCGCTGGGGATTGCGCTGGGCGGCGAGGACATGAGCTTCCTGCACGCCGGCCATTTCAAGTACGCGGTGCCGATCCGCGTGCGCTACAGTGAGCCGGACCGCGCCGATCTGTCGCAGGTGCTGGCGCTCAAGGTGCGCAGTGAGACCGGGGCGATGGTGCCGTTGTCCGAGGTGGTGGCCGTGGTCCCGGCCGAGCGGGAGTTCAGCATCCAGCACAAAGATCTACTCCCGGTGGTCTACGTCACCGGGGACATGGCCGGCGAGACCGACAGCCCATTGTACGGCCTGTTCGCGATCGCCGATCGCCTCGAGGCGGCGGGGGGGCCGGAGCAGTGGTTGCTTTCGCAACCGCTCAATCCCTACGGCTACAGCGTCAAGTGGGACGGTGAATGGCAGGTGACCTACGATACGTTTCGGGACATGGGAATCGCCTACTCGGTCGGGCTGCTGCTGATCTATCTGCTGGTGGTGGCGCAGTTCCGGTCCTATCTGGTGCCACTGGTCATCATGGCGCCGATCCCGTTGACAGTGATCGGGATCCTGCCAGGTCATGCCTTGATTCAGGCGCTCACCGGTGCCGGCCAGTTCACTGCGACCTCGATGATCGGCATGATCGCGCTGGCCGGTATCATTGTCCGCAACTCGATCCTGCTCGTGGATTTCATCAACCAGGAGGTGCGTGCTGGCGTGCCCTTCGATCGCGCGGTCATACGTTCTGCCGCGGTACGTTCGAAGCCGATCGTGCTTACCGGGCTGGCTGCGATGGCCGGTGCCTTCTTCATCCTCGATGACCCGATCTTCTCGGGCCTGGCGGTATCGCTGATCTTTGGGCTGTTCGTCTCCACGATCCTTACGCTGATCGTGATTCCGGTGGTCTATTACGGGGTCATGCATCGACGACTGGATACTGTCGACCAGACGGACTGACGCGGTTTGCGGATGCCAGACAGAACAAACCCCGCGTGAGCGGGGCTTGTTCTGCACAGTTTTGTGGAGTTGCCTCCACAGGAGTTCTCTCAATGAACCGACCGAAGCCGGTAGGTACAAGACTACCTGCTGGATCGGCGCTGTAAAGTGTGGGGAATTACCTAAGGGAAATCCCGATAGTCGTTTAACAAACTGATATTAGGGCAGTTTATAGCCCGTTTCGGATCGATATTCTTGTTCAGGCATTCAGCCGGTCGTAGATCAGGAAGCCGGCGAGGTAGGTGCCGAGCGCTGAACCCAGGGTGCTGAAGAGAAACACCAGCAGGGTCCGTGACACCCGGTTGCGCCACCAGCCGCGCAGCTGCGTCGTATCGTGGCGCAGTCTGCTGAAATCGCCGACCCTTGGTTTGCGCAGCCACAACTCGGCGGCCGCAGTGACCATGCCGGCACCCACCGTCGGATTCAGCGAGGTGACCGGCGCTGCCAGGAATGCGGTTACGATCGTCAGCGGGTGTGCCGCGGCAATCAGCGCGCCGAGTGCGGACAGTCCGCCGTTGATCAATACCCAGTCGCGCACCAGCTGCCATCCCAGGTCGGGGTTGCGCGTGAAACCGAGGTAGAACCCGGTCAGCACCAGCGCGACGATCAGCCAGGGAATCAGCTTCGGCCAGCGCGCCTTGACTGGCAGCCTCTCAAGTTCCCGCAGGGTCGCCCCCGCATCGTCGTCATCCTGCAGGTGGCGGGAGATGCCGTCCAAATGGCCGGCACCGACGACCGCCAGCACCGGGCGCCCCGGGTGTTGTGCGGCGGTCTCGCGCAGTTTGGCGGCCATGTAGCGGTCGCGTTCGGCGATCAGCGGTTGGTAGAGGTCCTGCCGGTCATGGGCAAACTCGGCGAAGGTGGTCTCGAGGACATCGCCCTCTTTGAGGTGTTCGATGTCTTCCTCGCTGACCTCTTCGCGCGAGACCAGGCTGGTCACCAGTCCACTGAACAGCACCGCGCGCTGCCACCAGCTGAGGTTGCCGGCGGTGCGCTTCAGCGTGACACCGATTTCGCGGTCTATCAGCACGACCGGCAGCGCATGTCTCTCTGCCTGGTCGACCGCCATCCGCATCTCGGCGCCGGGCTCGATGTCCAGTTGCTCACCGAGGCGCTGCTGATATGCCGCCATCGCCAGGTTGGCCATTACCATCGAGGCCTTGCCCTCGCGCATCACCTGCATCAGATCCAGCTCGGCGAGCCGGTCCGGATTATTTAACGCGTCGAAGCGGCTTGGGCACAATTCGATCGCCACCGCCTGGTAGGCCCGGCTCTCAAGCTCTGCGGCCACCTGCTCGGCGCTGCTGCGCGACACGTGGGCCGTACCCAACAGCGTGATCGGGGTATCGCCCACCGCGACCGCGCGTAACAGCGCGGGCGCGCCGGCGGCTGGCGCCGCCGAATCCTCACCTACCGACATGACCGACTCCTGAACGAGATGCGCAATGATAGCAGCCCGTGAGCGGTGACAGCGGCGGCGACGCTCATTACCATGCGGCCAAGCAACCCTGAGGAAAGTCCCGATATGCGCCCACTGCCGATACTCGCCTTTTTGTTCCTGTGCGCCTGCCAGACCAATATGTACGGCCCGGACGTACCCAACGCACTGGCGGAAAATCTGAAACTGTTCGATGACACGGTGCGCTGGGGCAATCTGGAGAACATGTACGTGTTCAAGAAACGCGGAGAGGGCGAGGAGGTCGATGTCCCGCCAGGTCTCGACAACGTGCGGGTGACCAGCTACGAGTCCAGCCCGGTGCGCAGGATCGATGAGGAGGACCCGTCGCGCTATACCCAGACCGCGGTCATCGACTATGTGCTGGTCGACCAGCAGGTCGTTCGGCAACTGGTCGACCGGCAGGTCTGGGAGAGCGACGATGACGGCGAGACCTGGTTCCTGGTCACGCCGGTGCCCGTGTTCCGCTGAGTCGGGCGCGTGCTCGCGGAACAGCTGAGCGACTATCTGCGGGCCAGGCTGCGTGCGGGTGACGACGGGAAGGCGCTGTTGGTCGGCTTGCGCGCGGACGCGCCACGTTTTGCGGTCGCAGCGGGTCTTCGCGGCGACCGGGATCATCCGCGTTTCCTGGTCTTCGGCCGCTACCTGTTGCACGGCCGTTTCCGCTGTGACGGCTTCGCGCTGATGTTGCCCGCGGTGGTCGGCGGTGCGGCGGTGTACGTGCTGGAGCTGTCCCTGGACGGGCGGTCCACGGTCGAGATCGTGCTGGCGGACGGCAGTCGTCGCCCTGCTGATCTGGCAGCCGGACTGGTGGGCGACTTGAGCCGCCGCGGGCAAGCACTGCCGGGCGTCGTGCGGCGCGACTTCGACGCGCTCTACCAGCGACTCGCTGTCCCGCTGCCCGGTGAGCCGACCTGAGCGTGGTGGGCGGCCCGGGCGAATACCCCGAACGGCGCGGGTTGATAACGCGTCCGGCCGTGCAGAGCATGCCCGAATGAAGGGCCTCGCCGATCTGACGTTCGACAACAGTTTTGCGCAGCTGCCGGCCGGTTTCCACTCGCGAGTCGGGCCTACGCCGCTCGCCGGGGCGCACGTGGTCAGCGTCAGTCCGGGCG